>JBARTN010000257.1:0-14977 GCA_049645265.1 Polyangiales bacterium
CCGTATCCCTTTTCGGGAGACACGGTTGCTTTGATCGACTCCCCTTCGGCCACGCCTTCGAGCTGCTCTTCGAGACCCGGAACGATGTTCCGAGCGCCGTGAAGGTAGAGGAGCGGGCTTCCATCGCTGGACTGATCGATGACTTCACCATCGTTATCGCGCAGGGTGTAGGAGAGCGTAACGACCTTGTTTGCTGTGATTTTGCTGCTCATGGAATTCGCGCGAAGATGCCATATTTCGAGCGCAGTGCTAGCGCTCCGCAAACGCAAAGGAATCGTCGGCGCGTTGGCGACCTGGAATTGGAACGCTGGTGCGATTGTGGCAGGATCGCCGCCCCATCCAGAGGAGCGTCCCATGATCGAAGTGATGACCGACCTTCCCGACCGCGTGCTGGGGCTCAGAGCCCTTGGCGAGGTCACGGCCGACGACTACAGAACCGTGCTGGTTCCAGCCATCGAAGAGAGGCTCAGCAAGCACCGGAAGGTGCGGCTGCTCTACGTCATCGGGGACGAGTTCAAAGGCTATTCCGGCGGGGCTGCGTGGGAAGACGCCAAAGTTGGGATGAAGCACCTGACCTCCTTCGAGCGAGTCGCCGTCGTGACGGATGTCGACTGGATCGAAAAGATGGTCAAGGCATTCGGCTTCGCAATGCCCGGAGAGGTCCGCGTGTTCGACGGCGACGATCTCGAGGACGCTCGCCAGTGGATATCGGAGCCGGCATCGCGCGGACATCTGTCGTTCGAGCTCATCGAGGACAAGGGCGTCTTGATTCTGCAGCCGAAGGGAGAGCTCGAGGCCGCCGATTTCGAACGCCTCAGCGCGGAGGTCGACCCTTACATCGAAAAGGCCGGGCTTCTCAACGGCTTGATGATCGTCGCGGAGCACTTCCCGGGTTGGGACGATTTCGCTGCGCTAAGCTCACACATTCGGTTCATTCGGGAGCATCACAGCAAGATTCGGCGGGTCGCGTTCGTGACCGCCGACCGCGTGCTGTCCGCGCTGCCACGCATGGCATCGCGCTTCGTCGATGCCGAGGTTCGCGCCTTCCCCATGGACGGAAGAGACGAGGCGCTGCTTTGGGTCGGGGAGAGCTGAGATGGCGTCCAGCGAACA
Source organism: Polyangiales bacterium (assembly GCA_049645265.1). Lineage (GTDB taxonomy): Bacteria > Myxococcota_A > Polyangia > Polyangiales > Houyiibacteriaceae > SG8-38. The sequence goes on from JBARTN010000257.1 coordinate 1,114, forward strand.
TCGGGAAGAAGAACGCGCGTACGAGCGACGCGTGACCCGGGCCGCGGTTCGCCTGAGCCTGCTCGCTCTCCTGACATTCTGGTGCCTGAAAATCCTGGCGCCCTTCCTCAACCCGATCATCGGCGGTGTCGTGATCGCAATCGCCGTCCAGACTCCCTACGCGAAGCTTACCGGGGCTCTAGGCGGACGCCCGAAGCTCGCCGCCGTGCTGCTGGTCGTGGTCGCCTTGCTCGTGCTGATCGTTCCGACCCTTGCGCTCGGGGCAAGCCTTGTCGATTCGACCGACGGTCTCTCGGCCGATCTCATCCACGAGCAGATCAGGATCCCACCGCCGCCGGATTTCGTGGCCGGCTGGCCAATTGTCGGCGAGCGGTTGCACGGTCTGTGGCTCGGGGCGTCTCAGAATCTGGAGTCCGTATTGGTGAAGCTCGCCCCCTACATGAAAGACGTCGGCCTTTGGCTGGTGTCGACCGTGGGCGACCTGGGAATGGGCGTGGCGCTGTTCATCGTCGCGATCTTGATCGCGGGCGCAATCCTCCCGAATGGGGAGCGGGCCGCGAGGCTGGCAGACAAGGTGGCGTACATCGTAGCTGGGCCGCGCGGCCCAAAGCTCGCCGATTTGGCAGCCTCCAGCGTACAAAGCGTGACGCGGGGCGTTCTCGGGGTCGCCGCTATTCAGTCGCTTCTTGCGGGCCTGGGGATGCTAGTGGTCGGCGTGCCAGCCGCCGGTTTATGGACGCTGCTCATTTTGATTCTTGCGGTGATGCAGCTTCCTCCGACGCTGGTCTTGATTCCGTTGATCATCTACGTGTTCTATACGAGCTCGACCGTCGTAGCCGTTCTATTTGCGATCTGGTCCGTCCTGGTTGGAGTGAGCGACAATGTCTTGAAACCATTGCTGATGGGCCGCGGATCGGCCGTGCCGATGTTGGTGCTCTTCATGGGGTCGATTGGCGGCTTCATCGCGGGCGGCATCCTCGGTCTGTTCGTCGGCGCAGTCGTCTTGTCACTCGGCTACACGATCTTCATGGCCTGGGTCGATGAGTCCGACGTGGACGGCGGGGACGCCGCAACCGCGGCCACCGAGGTCCGGTAGCCTCAGCGAAGAATTCGAACCCGGATCGTCGCCGAAATGGCTTCGAGCTCGCTCAGAAGGGAGACGGCGTCGTCGAGCTCGATATCCATCACGACATAGCCGACGTCTGCATAGGTCTCTAGATACTGCGCAGCCACGTTGACCCCGTGCGCCGAGAAAACACGGTTGATTTGCTCCATGACGCCAGGCTCGTTTCTGTGGATATGCAAGATGCGTCGGCGACCTTCATGATCGGGAATGGTGACCTGCGGGAAGTTTACGGCCGACACGCTGGAACCGTTGGCGTGGTACTTGACGAGCTTCGCGACCACCTCGCGGGCGATATTGTATTGAGCTTCTTCGGTGGCACCGCCGATGTGTGGCGTGAGAATCACGTTGTCGAACTCGCGAAGCGGCGACTCGAAGATCTCTTGGTTCGACTTGGGTTCGACTGGGAAGACATCGATCGCAGCGCCTCCGATCTGCCCGGCTGAGAGGGCTTCGGCGAGCGCCTCGATATCGACGACGGTGCCGCGCGCGGCGTTGATCAAGAGTGAGCCCCGACGCATGCTGCGTAGCGCGTCTGCGTCGATCATGTTGCGTGTGGCCGGCGTCTCGGGGACGTGGAGGCTGACGACGTCGGCCTGGGCGAAGAGCTCTTCGAGAGTGGTCGCCGGCGCCGCGTTGCCCAGCGGAAGCTTGTGCTCGATGTCGTAGTAGAGGACGTGCATCCCGAGGCCCTCTGCGAGGATGCCGAGCTGGGTCCCGATCCGGCCGTAGCCGACGATGCCCAAGCACTTCCCGCGAACCTCGTGGGCGTTACGCGCCGTCTTCGCCCATTCGCCACGGTGGGCGCGGGCGGACTTCTCAGGAATCCCGCGCATCAACAAGATGATGTCGGCGATGGCGAGCTCCGCAACACTCCTCGTGTTCGAAAAGGGCGCATTGAATACAGGGATGCCTTCGCGGCGAGCCGAGTCGAGGTCGACTTGGTTGGTGCCGATACAGAAGCAGCCAATGGCTTTGAGGCGCTTTGCGGCGTCGATGGCCGCGGCGTCGATCTGGGTGCGCGATCGAATGCCGATCAGATCGACGTCCGCGATCGCGTCCGAAAAATCAGCCCCCGTGAGAGAATGCGTCACGCGTTCGACGTTCAGGTACCCAGCCGCCGCAAAGCTCTCTACCGCGGTTTCGTGAATGCCTTCCAAAAGAAGAACGCGAGTGTCGTTGCCAGCCACGGCCAGAGCTTGAGTCGATCCTAGAGCTGCCGCAAGAAGCGAAGGTACGCTTCGGCGACCTCGGCCGAGGCCTCCACCTGAGGGTAGTGCCCGATGGTCGGCAGCTCGACGGTGAAGTGGTCGCGGCTGATGACTTCCCGATACCGCGCGACCATGTGGACGCCGGACACCGGATCCATGGAACCGTTGATCAGGCCGATCGGGACGATGCTCTTCTGCAGTGCGCCCACCCAACGCTCGCGATGCTGTTTTCGATCACTCATGTAGGTGATCAGATTGTGAAAGACATGCTTGCCATCCTTGTGGTTGATGAGCTGCCAGAATCCTTCTAACTCCTCGTCCGACGGCTTGGTGTCTGGGCCGAAGACGGCGCTCAACGATTTGTCGAACGTGCGCTTGGTGGAAAGCTTGTTGATCAACGGTCCTAGCGGGCTCAGGAGCAGCCTCTGAATCAGGCGCGCCTGATGCGATTCAGGAAAGAGCCCGCCGTTCAGGAAGCAAACCGAAAGCCAGCTTCCCACACCCTTCCCTTCGTTCTGGCGTGCCAAGAGCTCTTGCGCGACCGTGTCCCCGTAGTCGTGGGCCAGCACGTGGAACCGTGTCAGCTTACGGTCGATCAGAAGTGCCTCACAGAGGTCGGCCTGCTCCATGATGCTGTATCGGTGAGAGTGGGGTTTGTCGCTGAACCCAAAGCCCAACAGGTCGAGCGCGACCAAGCGATACGATTCGTTGAGCGCCGCCCAAATCGGCACCCAGTCCCACGACGAAGTCGGGAATCCATGGATGAGAAAGATCACCGGCTTATCGAGCTCACCCGAATCCATGGAGAAGATCTCGCGGCCGAGCAATCTCGAAAAGTGCCCCCGTTCCCGCCACTGCTCGACTGAGAGCTTCATGTCGAGGCGACTCTTAGCACCCCTGGTAGCTCATTGACACCGGCGCAATCGAGCGGCGACTATCGCGACGCAAAGGAAGAGCCCTTGTCATGCCACAGTCCGCATTTGTAACCGGCGGGACCGGATCCGGTGAAGGAAGGCCTGCTTGCCGAATCTAGATGACCTGGCCGGCGTGCTCGTTCGGCCTCTGCAACTGCTGCGCTCGCGTCCGCACGACACTCTGGATCGCCTCTCCGTCTATGAAGGGGCGACGCGGGAGGAGCTCTATCCGGCGCCTCAGGAGATTCCGTGCGTCCGCAGGCGGCGCCGGTGGTCGCTGCCCGGTTTCGAAAACGAAGATTTGACCTTCGCGTCGCAACACGAGCCGATGGAGCCCTTTTTCAATGCGCACTACCACACACGCAGCAGGCGCATCCAAACCGTCTACGCAAGGCGCATTCGTCCCAAGGGAACCGAAGGCCGCCCGCGACTTCTCTACATCCATGGCTACATGCAGCCCGAAACGGTGCTCGAAGAGCACGGCTTGTTGGGCGCAATCGCTCGCGCCCTCGATGTTGAGATCCTCCACCTTCAACCGCCCTACCATGGCCGTCGCAAACCGCGCAGCTCCCCGTACGACGGTGAGCGCTTCTGGACGGCCGACGTGGTGCGAAGCTTTGAGGCCATGCGTCAAACCATTCTCGACGCCCGAACCCTGCTTTCGGTCATGTTCGACGAATCACCGAGCCCGGTCGGTGTGGCAGGCCTTTCGCTCGGCGGCGCGTTCGCCGCAACCCTTGCCTGTCTCGAGCCCCGCTTCGCCTTTGCCGCACCGCTCATCGCGCACATGCACATGGGCGCGCTGCTTCGGGATGCCCCAGTACTTGGCGCGATGCGGAAGGACCTTGCCCGGTTTGGCTGGACTCCTGCCGACTTCGGGGATTTTTTCGAAAGAATCGGCTGGAACGAGCTGGAACCAGCCATCTCCAGCGAACGCATCCTGCTCCTCGCGGCAGAGCATGACCGCTTCTTCGATGCAGAAGTGATGCGCGCGATGTGGAGACGCTGGGATGAGCCCGAGATTCATTGGTACCCCACGGGCCACATGGGATTCATCCCCCACATGCCGAGCGCGATCGGCCACCTGCGCCGATTCGTACAAAGGCTCGATCTAGCCTAGGCGGCTCGAAGGACTACGGCCCGGCCGACTCTTCCACCATCGGTGGCCGCGGCGCGAGCTCCGGTGGGGGAGGCTCTACCCTCAGCCGCAAGACGAGCTCGAAGTCACCGCTCGTGAGTCGATAGACTTCGCCCGCGTACTGCAGATACCCAAAACCATAGAGCAGCGATTGAACACCCAGCTCACCCACGAGCTCGACTCGGTGTGTGGGAATGAACTTCATCGGATCCACAGCCAGCTGTTGCAACGAATCGACAACCTGCTGAATCTCCGCTGGGTCCTCGAGCTTGAGTTGCTCGGTCTCACCCATCCCGCCCCCCGATGGAAGCGGGTATCTTTGAAACACCGTCACGCTCTTCAACGGGCCGAGAGGCGCCATCGAAATCGACTTCGGCTTTTGAATCTCGATGAGGGCGGTCCCTCGCTGAATCGACATCGAGCTCGTCGTTGGAGCCGCGCCGGGAGGGCACTTGAACGCCGTGCCGGGGACCATCACGTTGGAGCCAGTTCCGTAGCCGTGCGCCAGCTCCGGGGCCGTGTCCTTTTCGTCTGGAGCACGCCCATCGCCCTGTGCGACTTCCTGCGGATGCAACAAGAGATGGGTTGCGCCTCTCTCGGCGGCCCTGTTCAGTACGTTGTTCTCGGCGGACTCCGCATTGACGGATGGCTTGGAGTAGGCGCCCGTGAGGCCGCCCCCATGACCGATGACCTCGCCGAGGTTCTCGCAACCTAGCGGCTCATCGTAGAGCAGAACGACCTCGGCGCCGTGGCCGGTGAGCTGGTCCGCCTTGCAACCGATGAGCGACAATCCAAGAGCGAACACGACAGGGAATGCCAACATGCGCGGGCAGTAAGGAATTCTAGACTTCATCCGCGGGTCTCCTTCCGAGACACTGCCTAGCTGACGCACGAAGTCAACCCCCACGGGCGCTCCCCTCGTTCGAAGACACTCGCTTTCGACCGGACGCCAAGGTATTGTGACGCGCCGGAGAACTTCATCATGTCGGCAACTCTGGAAATGCGGCGCCGCTCGCTCAAAGACCCCGAAGGCTTTTGGGCTGAGCAGGCAGAAGGAATTGACTGGATCAAGCGCTGGGACGAGGTCCTCGATAGCTCGAACCCCCCGTTCTATCACTGGTTCACCGGAGCGCAGCTCAACACCTGTTACAACGCCCTAGACCGGCACGTCGAAAAGCGCGGGAACCAGGCTGCCCTCATCTACGACAGCGCAGTCACCCACCAGCGAAGAACGTACACCTATCGCCAGCTCCGTCAGGAAGTCGCGATCTTCGCTGGCGCTTTGGCATCGCAGGGCGTCGTCAAGGGCGACCGGGTCTTGCTCTACATGCCCATGATTCCCGAGGCGGTCATCGCGATGCTTGCCTGCGCCCGGCTGGGCGCTGTGCATTCGGTGGTCTTCGGCGGCTTCGCTCCGCAGGAGCTCGCAACTCGCATCGATGACGCCGAACCAAAGATCATCGTTTCCGCGTCGTGCGGCATCGAGGGCACGCGGGTCATCGAGTACAAGCCCTTGCTCGATCAGGCGATTGAGCTCTCCAAACACAAGCCCGCGACGTGCATCATCCGTCAGCGAGAAAGCTGCGAGTCCGAGCTGACCGAAGGTCGGGACATTTCGTGGCAAGACGCGGTGGCGGCAGCCAAGCCCCACGATTGCGTGCCGGTTCTGGCGACCGATCCACTCTATATTCTCTACACCTCGGGAACCACCGGCATCCCTAAAGGCGTGGTTCGCGACAACGGAGGTCACGCGGTCGCGCTTCAATGGTCGATGCGCAATGTGTATGGTGTCCAGCCTGGCGAAGTGTATTGGGCTGCCTCCGACGTCGGTTGGGTCGTTGGCCATTCATACATCGTCTACGGACCGCTTCTGAACGGAAACACGACGATCCTCTACGAAGGAAAGCCGGTTGGAACGCCGGATGCGGGTGCGTTCTGGCGAGTCATCGAGGACCATGGAGTGAACTGCCTCTTCACTGCGCCGACCGCATTTCGTGCGATCAAAAAGGAAGACCCGACCGGTGCGCTGCTCGGCGACTACGACATCAGCACCCTGCGCTCTTTGTTCCTGGCCGGCGAGCGGTCCGACCCCGATACCTTGAAATGGGCGGAAGCAAAGCTCGGCGTACCGGTCATCGATCATTGGTGGCAAACCGAAACCGGCTGGGCGATCTGTGCGAATTGCATAGGAGTCGAACAGCTTCCCATCAAGCACGGGTCGCCGACGATTGCAGTGCCGGGTTGGGACGTTCGGGTCGTCGACGAGGGTTGTCACGAGGTTCCGCGTGGCAAGACAGGGGCATTGGTGGTCAAGCTTCCGCTGCCGCCAGGATCACTGCCGACGCTTTGGAACGACGACGACCGCTTCGTGAGCTCGTACATGAAGGAGTTCCCGGGCTACTACAAGACCGCGGACGCTGGTTTCATCGATGACGATGGCTACGTCTACGTGATGTCCCGGACCGACGACATCATCAACGTTGCCGGACATCGGCTGTCGACCGGCGGCATGGAAGAAATCATTTCGGCGCACGCAGACGTAGCAGAATGCGCGGTCATGGGCGTGGCTGATCAGCTCAAGGGCGAGATCCCGCTTGGCCTTTTGGTACTCAACTCGGGCGTCGATCGTCCGCAGCACGACATCGTCTCCGAAGTCATCCAAATGGTCCGCGACGAGATTGGCCCCGTAGCGGCTTTCAAAACCGCAATCGTCGTCCAACGCCTACCCAAGACTCGTTCGGGCAAGATTCTACGCGGCACGATGAAGAAGATCGCAGACAGGACGGAGTGGAAGATGCCGGCGACGATCGACGACCCGGTCATCCTCGACGAAATCACCCAGCGTCTGCAGGCGATTGGATACGCGTAAATGAATCGTCAACAAGAGCGCGCACTTCTTCTTTTCGCGGTAGCCTTCGTGCTCATCGCCACCCCCGTTCGAGCGGTGTGGCTCCAAACCTGGTGGTCCCCATTTGCCTTCTGGCTTGGGATGATTGCGGTCATGCTTCTTCATCGCACCCGCCATGCCCCTTAATCACTTTGCTCTGTTCTTCCTCGCAGCCATCCTTCTCGGATTCTACATCTTCGGCTCGGAGGTCGTCGAGCGTTCGCCTGAATGGGGATGGCTAGGACGAAACCGATTCAGCTACGCGCTCGCGCTCGGCGTTTACGCCACCACCTGGACACTGTTTGGTAGCGTTGGATTCGCAGCGACCGAAGGATACGACTTTCTCGCCATTTACTTTGGCGTCACCTTGTCGTGCATCGCGATCCCGTTCCTGTGGGCACCACTCGCAGAGCTGGTGGATCGTTACCGGCTCGGAAGCATCGCGGATGTCTTCGCCTTTAGATATCAAAGTCGCACGCTCGGCGCGGCGGTCTCGCTTTTCATGGTCGCCGGGCTCCTTCCGTACATCGCGCTTCAGCTTCGCGCGGTAGCCGACGGTGCAGCCATCGTGGTCGGTCAGGAGCCGAGCGAGGAGCTCGGTTCCGTCTATGCCTTGTTGCTGAGCGCATTCGCAGTGGCACTCGGCGTGCGGTATGCGGATGGCCGCGCGCACCGCCCCGGGCTGATCGCCACACTCGCGTTCGAAAGCATCTTCAAGCTCGTCGCCCTGCTTGTGGTCGGCGCGGCGGTGCTGATGACCGTGTTTGGAGGGGTCCGCGGGCTCGACGACTACCTTCGGGAACGGCCTGAGCTTGTCGAGAACATAACCAACCCGGTGATGGGCGATTCGTGGGTAGCGCTCGTGTTCGTGACGTTTTGCGCTGCGTTTTTACTCCCGCGCCAGTTCTTCGTCGGGTTCGTGCAGCGCCCCGGACCGCGTAGCCTCGAGACCGCCAGATGGGCGCTACCGCTGTACCTATTTGCCATCAATTTGCCCGTTCCGATCCTGTTCTGGGCCGGACGCGACCTCGCGGCCTCGAAGTTTAGCCCCGACGTCTACGTTCTAGTCGCGGTACAGAGCTCACCAGCGCTCCAAACGCTCGCCTTTCTCGGCGCGGTCTCTGCGGCAAGTGCGATGATCTTGGTGTCGTCGATCGCCTTGAGCGGCATGGTCGCGAACTATCTCGTTCCACGCTTCGGCCCATCACCGGAGTCCCTGCTCACGCGCTGGGCCGTTTTTCGCCGGTCGACGATCATTGGCGTGGTGATTGCGGGTCTTTTGGTTCACTTCATGCTGCCGCGCACTCGTTCACTGGTCGACATTGGACTCGCCTCTTTCGTCGCCGTCACCCATCTGCTGCCTGGCCTCCTCGGGGCGCTGTTCTGGCGGCGTGCGACGCGCGCCGGCGTTCTGGCAGGCCTGATCGTAGGAGCGAGCTCCTGGGCGCTGCTGACCGCATCGCCATTGTTCGGGGTCGAGTTTGACGTCTCTGGCGTCTACGCGCTGTTCGGCTTCACCGATCCCGCGGCGCGAGGCCCAGCGATCTGGTTGAGCTTCACGGCCCACGCGTTCGTGTTCATGGGGGTCTCTCTGCTCACCACACGATCGCCCGAGGAGCGAAACGCGGCGGAAGCGTGCCGCGAGCCCCGCGTGACGCGACTATTGCAGGTTCCGGATTCCGCCGAGTCCCTTCAGGAACGCCTGACTTCATACGTCGGAAAACGCGTCGCCGACGAGGAGATCTACCAAGCCGCGTCCGCAGCCGACGTCGAATGGCCACCCCGGGACCGGCCCGAGCTGCTCCGCCTGATCACCGAGCTGGAGGGCCGCCTCAGCGAAAGAATTGGTCCGCTGGCGGCGCACACCTACGTGCAGGGGGGACGTCCGGTGCGAGCCGATGCGCTTGCAGAGCAGCTGCGTGCCTTCCGCGAGCTCGACTTGCTCGACGCCGATGCGTCGCAACGGATTTCGCCGGCCCACGCGGCGCGCCGCTATCTTTCGCTACTGATGTCGGAGTTGCCGGTGGGTGTTTGCACGGTCGACGACCACGAAGACGTCGTCGTCTGGAATGCTCATCTCGAGCGCATGTCGGGTTTGGATGAAGACGACATCTGCGGTCATTCCATGCAGGACATCCCAGACCCCTGGTGGCCCTTGTTCGACGAGCTTGCGCATCAACCAACTGGCTCGGTCATCGAGCGCGAGTACGACCTGGGAGACGGAAAGATCGAGCTCCGCGCGCAAACCGCGATCATCCCGGGCGAGTCCGAAGAGGGTCGCGTATTCGTCGTCGAAGACGTGACGGCGCTCCGGCAGCTCGAACGGCACGTTGCACACAAGGATCGCCTCTCCTCGATTGGCACCCTGGCCTCAGGCGTAGCCCACGAAGTCGGCAACCCGCTGACCGGAATCCTGATGGTTGCCAAGAACCTCGCAACCGACCCGGGCGCGGCCGACGCCGGCGAGCGGCTGGGGATCATCGTGGATGAAGCGCAGCGCATTCACCGGATCGTGCAGAGCCTGCTCACCTTCAGCCGGCGGGATGAAACCCCTGTCGAGCTGCGGGCGATCCCCGTAGCCAGAGTGGTCCGCGACGCCGTCGAGCTCGCGAAGCTCGAAACCAAAGGCTGCAAGATCGACCTGGATCTGTCGGTGGACGCGTCTGCGATGGCAAGCCCCGATGGGTTAACTCAGGTGCTGGTGAACCTGTTGAACAACGCGCGACAAGCCTGCTCCTCGGGTGCCACGGTGTACGTGCGGACGCGAGTCGACAATGGCTCGGTTCTCATCGAGGTGGACGACGAGGGCCCGGGTATCCCTGAAGAGCTTTCGGCCCTCGTTTTTGAGCCTTTTTTCACGACCAAAACAGATGGTCAGGGTACCGGCCTCGGTCTTTCGGTCTCTCGACAGATCGTGGAGCGGTTTGGTGGCTCTCTGAGCTACGAGCCGCGCCGATCGGGCGGGAGCCGGTTCACGATCACCCTCCAAGCCTTTGAAAACTAAGGCATTGAAGGATACCACGCTCCTTTGGTACTACTCACCGGTGGCGAAGATCCTTTTGGTGGAGGATGAGCGGGTCATCCGCGCGGAGATCGAGCGCATCCTCAAGCGGGATGGGCACGAGCTGGTTGCCGTGTCGAGCGTTCCGGAAGCCGAAAAGGAGCGCCCGGAATGCTTCGACCTGGTGATCACCGACGTGAGGCTCACTGGTGAGACGGGTGACGTCTTGCTCGAACGCGTAGGACAGGTGCCCGTCATCGTGATGACGGCGTACGGTTCGGTTGGCGCGGCGGTCGATGCAATGAAGCGGGGCGCCGCGGACTATCTGTCGAAGCCCTTTGAGCCGGAAGAGTTGAGCGCCGCCGTCGGTCGGGTGCTCCGGCACCAAGCTGCGATCGCGACGGGGGACGAGAGCGGCAACTCCGACGCGCACGATATCGTGGCGACGCAATCGAGTCCCATGCAGGAAGCGCTACGTTGGGCGCGCAAAGTCGCGCCGACCGAAGCAACGGTATTGATCCTCGGCGAGTCGGGCACGGGCAAAGAGCTAATCGCGCGCGCGGTGCACAACCAAAGCGCCCGCACGGGTGCATTCGTCCCGGTGAACTGCGCGTCGATTCCAGAAACTCTGCTCGAGTCAGAGTTGTTCGGACACGAGAAGGGCGCCTTCACGGGCGCTCTCAGCCGGCGGGAAGGCCTAGTGCATGCTGCCGACGGCGGAACGCTTTTCCTCGATGAGATCGGTGAGTTGTCCCAGGCCGCACAGGCGCGCCTGCTGCGAATCCTTCAACAGCGCGAGGTTCGTCGTGTCGGCGCGCGCATCGCAGAGTCGGTCGACATCCGGCTCGTGGCCGCGACCCACAGGAACCTTCCGATGCTCGTAGAACGCGAGGAATTCCGGGCAGATCTCTACTTTCGCCTGAAAGTCGTCGAGATCCAGCTGCCCCCACTTTGCGAGCGTGGCGACGACATCTTGGCGCTCGCGGAGGTGTTTCTTGCGCAGGCCACGGCGAAGCTGGGCCGACCACCGGTCGGGCTCAGCAATGGTGCGGCGGCTGCAATGCGGCGCTACAAATGGCCCGGAAACGTGCGTGAGCTCCAGCACGCTGTCGAGCGCGCCGTGATTCTTCACGAGTCGGGGCCGATCACCGAAGAGCTGCTCGGGCTGCCCACGTCGAGCCTGCCCGACCCAATCCCTGCAGATGTAAACGGCGAAGACTCGTCGCTCGAAGGTTACCTCAAGCGGTTCGTGCTTTCGCATCAAGACGAGCTGAGCGAAACCGAGCTGGCGAAGCGTCTTGGCATCAGCCGGAAGACCCTCTGGGAACGCCGACAACGCATGGGCATTCCCCGGCGCGAGTCCCGCCCACCTGAGCAGTGAACGCGCGTTTCCAAAGCGTTTCGTTCTGTAGCGCGCTGCTACGAATCGTAACGCTTGCTGCGCCGCGTTAGACGAAGATCCAAAGTGGTTTCGCGATCGCCAGTGTTGGTACGTGTATTGCGTACGAATCGGAGCAGCGAAATGTAAGGTGTACCGATGACACTCTCGCAACCCACCCTCGGAACCAGAAGACGCATCAGCACGCTTGAGGAGTACCAAGCCCTCTACGATAGAAGCCTCGCCGAGAACGAAGAGTTCTGGCGCGAAGAGGCCAACGAGCTGCACTGGTACTACGAACCGCACACGGCGTTCGAAGAGCACACGCCGGGCGAGTTTGTCTGGTTCGCGGGAGGCCGCATCAACGCGGCGGTCAACTGCGTCGACCGACACGTCGCCAAAAACCCTGATAAAACCGCGATTATCTTCGTCAAAGACGAGCCCGGCGAGTATGAGCACATCTCGTTCGCTGAGCTCAAAGCCTCCGTCGGCCGTGTCGCCAACGTATTGAGGTCGCTTGGCGTCCGAAAGGGTGATCGGGTCTGCATTTACCTCCCCATGATCCCCGAGCTCGCGTACACGATGCTTGCATGCGCGCGAATCGGAGCCGTGCACTCAATCGTGTTCGGTGGCTTCAGCGCCGAAGCGCTTCGCGATCGGATCATCGACGCAGAAGCCAAGGTGCTCGTCACCGCGAATGAAGGCCTCCGTGGCGGCAAGCGCATCCCGCTGAAGAAGATCTCAGACGACGCGGTCGAGGGTCTTGCCGTCGTCGATAAGATGCTGGTCGTCCAGCGCACCGACACCGAAGTCCCAATGGAGGAAGGCCGCGACATCTGGATGCACGAGGCGATGTCCGAGCAGCGCATCATGTGCCCGGCGGAGTGGATGGCAGGCGAAGACCCGCTCTTCATCCTCTACACGTCCGGCTCAACGGGAAAACCCAAAGGCCTCGTTCACACGACCGGGGGCTACCTCACGTACACCGCGTCGACATTCAAGTACGTCTTCGACATCGGCCCCGATGACATCCACTTCTGCGCTGCAGACATCGGTTGGATCACGGGTCACAGCTACATCATTTACGGGCCGCTAGCGAACGGCGTCACCACCGTCATGTTCGAATCGACCCCGACATACCCGAACGCGAGCAGGTACTGGAACGTCATCGATGACATCGGCGCGACGACGCTCTATACCTCGCCCACCGCGCTCCGAGCCCTCATGCGCGAGGGCTCGGAGCCGGTTAAGGGCTCCAGCCGCAAGTCGCTTCGGGTGCTAGGCACCGTCGGCGAGCCGATCAATCCCGAGGTTTGGCTCTGGTACAGCAACGTGGTCGGCAACGGAGAGGTGCCGATCGTCGACACCTGGTGGCAGACCGAAACCGGCGGGATTCTGATCAGCCCGCTCCCGAACGCGACTCCCACGAAACCCGGCTCGGCGACGCTCCCGTTGTTCGGCATCGAGCCGGTGCTCGTGGACCAAGACGGCAAGGTCCTCGAAGGCAACGACGTCAATGGTCTCCTTTGCATCAAGCGTCCTTGGCCCGGTCAAGCGCGAACGATTCACCGCGACCATAAGCGCTTCCTCGAGACGTACTTCTCGCAGTATCCCCCGTACTACTTCACCGGTGACGGCTGTCGTCGCGACGAGGACGGGTACTATTGGATCACCGGTCGCGTCGATGACGTAATCAACGTCTCCGGGCACCGCATGGGAACCGCCGAGGTGGAAAGCGCATTGGTCGCGCACCCGGCCGTAGCGGAAGCCGCGGTCGTGCCCTTCCCGCACGAAATCAAAGGCCAGGGCATCTTTGCCTTCGTGGTGCCCATCGCAGATGCCGATTGGGAGCCTCACGAGCTTCAGGGCGCACTCAAAGAACAGGTGCGTCAGGTGATCGGACCGATTGCAACGCCGGACGAGATCCGCGTGACGCACGGTCTTCCAAAGACCCGATCCGGAAAGATCATGCGGCGAATCCTACGCAAGATCGCAGCCGGTGAAGGAGACCAACTCGGAGATCTTTCGACCCTCGCCGACCCAAGCGTGGTCGAGGCGCTGTTGAAGAAGGGGTGACTACCGCCGACGGCGGAGAAACGGAACACACGATGACCACCGAATCGGAACAAGAAAAGCCCCGCGCCGCGCACAGCGCGGAACACGCGACGCGCTATTGGAAAAGGAACCTTCGCCTCTTGGTGATATTTCTCGC
>JBARTN010000258.1:0-1647 GCA_049645265.1 Polyangiales bacterium
GCATGGCGTCCCAAATCGCTTCGCGCGTCCTCTCGGTCGCGTGTACCGCCACGAGCCCGCCGGTGATGAAAAACGAAGCCTGCCGCTCCATCCACATCAGCTCGAAGGGCGGCCGCTCCATCAAGCCCTCGAGGGTGTACGAGACCGTCTCCGGCTCGGGCTGACCCCGATCGCCAAACATCTGCGCGCGCCAGGACTCGCTGGGTGCACCGCGCGCCTCGGTCATTTGACGTCGTGCGAACTCCTTGTAGCCGGTGCCCGGACGCGCGGAGTGATTGTCGCTCGAGGCGATGAAGCCCATCGTCGCGTGCCGCGGCGCTTCCGGATCCTCGAAATCGCCTTTCGCCAACATGTACTGCACCGAACCGCCGGGCCGGTACTGATAGGCGGGCAGGTAGCAATCGGTGCACTGGCCGCAGTCGCTCCAGTCCGGAACATCCTCGCCGGGCAGCGTCACGTGCCCCGCAAGTGAGACGCGAAGGAAGTCCGCCCTCGCCTTTTCCACTCTCTGCTGACAGAGGTCCGAGCCCGGGTCCTCGCATCGCTCGCGAATGATCTCGCCGGCGCGCCAACAACAGGATTCGTAGCCCTCCGTCGGCTCCGGACAGTCGAGCCCGTCTTCGGTCACGATCGCCGAGCGAAAGTCTCGGTACTCTTCGGAGTTGCCATGTCCGGAAAAGACCTCCACGAGGCGTTGAAGGTTGCGGTCGTCGAGGTCCGCGCGGAGCTGCTTGTCCCATGTGTAGCCGAGCGGCGTATAGAAGCCCCAGGTCGTGCCGTGCGGAATCACCAGGGAGTCGAGGCCCCATTCATTGAGCTTGCGGAAAAGCACAGCGGGCGTCGCAGCTCGCTCGCGGCAACTCGCTGGGAGATCTTTGCTGTTTACGCCGTCGGGGCAGAATGGATACTGGGCGTTGTCGCGAATGTATCCCGCGAAGTCGAGATAGCCCTGCTGGTTTGGAAACGAGCGCGCCGGAATGGCCAGGAGCGGCCAAAGCGCGCTGAGCTTCGAAAACGCCCGGGTCGCGAGGCCAGGCGCCGAAATCGGCCGAGGGGGGAGCGCGTCGTCGCTGTCATGCTTGAAAATGACGTTCTTGTGGCCGTAGTGGGCCTCGGGCGTAAGCGCGACCTGCGTCCATTCGTAGCCGGTGAAGGCGATGGTGTCCGGCTGTTCGCTCCCCGCGGTCACCGAATTGCATTGACGGACGGAGTCCCGGGTCATCTTCCACGTTCGAGGATTGAGGGCCTCGGCATGATCGGTCAGCGCGTAGAAATCGAGCTGCGAGCAGAAACGGGCGAAGTCACACGCGTCGGCCGGCGGATGAACGCCCTCGCCTCCCATCAGCGGCAGGCCCCACATGAAGGCATCCACCGAAAGCGTCGTGTGGACGTGAAGGTCGCCAAAGAGGATTCGATTGGTCTCGTTGGGCGCTGCCCGCTTCTGCCCAGCGACACGGGCGGCGACGTGCTCAGGTGCGAGCGCGACGCGCGCAATCTCACCGTCGAGCTGGTCCTTGGCTCCTCCATAGACGAGCCAGAAAGCCAATACCAAGAGCACCAGGCCGAGGACGACCGTAAGACAACCCTTTTTCCACCAAGCCACGCGGGCGGAAGCATAGGTCGGGATGATCGGGTGTCCAAACAATC
>JBARTN010000259.1:0-17323 GCA_049645265.1 Polyangiales bacterium
AGTGGGGTCATGATCAAGGTTAATTGTCCGTCGTGTAATGCGTCTTACGACGTGGACGAGCACCGGTTGCCCGACGGCGGGCTTCGGATGCGCTGCCCAAAATGCGGTGAAAGCTTTCAGGTTCATCGCGACGGTTCGACCGCGAAAGCCGGAGGAGGAGCTGCGCCGGGCGCGTCGACGCCCCCGCGTGGCAAACGGACGAAAGTCGGCATTGGGCCCACGCCCCCCCCCACGCCCCTCCCCCGGGCCCCCGCGGCAGTGAGGAGCTCGAAACCCTCCGATCTGCCCGCGCCCATTGACGAAGTCGATTTGCCGGCGCCATTCGAGGGCTCGGATTTCATGGACCTGCCCGCGCCCAAGACAGGCGCCCATCCACTCGATCTAGATCCATTTGCCGATCCCGGTTCGGCCGATTTGCCTGCGCCAAAACGGGAGGCGAGCCCCTCCGGCTTCGATCCGTTTGCGGATATGGACTTGCCAGCGCTTCGCGAGGCAGCAGGCGGGACCGATCTCCCGGCCCCTCTCCATCGGTCGTCTGAATCCGATCCGGACCTGCCTGTCCTCAAGAGCAGTCGGGCAGGGGGTGCCGTTGGCGTCCTGGGCGATGAGAGCGATCTCCCCATGGCGCTCACGGACGCCGATCTCCCGACGCCACGTCTGGGATCCGACATGCCCCCGCCGCTTTCGCTCGACTCCGACCTACCCATGTCGAGCGCGCAGAAGGATCTACCCATCGCCCGGGACGACTTCATGGATCGCGAGATCGACGGTCCCGAACGAATTCACGGGGGAGGGCCCATCGAGCTCGACCTCTTGGACGGAGATGACATCGCTCTCGAAATGGAGCTCGACGCTCCGCCGCGGCCGCCAGCACCACCGCCGCCCATTGGTTCGCCCGGGGCCCCGCCTTTGGGCGCGATTCCGGCTGGCTCCGATATCCAACGGGATTCGGCGGAGCTGGAGCTTCCGGAGTCGAACGAGCTCGACCTCTCGGCGTTCCCGGCAGGAGGCGAAAACGAAGTCCACCGTATGCCGCGCCTCGGCGGCGACAGACCCGAGTTCGAAACCGCCCCCTCGCGTGAGCGGAAGAAGCTCCAGCTCAAGATCAAACGGCCGCCTTGGCTGATGAAGGGTCTGGTCGCCCTCGCGGTCATGATGATCATCGTCGGCTCGGGCTTTTACCTCGGCACGACCAAGTACGGCCTCTTCGGCGTTCACCTGCTGGAGCCCATGCTTCCCGCTTCCGGTGATCCAGCTCTCGTCGCCCAAGCGATCGAAGAAGCCGAGATCATCGCTGCGGCCGATACCTACACTGCGCAACGCCAGGCGCTCACGAAGCTACAAGCCGCGCGAGACGACGCGCGCCTGAACCGCGCGCTCGTCGCGAGGACGCTGTTGCACGAATCGTACAATCTCGTGCGCTATGGACCGGACATGGAGCGCGCGAGCTTGGCCGATGCGCTGCGGGTGCACTTGCAGCGCAGAGGCGATGAAGCCCCGCGGGTTCACGTCGCGCTTGCAGCCGATGCACTGCGCAACGCCGATATCGACACAGCGAAATCCGAGCTCGCGTCGGCATCGCAGGACGATGCCTCGGACGCCTACCTCGATCTGGTGGCCGGGGAGATCGCGCTGACGTCCCGCGACGGTCAAAGCGCTGTCGAGGCGTTCGGCCGAGCCCTCGAGAAGGACGATAGCGCGCGAGCACAGTGGGGGCTCGCTCGTGCCTATCAAGTGCTCGGAAACGCCGATGAGGCGGCGGCGGCGGCGAAGGCGACCCAGAAGCTCAGCCCCAACCATGCGGGCGCGCGTGTTGCCGTGGCCAGCCAGTTGATTGCAAATGACGAGGTCGACGAAGCCTTCGAGCTGCTTCAAATTCCAGCGGGCCTTGCTCCGGTCGAAGGCACCACGCTCCCGGTTGCAAAGGCCGACCAGTCTGCGGCGCTGACTCTCATTGCGCGTATCGAAGAGCAACGCGGACGCCTGGGCGCTGCTCGCGAGATGTACGAAAAGTCGATCGAGCTCGACACCAGCAATTCGGACGCCGCACTCGGGGCCGCCCGACTGGTGCTCCTCGAAGGCGCTTACCCCGATGCCCACGCCCGCTTCCAGACCTTGTTGGGCTCACAAATTCCGGCCGGCGCCGAATTGGACGTGACGGGTCAGCCCAAAATCGTGGTTCAAGCCAAGCTGGGCGCCGCCGAGGCGCTCCTTGCCATGGGCAAGGCGGAGGAGGCCAACGAACTGTTGGCCGACCTTCGGACGGAAGAGCCTGTCAGTGCCGAAGTCGAGCTCTGGCAGGGCAAAGTTGCCGAGGGCCTGGGCCAGAGCAAAGAGGCGGTGAAGCACTTCCGCAACGCGATCACGCTCGAGCCGAAGTCCGTGCGCGCCTACATGGCGCTTGCTCAGCACTACACCTCGACCAAGCGCCCTGGCGAGGCGGTCCGCATTCTGGTCGAAGCACAGAACAACGTCGATATCACCGCTGAGGTGCGACGCGTTTTGGGTTGGGCGGAGCTCCAGCGCAATCGCATCGACGATGCGATCAAGGAGTTCACGCAGGCGCTCGAGATGGAGCCCCGTGATTCTTCCGCTCAGTTTGGGCTCGCCGTCGCATACCGGCGCAAATGGAAGCTCGACGAGGCCGCGGCAGAGCTCGCGAAAGTCGAAGAGTTGGATGCGAAATTCCCCGGACTTGCTCTGGAGAAGGGCCGGCTCGCCGAGGCGGCTGGGGATATGGACGCGGCTACCGAAAGCTACCGCAACGCGCTCCTGGAATCGCCCGACGATGCGGCACTGAAATCGCGAATGGGTGCCGTGCTGGTGCTCGCCGGCAAATACGACGAGGCCGAGAAGCTCCTACGCGAGGTGCTGGAGGTCCAGCAGTACTCGGCCGAAGCCGAGCACTACTTGGGTCGGGTGGAGCTCGAGCGAGGCCAAATCGAGGCCGCGCGCCAGCGATTCCTACGCGCTGCACGCCTCGAGCCCGAGAGCGGCCTGTATCGGATGTATGTGGCTTGGGCCGCGCTCGAGTCGAACGAGATGAGCACTGCCTTGCGGAACCTCGACGCCGCGCTGAAGCTCGATCCAACTCTAGGAGACGCGTACTGGCTACGCGCCAGGATTCGGATTCGTGCCGGAACCGTTCGTGACGCCTTGGCCGATCTGAACAAAGCGATCGAGCTCAACCCGAACCGCATCGAAGCCTGGGCAGCGATGGGCGAAAGCCATTACCAGCTAGGCCAGATGCGCGAAGCCATTGCGGCTTTCGAGAAAGCCGTCGCCGGCGCTCCCGAGCAGGGGTACTGGTGGTACCGTCTCGGTCGCTTGCAGCTCGACGAAGGGCAGCGAGCGAAGGCCCTCGCCTCATTGAACGCTGCGACCTCGATCGGCGACGAAGAGCCCAGTGGCAAGGCATGGGTCGCGGACTCCCACCGGCTGACCGGAGACATCTACTACGCGCAGAAAAAGCGGCAGGAAGCCGTCGTCGAGTACGGGCGCTACCTGGAGCTGGCCGATCGGGAGGCGATCGACCGTGCGGACGTCGAGAACAAGCTGCGTCGGATCAGCGAAGGTCTAGACTAACGGGCTTCAGTCGAGGTGGCCGCGACCAAAGGCCTCTGGAAAAAGGGATGCGAGGTCGTAATCCGCGTGCGCGTCGCCCGCGTAGCTCCGTATCGCTAGGCTTGGGGCCAGCTCGGTCAGGCATTGCCTGCAGATGCCGCAAGGCGGGGTGGGGCTCTTTGCGCCCGAAGCGATGACCAGCGCTCGGAGCTCACGCTCTCCGGCCGCAACTGCCGCTGCCAGGGCGGCGCGCTCCGCACAAATCGTTGCGCCGTAGCTCGCGTTCTCGACGTTGCAGCCGGTGAACACCGTGCCGCTCTCGGTCAACACAGCCGCGCCGACGGCGAAACCGGAGTAGGGGGCGTACGCGTTCCTTCGAGCCTCCACCGCTGCGCCCTTCAACGTTGCCCAAACGCTCTCGTCCATCAGATCGACTCCAGCACGCTCGACAGCAACGCTTCTAAACCCGGCCGGGCACCGCCGGCCGTTTGTTTCACTTCCTCGTGACTCAGCGGGCCTTTCGAGATCCCGGCGGCGAGGTTCGAGATGCACGAGATACCCAGGACGCGAAGCCCCATGTGCCGGGCGGCCAGCACCTCGAGCACCGTGCTCATCCCTACCGCGTCGGCACCGAGCGTCCTGAGCATTCGCACTTCGGCTGGGGTTTCGTAAGCCGGTCCGAGGAGGCCTGCGTAGACACCGCGCCGCAGCTCGAACCCGAGCCCCGCCGCCACGTCGCTTGCGAGCTCGATCAGATCGGGATCGAACGCAGCGCTCATGTCGAGGAATCGCGGCCCCTGGCGCTCGTCATTTGGACCGAGGAGGCTGCTCGTCCCGGTGAGGTTGAGCTGATCGCGAATTGCCATCAGGTCGCCTGCCTCTAGGTCTTGGGCAATCCCTCCGGCTGCGTTGGTCACGATCAAGGTCTCGGCGCCGAGTAAGCCCATCAAGCGGACACCAAACACGACCTCGCTTGGAGAATTGCCCTCGTAGAGATGGGCGCGTCCCTGCATCGCAACGACGCGCTTTCCCCCTCTTCGCCCGGTAACGAGGTTTCCCGCATGTCCGGAGATGCTGGACAGCGGCATGTGGGGGATCTCTGCGTAGGGGATCGCATGCGCGTCCTCCAAGCTGTTTGCATAGTCGCCGAGCCCCGATCCGAGGACCAAGGCAACTTCGGCCTCTCCGGTCCGGCTCGCAACCGCGTCCTTGGCTTGCTCGAGTGCCTCCATCATCGCGCCCGCATTGTACGCTACCTCGGCTATAGTGCCTGCCGGATGATCAAACGAGTCGCCATCGCCGTTTTGTTGTTCTCGTCCGCCTGCGCCGGCCGCGGCGTAGACGGACCTGCAAGCGAGACGGTCCGCGAAACCTCTGAAACCGTCGACGCGCCTCGAGTCATCGAGCCGCCCGTCCTCGTCTCGATCGTCCCCGTCGCCACGGCCCAGGAGATCCCCCGCGATTGCTCAAAGCCGGTCGAGGAGTCGTGCAATGCCATCGACGACGATTGCGACGGCGTGATCGACGACGGCTGCGGCTATGGGACCGGGTTGATGCAAGTCACCGCATCCTGGAACACCGGTGCGGACATCGACCTCTACGTCACGGGGCCTCTCGGTGACACCCTGAGCTTTCAGCGACCTTCCACCCCTTCGGGCGCTCGCGTCGACCACTCCGGCCGCGGCGACTGCGTCGACATGCCGAACCCGCAGATCGAGAACATTCGCTGGGTCGGCGCGCGCCCCATCGACGGCGTCTATGAGGTCGAGCTTCACTATTGGGGCGAGTGCTTTGGCAGCGGAGGGCCGACGATGGTGACGATCTCCGTCGCTGTCGGGCACCGGATCGCGGGCCAGTACCGCCAGAGCTGGCTGCCGGGCGAACGGATTCGTGTTTTGCGATTCGTCGTCCAATGACGCCACACCGGGACCAGGTGCTGTTCGTCGTCTGCCTGGCGTCACAAGGATGCATCCTCCTCGGGCTGGCGCTTGCCGCACGCTCGGGTTGCCCGCCTTCTACGGTCGTCGCCAGCTTGGCGATCTCGTTCGTCCCCTACGCCGGTTTGCTCGCCGTTTCGCGCTCGCTCCGCCGCCTGCCCTCGGTGAGACTGGCCGCGATCGCGTTGCTGTTCGGCGCGCCCCTCGTCTTCGCGCCGCCGCTCCTGTCCGACGACCTCTTCCGTTACCTATGGGAGGGGCGAATCTGGATCGAAGGGTTCAACCCGTATCAGCTCGCCCCCGACGACCTCGCCCTGGCGGGACTGCGCGACGAGGTCTGGCTCAAGATCAACAACCGATCCATCGGCAGCATCTACCCACCGCTTTCCCAACTCTGTTTCGTGGTCGCGGTCTGGCTCGGGGGACAGGTATGGACGGTCAAGCTCTTGGCCCTTCTGGCGCACGTCGTCACCACCGCGTTCGTAGCGCGAATCGCCAGATCCCCCCAAGCGCCCTTAGCCCTCGGCCTCAACCCACTTCTGTTGAGCGAGAGCGCGCTCAACGGTCACCTCGACATTCTCTGCGGCCTGGCACTGCTGGTTACGGCCTGGGCCCTCGCGCAGCAGCGGTACGTTCGAGCGGGCATCGCAGTGTGTGCTTCCGTTGGGCTCAAGGTCGTCGGCTTGGCGCTCCTGCCGCTGTTCGCCCGACGGCCCAAGGTTCTACTTGGCGCCGCCTTCGCCTCCGCACTCTTGCTTTCGCCGCTCGTCGTTCCGCACGGACCCGTCGATCCCGTCTCCGGGGCGGGGCAGTTCGCAAGCCGTTGGCGTGGGAACGAAAGCCTGTTTGCGCTCGCCGACTGGGCGGGCCGCCAGGTCGTGGGGGATGGGTCCGCCGAGCTCGCCGCGCGTTCCATGATGGTGCTCGCCTTCTTCTTGCTGTGCGCTCTCGTCGTGAAGCGTCGAGTCCCAAGCGTGTCCGCTGCACGCACACTGCTCTGGGCAGTTCTGCTTCTCTCGCCGCAGGTCCATCCCTGGTATCTCGCCTGGCTCCTTCCGCTCGAGCTCGTCGCCGGCGGCTCGGCTGGGTTGGTCTGGAGCGCCGCAGTCCTCTGTGCTTATGCGCCGCTCGACCTCTGGGTCAGCCGAGGAATTTGGCGGATGCCGCTGTGGCTACAGATCTTCGAGTATTCGATCGTGGCCCTCGCACTGATCCTGGATCCGCAGCGCCCGACCGTTCAAGCTCACGGGACAGAACGGAGATTTCTCCTGTGATTCAGGAAGCTTGGCCCAGCAGTCAGCAGGCGAGCACCGGACGCATGGTTTTGGCTTGCAGGGAAGGCCGCAACCCTTAGACTACGCGCCCCTGAAACCCAGGGACTGACGAATTCATCTATGTACGCGGTCATTCAAACAGGCGGAAAACAGTATCGAGTCGCCGAAGGCGACACGATTCGCGTCGAAAAACTAATCGGCGATGTTGGCTCCAAAGTGCAGTTCACCGACATCCTCATGGTCGGTGGCGAGAAGGTCGAAGTGGGCAAGCCGCATGTCGGCGGCGCCAAAGTCACGGCCGAAATCGTCGCACAAGATCTGGCCAAGAAGATCATCGTCTTCAAGATGAAGCGCCGGAAAGGCTATCGGAACCGTCGCGGTCACCGGCAGCCATTCACCGAGCTCCGCATCAAGAGCGTGAAAGGCTAAGGAAGCGCCATGGCACATAAGAAGGGTCAGGGCTCATCCCGTAACGGCCGCGACTCCAAGCCGCAGTACCGTGGCGTCAAGGTGTCCGGTGGCCAGACGGTCCCCGCAGGCAGCATCCTGGTTCGCCAGGTTGGCCAGACATTCCACCCCGGTGCGAACGTGGGTGTGGGCAAGGACTACACGCTCTGGGCCAAGGTGGACGGCGTGGTGACGTTCGAGCGTCGCGGCCGAATGGGCAAGCGCGTGGCCGTCTACCCCGCAGACAACTGAGCATCTCCTTGCAGGAGCGTTTCCCCGCGCCCGAGTTCGACTCCCCCGGTGGGAGTGTCTTTCCTCCGCCTGCTGGACGAAGGGTCTACTGCAACCGCAACATGCGGCTCGACCAAGTCAAAGCCGTGGGCTTCGACATGGACTACACACTGGCGATCTACCGCCAGGCGGAGATCGATCGCCTCAGCATCGAGGCGACCGTCAGCAAGCTCATCGAGCGCGGGTACCCCGAGGAGCTCCGTGCGATGGACTATCGGACCGACTTCCCGATCCGCGGCCTGTTGATCGATCGGAAGCTCGGCAATGTGCTCAAGATGGACCGCCATCGGTACGTGAAGACGGCCTATCATGGCTTCAGCAAGCTCAGCCGGGAAGAGCGCCGCCGCGCGTACCACACCCGACGTCTCCGTCCTGGCACCGGGCGCTACCACTGGGTCGACACCCTCTACTCCCTGTCTGAGGTGGCGGTTTACGCTGCCGTGATCGAGCACCTCGAGCCGCGCCCCGCTGCGCTCGACTACGCTCAGCTCTTCGCCGACATTCGACACTGCGCCGACCTTTCACATCAGGACGGCTCAATTCTCGACGTGGTGTTGCAGGATTTGCCACGTTACGTGGATCGTGATCCGGAGCTCGGACTGCTCTTCCACAAGCTTCGAAGCGCGGGCAAGCGCCTGTTCCTGCTGACCAACTCGGGCCCCGAGTACACCGATGCGATGATGTCGTACCTGCTGAGCGATGCCCTCGAGGAGTACCCGAGCTGGGAAAACTATCTCGACTACATCTGCACCTTCTCGAAAAAGCCAAATTTCTTCACCGAAAAAGCGCCTTTCGTCGATGTGGAGACCGGAGCAGAGGTTCGGGCGCCGGCTCGGGGCCGGGTGTACACCGGGGGAAACATCGCCGACCTTGAGCGGGCGCTCGGCTTCGCAGGTGACGAGGTGCTCTACGTGGGTGACCACATCTACGGCGACGTCCTCCGAGCCAAGAAGGAATCGACCTGGCGCACCGCGATGATCATCCAGGAGATGGATGACGAGCTTCAGGTGCTGAGGGAGCAGGCCCTGAGCTTCGATCGCGCCGACGCCCTCGAACAGATGCAGGATGCGGTGCAGGACGAGCTGCGCGAGCACCAGGCCCGGCTCAAGCGTTCCGAGCGGAAGCTGAATGAGCATGAATCAGGCCCTGAACGCGCGAAATGGGACGCGAAACGCGTCCGTCACCGGCGCTCGATCGACCGGTTGAGGGCCCAGCTCAGGGAGCTGAATACCGAGCGAACCGCCCTTCACGATGTGTTGGACCAGGCGTTTCACCCCTTCTGGGGCTCGGTCTTCAAGGCCGGCGATGAGGTTTCGAGCTTTGGCAACCAAATCGAGCAGTACGCCGGCCTCTACACGGCTCGCGCCACGAACCTCGCCCAGTACTCTCCGATGCACTACTTCCAGAGCCCCCGGCACCGGATGCCCCACGAGAACGGAAACGTCTCAGGCCGGTAGGCGCCAGGCGGTCCGAGGTTGGCGGTACGCGGTTGAGCGGTTGGCGGTCGATCGGTCTGACGCGGCGGCGGGAGGTGTGAAGAATTCTTGTCCGAAGGCCCTCGGGCTTGTTTATACTCTGCGCTCAATTCACAACGGAGCGTGACATGGCAAAAGCGGCCACCAAAAAAGCCACCAAGAAGCGGGCGACCAAAACGTCGGCGTCCAAAAAAACAGTGAAGAAGGCGGCCAAGAAGCGCGCAGCGCCGAAGAAGGCAGCCAAGAAGCGAGCCACGAAAAGGTCGGCGAAGTCCGAAGTGGCTGCGCTCAAGAAAAAGCTAACCAAAGCCAAAAAAGACGCCGGAAAAGAGACAGCGGCCTTGAAGAGCAAGGCGAAGAAGACCAGCGCAAACATTAAAAAGAAGATCACCAACGCGAAGAAGGCCGCCAGCAAGGCGATGGCCGATCTCGAGAAGAAGGGCGAGAGGGCAGTCAAAAACCTGAAGGCGAAGACGAAAAAGAAGAAGCCCGCTGCGAAGAAGTAGGCGCCGGACCGTCGACGATGCATGGCGTCGTCTTCCCGAGCCACTTCAGCATCAATCACGGGCCCGGATCATTTACGATCGCGGGCCCGTGGTCTTTCGTGCAAGTCGAAAGGGGGTGGAGCGACGGGGGATCGAACCCCGGACCCCCACACTGCCAGTGTGGTGCTCTCCCAGCTGAGCTACCGCCCCTAGAGGGACGCCGTTTTGCGTCGCGGCCTCCTGTTTGTCAATCGCTCGCGCTTGATTTCCGGCCATGCCTCCGACGCTCGCAGTTGGCCCCGGAAATCTTGACCTTTTCGGTCTGTCCGGCGAAACGAGAGGGCGATGCGAGCGGTCGCTTTCTTCTTCATTTTGCTCAGCGCCTGCAGCCGGTACGACAACCTCGCGCTGCTCGAAGTCGAGACCATCGAGCCGCCCGAGATCGAGACCGGTGGGACCCTTCGAATCCACGGTCGCGGCTTCCCGCTCGGGCGTGCTCCCGAGATTCTACTTCGCGGCTCGATCTATCGGCCTGGCATGCGCGCCAGTCGCATCGATGCGCGCCTGGCCGGCGAGGTTCGGTCCGAGTCGCTCATCGAGATTCCGATCGTAGAAGAGCTCATTGAAGCGCTCGGCGGCCGCGCCACCGTCGACGGAGAGCTGCGCGTTGGGTTTCGTGCCGCGGACGAGCACCGAGACGTCTTCTCGGCCGAGCGAGTCCGGGTCGACTTCCTTCCCGACACCTCGGCGCAGTTGCGGGCCGATGGGGTGCGTGAGGGGCAACCGTCGGCGCCGCTTGGCGGGCAGAGCTTCGGGCTGGGGCTCTCCCGAGAGGAGCTCGGAACCGTAGGCGTCCAGGTGGTCTCGGTGGATCCGGACGGGCTCGCCGCGAGCCAGGGCGTGAAACCGGGCGACACGATCGTAGGGCTCGACGGGATGAGCCTCTATAGTCGGCGCGATTTCCTTCCTGACCCAAGTCGAAGCGAGTCGACGGTGCTGGTCGCTCGGGATGGACTTCGCGGCGTTCACACCCTTCGTTGGCCGCACGAAGCGACAGAGCATTCCGCCGAGCCGATTGCCATTGGTCTATTCGTTCTGCTCGGACTGTTGCTCGGTTGGCTTTCCCCGGCGATGCTCTGCCTGCGTGCCCGGCCCTCGAAGGTTTCGCTTTCTGCTTGGCTCACGCGCTCGAGTCTCGTACTGATCTTCGCGGTGCTCTTGGTCTTCGTTTCGGCTCTTCAGTGGACGACGATGTGGATCTTGGGCTTGGGCACGTTCGCGGCGCTCTTCACCCTCGCCACTAGGCAGCGCGCCGGAGCGACCAGCTTCGCGTTTGCCGTGATCGCGACCCTGACCGTGATGTTGCTCACGCGAACCGCGGGTATCTCCACCATCATGGCTGCTCAGAGTCCGTCGGTCCTTCGCTGGTATCTGTTCCAGTCCCCCGCTTCATTCTTCGCGTTCGCAGCGTATCTCCACGCGTTCGGCGCCGTGAGCGAGCGAGCCAACTTCTCTGCATCACTCTATTCAGCGGCCGCGGCGGTCTTAGGGGCCGCTCTGTTCCTAGGTGGTTGGCCCTTCGCCGGTTCGGTGGCCGGCATCGCCGCGCTCGTTGGGAAGGCTGCCGGGCTCATGATCGCGGCCCGAGCGGTCGAGATGAGCCCAAAAACGGCTGCCACATGTGCAGGATTGGGACTCGGACTGGCTTTGCTCGGATTCGTCGTAGACCTAGGCTCGCTCTTTCCGCAGTGGAGCGCCTTGTCCGTGGGCGCTGCGTGCACGCTCGCCGTGCGCGCCCTGGTGCCACCGCTCCGTCGCGAAGCGGCTCCGGTCATCGTCTCACCGTTTAGCCGGCTCGTTTCAAGAAAACCTTGAGGAGCTCGCGCTGGTCGGACGAAGGCGACAGAAACTGTAAGCCTGCCTCGAAGCCCCGCGCCCCAACCGGCTTGCTCCAGCGAACCGACGCGGCGCATTCGAACGGCGAACGTTCCGGATCCTCGATGCCGTCCTCCGTGAGAAAGAAGCTGACCGTGAGCACCTCGCCTGCGGTGAGAGGACGCTCGAACACGATTGCAGCACCACCGCCGCTAAGGTTCTTCATTTCCGCATGGAGCCTCTGCCCGGAGATGCTGAGCTCGCAAGAAATCGAGACAGGGTAACGATGGTGTTGTCGCTTCTGAATCGTCGTCGTCACGGCTTCATGATGCGAAAGATCTCGCCGGAAGCAAAATTGCGAACCTCAGTGAACCTGTGGTCGGCGCGCTCGCGACTGCGCCCGTATCCCATCGGCTTCCGCGCTCAGCTCGCGGTTTCCCGGCTGGTCGCGCAGCAATATTGCGTAGATCGCAAGCGAGCGCTTGAAGTGCCCCTGCTCCGCGAGGATGCGGGCCATGGTCAGGGTGGGAAAGGGCTCGTCGAACATCCTGGCCGTTTTCGAAAAAACACCGGCCGGCGGACGACCCGGCGGCCCAGAGGAGGCCTCGAGCTCAGGCTCCGACTCGGTCCGGTTCATGGCGACCCCGTGGTCGGTCGCCCTCGCTGGCGCTGACACGGACACTGACGCTGACGCTGACGCTGGCACTGGCACTGACACTGGCACTGACGCTGGCACTGGCACTGAGGCGGACCCCCGGCCCACCGAGGGCAGGGGAGCGTCCGACGGCCGCCCAAACCGCTTCCCCTCGCCCTGCTCCGACGCCTCGGCTGGGGCCTCGCCCCGTGGATGCTCCGAAGCCTCCGACGCGGCAGCGGGGGCCTCGCCCCGTGGAGGCCGCGAAGCAGCCTCTTTACGGGGTTCTTCCTGCGCGGCCTGCAGCGCCCACTTCGCGAAGCCCACCACTTTGCCAAGAAAACCCTCGGATTCCTGCCGGCCGGCCGGGTTGCGAATCGCGTGAATCAGCTGTCCCCGGCTCATCGCGTAGGTATCGCCCACGCCCAGTCGCTCGGCTTCCTCGCGAAGCTCCGGCGTCGTCAAGTTGTAGAGTCGGGTTAGATCCATCGAACCAGTTCCGGGTTCATCTGTTGTAGCGCGTTCTTGGCCTGGTCGCAGTCCCGATCGATCTGCCCGCGGAGCGCTTCGAGCCCGTCGAACTTCGCTTCGCCTCGCATGCGGGCCACGAAGCCCACGCGCATGCGCTTTCCATAGAGATCGCCCTCGAACTCAAGCAGGTGCACCTCGATCGAATGCCCCGCTTCGAAGGTTGGTCGGTTGCCCAGGTTGGCGACACCGTGGAGCAACGTGGCACCGGGCTCGTCGAGAATTCGGGCGACCACCGCGTACACCCCGTCCTTTGGAAGTTGCAGCGGCTCGACCTCCAGATTCGCCGTCGGAAAACCCAGCTCGCGGCCGCGCTGGTCACCGCGCGTCACCAGCCCGGTGGTTTCATGTACCCGGGTCATCATGAGCGCCGCATCCTCGACGTTGCCGTCTTCTCCTAGGATTCGGCGAAGCCGCGTCGAGGACACCGCCTGGCCGTCGTACATCACCGGCTGCACGAGCTCCACGGTGAACCCTTCGCGCTTTCCCCAGTGTCTCAGGGTGCCGATGTTGCCGGAGCGCTGGTGACCGAAATGGAAATCCGGGCCCACCACGACACCCTTGGCTCGGCACGCGTCGAGGAGGACTCGCTCGACGAAGCGATCCGGCGTCATTTTCGAGAACTCGCTGTCAAATGGCAGTACCACCACATCGTCACAGCCGGCCCCCTTCAGGATTTCGACGCGGCGCTTCATGTCGGTGAGCAGGACCGGCGCACGCTCGGGCGCCAGGACCGCGGTCGGGTGCGGTTCGAAGCACATGGCCAGGGTCTGCCAGCCCTGCGCGTCCGCCGTCCGTTTGGCGGCGTCGATCAGCGCCCTGTGACCCAGATGAACGCCATCGTGGTTACCAGGAGTGACGACAGAATGGGTGCGGCGCATCAGCTCAGGAGCCCCGGAGCGGTGAACGTGCTCCTCCTTCACTCACCTACAGCGCGGTTGGAGACACTTCAACTCGAATGCGCCCGATATCCACGTTGATGACGTAGGGCTTTCGGTGCTGTATGGTTGAAAACATGGGGAAATCAAAGGGGCGGGCTGGTTCTGCGGAAGATGCTCCATTCGAGGAGGTCATGGACCGCCTCCAAACCGTCGTGGCGCAATTAGAAGAAGGAGATTTGCCTCTCGAGCAGTCTCTGGCGATGTTTGAGGAGGGAGTCCGCCTGTCGCGGGCCGGAGCGAAACGACTGGATGAAGCCGAGCGTAGAGTAGAGGAGCTCCTCGCAGCCGGAGACGAGCTGCAAACGAGTCCTCTCGAAGAAAGCGAAACGGGGGAGCAATGAGCCAAGTCCTCACGGTACCGACACATTTCAACGACATCGGAGAGCTCTCCGAGGGCTTCCTCGATCGCGTCGAACGAGACACCCTCATCCTCTACGGGCCCGTCGCCTACGAAGATGGTTCCCAGATCCAATTCGCGGTGTTGCTTGCGGACGGCTCTGCGGCTCTAGAGGGTACGGGCCTTGTCCGCGCTGCCGTCGATGGCGGCGCCGACCGTGTTCCGGAAACGCGCTATGACGTCGTCGTCGAAGCCTTGGAGCTCGACGGCCGATACGAAGTCGTGTTCGAGCGCCTCGTGCTTGCGCGTCAGGCGGTTTCCGAGCCTCCGTTGCCTGATCCAGAAGAAAATGAACCAACCGGCGAGATCGAAACTGCACCCGCGGCTGACGACTCAGCCGACGAGCCGAGCGCGGACGATTCCAAGGCCGACGAAGCGAGCGCGTACGTGAACGACATCGAGCTCACCGCGGATGAGGTCTTCTCGCTCGCGCCCGACGAGGTGCAGTCGGTTGCGCCCGAAGAATACGACTCCGAGGTGCCCGAAGAGTCTGCGGCCGAAACCGAGCCGCCCGACGACACCGACGACGCACCGGAAACCTCGGTAGAAGAAGACGAAGACGAATACGCGGACGAACATGAGCTCGCCACGGTCGTTGCCGCGGTCGATCCGGAAGCGATGATGGCCGATGCTGAAGAAGCCCAGGAAGAAGCCATCGCCACCGAAGTGGAGGACGTCGACCCCGACTATGCCTTCGAGCATGGCATCGCGGCGGAGCCGCAAGTCGGCATGCCTGTTCCCATCCCTTCGATGGCCGCGCCACCGGAGGCGCCTCCCGCTCCGCCACGCTTGCGCCTCGCCGAGCCTCCCGACGGTCTCACCCGGCCTTCCCTTGCAAAGTCAGAGGAGCTCCGGTTCAGCACCGATGGAGAGGTCAGCGATGTCCACACCACGGGCCTTTTCGCTTACGAAGACGGGCTTCCGATCCCATCCCGGCCGCCACTCCCCGATCCCAATGGCCGCCGATCTGCAGTGGCCAATGAAGCTCCGGGCGACTCCGACGTCGAAGAATCCGACCCTCCGGAATCCAATGACGACGAATACGAAGAAGTCCGCCTCAGCGATTTTGCCGGCGCAGTCGAAGAGGGCTGACGCGTCATGAGCCGCGTCGCCGCCATCCTCGTTTGCGTCCTCGGCCTCCTGGTCACCGCGCAGGTCAAAGCCGACGCCGTGGTTCACGTGAAGGTGCGCAGCGCTGACAACAAGCCTGTCGATGGCCGCGTCGAGCTCAGCGGAGCGGGTGGTACGTTCACCTGTACAACCAGTCAGGGCAGTTGCACCCTGAGGTCGGTCCCCGGCGGCCGATATATGGCCGTGTTCAAGCCCGCGAGCGGAAGCGCCACCGCGCCCAAAAAGGTGATGATCCCGCCGGACGGCAGCGCGGATCTCCACATCGCCGCGAAATAGCCCGTTCGAGTTGGCACGGGGCATCCCCAAAGTGCCATAATTTCGGGTGGGGAACAGGCGAGGGGAATGCGCAGGAGTTGGGTACTGCCCTGTTTGGGGGGCGTTGTTGCATTGGCGTGCGCTGCACCGGTCTGTGCGCAGTCCGGTACCAAGTCCCCCGACGAGGCGCGCGAAGCTCGGGTTGCCGAGGTCCAGAACAGCTTCAGTGGGCCGACCGGTGGGATTCGCATCATCGACGCCGCCTCTGGTCCAAAAGGCACGTTCCGCCTCGCGTTGAACACCGAGTTCTTCGTGATTGGTGACTACTTCGTCCCAACCGACCAGGCGCGGCACTTCGCAGGCAATCTCTCCCTGAGCGTGACGCCCACGGAGTACCTCGAAGTCTTCGTCTCGGCAGAGGTGACCTCGGCTTGGGACGACTCCAACGACCCCATGTTGATCCAGCGCGTCGCCGACGTTCTGCTCGGCCTCAAGGGCTTCTATCGGGCGAAGCCTTGGCTCGCGGTCGGTGGTGACGCGAGCCTTGCGTTTCTCGGCGGCGTGAGTGACCCCAAGGCCACGCTCCGCTCCACCAGTTTCGGTTTCCGCGGCAACCTCACGTTCGACTTCCGAGAGCACGAGCGCCACGAGGCGCCGATGATCTTGCGAGTCAACGCCCAGTACTGGTTCGACAACTCCGCGAACCTCACCGAAGGCATCGAAGACCGGAGGTACGCTGCGCTCGGGGGCGGCGTGCCCCGCCCCGAGGAGACCCGTCACCTCCTCACCGCGTTCGAGCGGTATGCCTACGGGGTCAATCGAACGGACTTTGTGCGCATCGCGACGGGGTTTGAAGCCCCGCTCAAAGCCCGCAAGGTGGGGCTCCATCCAATGCTCGAGTGGCAGTGGGACATTCCGATCAACCGCCAGGGATTCCCGTGCGCTGCTGCGGCTCGCAAGAACGACGACGGCTGCCTGGCCAACGAAGGCCCGAAGGCCTTTCCGATGGAGCTCACGTTTGGTCTGAGAATTCTCCCGCCGCCCAAGGGGCTTGCGTTCACCGTCGCAGCCGACGTCGGGCTCACCGGGACGCGCAACTTCGTCCGGGAGCTGGCGCCAACCGCCCCGTACAACATCATCTTGGGGGTCGCCTATGCATTCGACCCGCGCCCCGCGCCGCCGATCGTCTCGGGCCCGGCGGAGCCCGTCACGGAGTCGGTGCCCACGGGTCAGCTGCGCGGCCGGGTCCTCGTGGAGGGGAGCGACAGCCCCGTCTCTGGCGCCTTCGTCGGGGTCGTCGGCCAGGACGTGTCCCCGCAGCTCACCGACTCTGCCGGCCGATTCGTCACTTACGGTCTCCCGGAAGGCGAGGTCGTACTCGAATTATCGCACCCGGATTTCATTCCCACACAGTGCAGCGCGGCCGTTCCATCGGACGCCGAATGCAGGCTCGTGCCTTCGAGCCGCGACGGCCAGCTGCAGGTCGTCACGGTCGACCGTGCTGGCAATGCGGTTCCCAAGGTCTCGATCACCCTGCGTGGGCCCTCCGAGCACAGCCTGATTTCCGACGAAAGCGGTTCGGTGCGAGTCGATGCGCTCCCGGCCGGCACGTACACCGCCCACGTCGACGATCCGATCTATTTGATCACGGTGGCCGACGTCGAGATCCGCGAGCGTCGAGAGACCACGTTGCAGCTTCGTGTCCTTCGCAAACCCTCGCGTCCCGGCGTCGTTCTGAAGGACAAGCAAATCGCGCTGCGACGGCAGATCAGCTTTGCCACCGGCAGCGACGAGATCTTGCCGAACAGCGAGCCTCTTCTTCTGGAGGTCGCGGACGTGCTCATCCGGAACCCCGACCTCGAGCTCGTCGAGGTTCAAGGGCACACCGACAACCAAGGCGACCGCGCGCTCAACATGCGGCTGTCGCAGCAACGCGCGGAATCCGTCAAGCGATGGCTGACCCAGCATGGCGTGGAACAAGATCGCTTGACGGCGAAGGGCTACGGGCCGACCCGTCCGCTCGCACCGAACATCACTCAGCAGAACCGCGCGCGTAACCGGCGCGTTCAGTTCACGATCGTGCGCCGCG
>JBARTN010000260.1:0-12305 GCA_049645265.1 Polyangiales bacterium
CGGTCACGAAGGTGACGCAACCGTCGGTGTGCCCCGGAGTCGAGCGCACCTCGAGCTCGACAGAGCCGAACCTGAGCCGGCTTCCATCGTCGACCAGCAAGTCTGCACCTTCCGCCCCTGCATGAGCGCCGATGACGGCCTTGCTGCCCAAGCGCTTGCGCAGAAGCCCGGAGCCGGTGATGTGATCGGCGTGTGCATGCGTGTCCAGGGTGTACACGAGCTTCAAGCCGAGCTCGTCGAGAAGCTTGATGTCGCGCTCCAACTGGTCGATGACCGGGTCGATCAACACGGCCTTGCCCGACTCCTCGTCGGCAACGAGGTAGGTGTAGGTCCAGGTCTCGCGATCGAAGAGTTGCCGAAGTAGCATGGGTCGCCTCCTGATGGTGTTCCGGCGCGCGCGGCGAACCGGAGCTAAGTCCCTGAATTAACAGCACTCGAGCCGAGCTGCAAACCCAAGCCACACAAATCGCTGGCGGTTTGGCACCGGTGCTGCTTTGAATGACCACCATGGAATCTTTTACACCCATCGCCTCTACGATTGGAGGCTTGATGATCGGCACCGCGGCTGCCGGTTTGCTGCTGTTCCACGGCCGGATCGCCGGCATCAGCGGCATTGCGGGCGGTATTTTCCGTCGAGAGGCGAGCGACATTTCCTGGCGCGTCATGTTCCTCGTCGGGCTATTTGCCGCGGGCGCAGGTTGGAGCCTTTTCTATCCGCAGGACTACGTCGTCGAGATCAGTCGCTCCACCCCGGCACTGATCGTCGCCGGCCTCATGGTAGGCGTCGGCACACAGCTCGGAAGCGGTTGCACCAGTGGTCATGGTGTTTGCGGAATCGGGCGTCTGTCCAAGCGATCCACCGTGGCCACCATTTCGTTCATGATCACCGCGGCGCTCACCGTCTTCATCGTCAACGAAATGCTGGGACGCTCGATATGAAGGTCAAGATCGGCGCTTTCCTCGGTGGCGCTTTGTTTGGCGTTGGCCTCGCGATCGCGGGGATGACCCAGCCGGCCAAGATCGTGGGCTTTTTCGACTTCTTCGGATCCTGGGATCCCAGCCTGGCCTTCGTGATGGTGGGCGCCATCCTCGTGTACACGCCGATCTATCGGTGGGCGATTCGAACCTGGCAAAGGCCGGTTTGGGCGCCCGCGTTCTCTCTCCCGACACGAAGGGACATCGACGGACGACTCATTCTGGGTTCGGCGATTTTCGGTGTCGGCTGGGGTCTCGGAGGCTACTGCCCCGGTCCGGCGTTCACTTCGGTCGGGGCAAAGTCGCAAGAGGCGTTGACGTTTGGTGTTGCGATGTTGATCGGCGTGGTCGCATATCAGCTCTTCATGCGACTGCGTGAGAAACGCAGCGGGGGCACGGTCGATCCACAAGCCGCTGCCATGATTGACGGATGAGCCAACACCGTAGAGCGACTTCGTCGCCACGCGGCTCCGGGGTTCCTGCGCTGCCGATCATCGGCTGGCTCCGAAACTACCAGCGCGCGGACTTTGGGCCCGATGTCGTGGCGGGTCTGACGACGGCGGTCATGTTGGTTCCCCAGGCGATGGGCTACGCGCTTCTCGCCGGCCTCCCGCCGATTCACGGGCTCTACGCTTCGGTCGCGCCACTGTTGCTTTACGCCGTCCTCGGGACCTCGCGACAACTCGCGGTCGGTCCCGTGGCCATGGACTCGATTCTCGTCGCCGGGAGCGTCGGAACCATCGCTGCGGTCGGCACCGAGAACTACATCCTGGTGGCCGCCGCCCTCGGCGTAATGGTGGGCGTCGTTCAGGCCGGGCTGGGTTTTTTGCGCGCCGGTTTCCTTGTGAATTTCCTTTCGCGGCCGGTCGTTGCGGGCTTCACCGCCGCTGCCGCGCTCATCATTGCCGCTAGCCAGTTGGGTCACCTCCTCGGCGTCCAGCTTCCGCGCACCCATCACGTTCACCTGGTCGTCTGGGAGGCGGTCCGAAGTGCGTCGGGTTGGTCCTGGCCGACGCTTGCGATCGGAGTGTCGTCGATCGCCGCGCTCGTTCTCTTCAAGAAGCGTTGGCCGCGTCTTCCGGCAGCGCTGTTCGTCGTCGTCGCCGCGACCCTCGTCGTTTGGGCCCTAGGTCTCTCTGGCCGCGGGGTTTCAGTCGTCGGTGAGGTGCCCGCCGGCTTACCCGGTTTCCGTGTGCCCTCGGTCGACCGTTCGGTTCTGATGCAGCTCATCCCGGCGGCCGCGACGATCGCCCTCGTTTCCTTCATGGAAGCAATTTCCGTGGGCCGGACCTTCGCGCAGGCGCATCGCTACGACATCTACCCCAATCGCGAGCTCATCGCGCTCGGCTTCGCCAACATGACGGGTGGCGTGACGGGGGGTTACCCGATCGCAGGAGGCTTTTCGCGCACTGCCGTCAACGTGCGCGCCGGTGCGCGAACACAGCTGGCCGCGCTCATCACGTGCGCCGTGGTCGTCATCACGTTGCTGGTCTTGACGCGCGCGTTTTTCTATCTGCCCAAGGCGGCTCTCAGCGCGATCATCGTGGCAGCGGTCACGGGCCTGATTGACGTTGGCGGAGCCGCTGAGGTTTATCGAGTCAAGCGCGCGGATTTCTATCTTCTCGTTCTGACGTTTTTCGCGACGCTGTCGCTGGGAATACAGTGGGGCATCCTGGTTGGCGTTGCCGCATCGGTGTTGCTTTTTATGGTACGCACGACGCGCCCGTACTTCGCTGTGCTTGGACGTGTGCCGGAATCGCAAACCTATCTCAACGTGGTGCGCCACCCGCACGCCGAAACGATTCCAGGCATCATCCTCGTCCGCGTCGATGCGCAGTTCTATTTTGGAAATGTGAGCTTCCTCAAAGAAACGGTGCGCACCCTGATCCGTGAATCCGAGACGCCCGTGCGCTACTTCGTTCTCGAAGCGGCGGGCGTGAACGACCTCGACTCGGCGGCAGCCGCGACCTTGGCCGAGCTCGACGACGAGCTAGCGGCCCAAGGCATCCTCCTCGTCCTCACTCGAATCAAAGGCCCAGTCCGCGATGTCCTTCACCGCTCCGGCCTTCTCGAAAAGCTCGCCTCCGAAGGCCGGGTCTACCTTTCCACTCACCGTGCCATCGAAGTCCTTCGCTCGGGCATGGCGCTTCCGGATCTCTCCGCAGAGTCCGACGACCCACGGGAGGCAGCAGACCAAGTGGGCTGCGGGATGCTCAACCCCGACGCCCCAGATCCCGGCAAAAACTTCTTCGAAACCGTAAAGAAGCGAAAACCATAAGAAAAGCGGACAGTCCCCTTTTTCGACGGGTTAGTTTAAAAGGGGACAGTCCCCTTTTTCACGGGGCTGGTTTCTGGGAGATGAATAACGTGGCTGGGTACGAAGAATGGCGGAGCAGGGCGGAGGCCGCGACTGAACGGACGGATGCGGAAGCTTGGCGCGCGGAGCCCGAGTCTTCGGTTTACGACGCCAAGCTTTTGCGCCAGCACACCGAAGAGCTCACCCGCACGCGCGAGGCGGGGAAGGCCCTCGAGCTCGTGCCCTTGCTTCGAGAGGCCCTGTACCGGCATCTCGGCGAGCTCGCTGACCCCAGGCTCTATGCGCAGACGCCACTTGGAACCAAGCATCTGGTCGAGACCTTCTACGAAGAGGCGCTGGCCTGCATCGCGTACTTGGCAGACCCCGCTCAAACGGGCCTCTCCCCCGAGTTCACGCTCGCCGGCTTTCGAAGAGCGGCGCACATCTTCGGACGTTCGGCCCTCCTGCTCTCCGGGGGAGCCACGCTTGGCTTTTTCCACCTCGGAGTCGTCAAGGCCTTGTCCGAGGAGGGCCTCTTGCCCAGCGTGCTTTCAGGCGCCTCCATGGGCGCCCTCATTGCATGTGGCACGGGGGTTCGAACGGACGAGGAGCTCGAGGCGCTCTTCGCGGACCCGCGCGTCATCCGCACCGATGCGCTCAAGCGCCTTCCGCCCAAGCGCGCCGCGAGCGAACGCGCCGTCTATGATCCGGCGCGTCTCGAAGAGGTGGTCGCGAACAACTGCGGCGACTACACCTTCGAAGAAGCCCACGCGCGCACGGGTCGCACCGTGAGCATCAGCGTTTCACCGACGCGCGAGCGCCAGAAGCCAAGGGTGCTCTGCCATTACACGACGCCCAATGTGCTGATGAACAGTGCCGCTGTCGCCTCGGCGTCGATTCCCGGCGCGTTTCCGGGCGCCACGCTTCACCAACGAAGTCCCTCGGGCGAACGCATCCCGTACATGTCGACGGAGCGATGGATTGACGGCTCGCTCAAAGGCGACCTGCCGATGCGCCGCCTGAGTCGCCTCCACAACGTCAATCACTTCATCGTCAGCCAGGTCAATCCGCACGTTGCACCGGTTCGCCGCGTCACGGGCAAACGCGGGATCGTTCCGGTAGTATCCGGCGTGATCGTCTCGAGCTTTCGCGCGCAGGTCAGCCACCAACTCCAGCTCGCCCGCGACTTCACGAAGAGCACGCCGCTCTACAGCACGTTCGACGTCGCCCACTCCCTTGCCAACCAACCCTACGGTGGCGACATCGACATCCACCCGCGCCTTCGCCCTACCGCGCTCCTCCGCGCCATGTCGAACATCTCCCACAAGGAGCTCCTGAAACACATCCGGGAAGGCGAGCGCGCGACCTGGCCGCTGCTTGCACGCGTTCGTGACCAGACCTGTGTCTCGCGCGCCTTGGATGCAGCGATACGGCGGCTGTCGTTCGATCAGGCCGCCATGCGACGGGCTAGCTATCCACCGCCAAGTAAATGACGTCATCTCCGACCTCGACGTCCAGGTTTGGCAGCACGGCGTAGCAGGCTCGGCTCACGCGGATCTCGGTCACGCGGTCGCGGCCGACGAGCGCGCCCGGTTCGAGTTGCTGGAACCCCGTCCACGGCGCGCCGAAGTGAAACTCTTCGCTCGGCTTGGTGATCGTTTCGACGACATGCACCGTGCGCACGTCGCTGCCATTGGTTGGAAGTCCGTCGTCGATTGCGCCGGTCACCCGCAGGAAGTTCATCGCGATGCGCTGCGCGGTCTCCGAGATCTCTGGATCATGGTGTGAGCCGCACTCGACCGACAGGGCGGGAATGCCTGTCAGCTTGAGGAAGCCAATGATCACCTTGTCGGCAAGGCCGTACCAGGACTGCACCAAGTACGCGATGCCGATCTGCTTTGCGATCTCGTCGATGTGCGCCTCGCCGTTGCTCACACCGAATGGCGGCGTTGCGGCTCCCGCCGAGTGAAGGTCCAAAAATACGTCGAGCTCGCCGAGGACTTCCTTTAGCTCGAGCGCGCGATGGTGCTCGTAGCCCCAGGCTTCCTCGCGAAGGGTCTCGGTGAACTCGAAATCCCAGAGGCGGTTGAGGTCTTCGCCCTCTGGCGTGTTACGCCGCCCTAGCGAGGTCGCTTCAGGGTTTGCATGGATCAAAAAGATCGTGCCTTTGGCGGGCGCGAGGGCTCCGTTCTCGAAGGCGCTTGCGATTCGACGAATTGCCTCGGCCCCGCAGGGTTCGTTCCCATGCATCGAGCCGCCCACGCCGATGTAGGGCTTCGGCCAATCGGCCGATGCCGATATTCGCAACACGCCTGGTTTCAACTCTTCGATGTACACTGCTCACTCTTCGTTTCGCGGTCCAACACCTGCCGTGTGTGTTCGAACCAATGGTCCGCCTCGGCTGGGCTCTTGCCAACGGCAGTAATGCCAAGCTTTCCGAACTCGCTGAGCGTGCCCGTAAAGTGGAAGATCACGCCCGATTCGGAGTCGGCTTGATAGTGCAAACCGTTCGCCGCGGCAATGTCCAGCAAGTCTTCGATGAGCAGGCCGCGGTAACTTTCCGAACGCAGTGAGTCGGTCGCGACGTAGAACTGCGGCTCGCCGCGGGGCGTGAGGTAAAGGCCCGCGTCCGGATCGTATCGGCCGTCGGTCAACATTCGAAGAAGCATCATCGGATGCGTCGTCCCTCCCAAACGCAGGTTGGTTTCGATCGCGTAGTGCTTCCAGGAGCCGTCGTCGTCTCGCACGCAGATGAAGTCGATGGCTAGCCGACCGACCGCGCCCTTTTGCTGAAGGATTTCGGCCACGCGAAGCGCATCCCGCTGGATGTCCATGCGATACGCTTCGTCGGCGGGGAATCGACAGCCCGCATAGATCTGACCGTCCACCCCTTCGACGAGCTGGTCGTGCGTCGAAATGATGTCGAGACTGCCTTCGGGCGAGATCCGGAGCTGACAGCTCGGTGCGCGCTTCGCCTTGTCTTCGACGAAGGCCTCGACGACCCCGCCTTCCCGTTCGAGCTTCTCGCGAAAGCTCTCCCAGCTCAGCAAAGGATCGACGAAACGCATGGTCGATAGGGCATCGGCCAAGGCCTGCTCCCGTGCTTCACGGCTCGCGCCGCTCCCCGGGGAGACCGCCCGCAGAGCGCCCAGGTCGAGGATCGCGTTGCCCTGGCCGCTGAAGCCGGTGTTCTGCTTCACCACCACCCGCTCGAGCTTGCCATCATCGGACCAGAGGCTGTCGATCGCTTCGACGAGGTCGGCTTCGCTTCTCAGATCTTCGACCCCTGGCAACAAAGGGACCCCCGCTTCACGAAACGCCCAGCGCGACCCGGTCTTGGTGCCGAGCCAGGCCAAGTCGGGATCCACGCCGTAGAGCGGGACGCCGAGCGCGACGGCCAGGCTTCGCTCCAGCTCGGAAACCGTGAAGCAGGTCATGAGCCCGCATTCGGGCCGAATTGAATTGCGGATGCGCTCGATGACCCGTGGTCGCTCCAGGATCTTCTTCGATAGAGGCACGGACGAGCTGTCGTAGAGGGAGAGCACGGTAAGCCGTTGCCGGAGGTTCTCCGTTGGGATACCGTGGATCAACGAGAGCATGTAATCGACAGCCGCCGGATGGATCGGCGCAGAGCTCACGTAAATCAGACGCGCCTGCGGATGCCGCAGCAAGTTCAGCGTAAACAACATCCGCTCTTCGTAGTGAATCACGCCGTCGATCGCGACGCTGTCGATGCCGTCGAATGACAAGGAGGGCACGACCACGATGTCTCTCGGTTCGGGTCCGTCGCCGTCGGCCAACGCCCAACGGGGGGCCAGATGGGCTTGCAACTCGCGAAATGCCTTCATTTCGTCGCGGTCGCCACTCATTTCTTTTCTATAGCATGGGGATGCTGGATTTACTTGCAGGCCGAGCGCGGGAAGGGCACAAGATCCGGGTGGCCATCGTCATCGAATTGCTGATCCCTCTTGCGGTCTTCGGCCTGATCGGCTGGGGCCTGTGGCTCTGGTAC
This sequence comes from Polyangiales bacterium, assembly GCA_049645265.1. Classification (GTDB taxonomy): domain Bacteria; phylum Myxococcota_A; class Polyangia; order Polyangiales; family Houyiibacteriaceae; genus SG8-38. Next base: position 7,284 of record JBARTN010000260.1, read on the forward strand.
AGGCTACGGCTTGCGCGCGCGGAGGAAACCGAGCGCATGCAGGAGGAGCTCACCGAGCTCCGGGCGTACAAGCGGGACACCGAAGCGCGCCTCCAGGCGCTCGAAACGATCGCTACGCTCGGCGAAGACCGAATCCGGGTCGACTACAAAGACGTGCCCGAGGACGACGACGAAGAACGCAAACGCAGAGGTTGATCCTGATGGCGACGACGAACGAGGAATCGGAGGGTGAGGGGCTCTTCAGCTTCCTTTCGAGGCGCCGATTCTTGAAGGTGAGCCTGGTGGCAGGCGGCGCGATCCTGGGCGTGGGTGGTGGTGGTCTCTTGGCATTGAGGGGGCGGGCACCGAAGGTCGAAGGGCTCCAGGTGCTCGATGCGCACGAATACCGAACGCTTCAAAGCCTGGTGGCCGTCATGCTCCCCAAGACCAACGCGATTCCGATCGACGCTGCGACGATGGATCTCCCGCGGGCATTCGACCGATTTCTCGCCGACGAACCCGAGCACAACGTGAAGGATCTCCAAAAGGCTCTCGTGCTGATCGAGCTCGGGCCCTTGCTGTTCGACAAGAAGCTCACCACGTTTTCGCGACTGGGTCTCGCGGAGCGTACCGAGCATTGGAACGGTTGGGCAGTTAGCGACAATTTGCTGCGACGTCAGGTCAGCATTGCCGTGCGCAAGTTCTTCAACCTGGTCTACTTCGACCACGAGCAGGTGTGGCCACACATCGGCTACCCGGGGCCGTCGATGAAACGTGCGCAGGGCGTGACGCCGTGAGTGGCGCCATCCTCGACCTGTCGAAAGAAGCAGCGCCTGCGGCGATCACCGTAGAGATCTGCGTCATTGGCTCCGGCTCCGGCGGGGCCACCGCAGCGCGACTGCTCGCCGAGGCCGGGCACGAGGTCCTCGTGCTCGAAGAGGGTCGCGATCTCGTCGGTCCGGAGAGAACGCAACGCGACGGCCCGATGTACGATCAGCTCTACATGGACCGGGGAGGGCGGGCCTCCCACGACCTTTCGGTGAGCGTCCTGCAGGGCAGGGTGCTCGGCGGGGGCGGGGTGATCAACACCTGCGACGTCGTACCGATCCCAGATGGGGTGCTCCAGCACTGGGCGGTCAAGTACGGGCTCGAAGACTACGCGCCCGAGCGATTCAAGCCCTTCACGGAAGACGCGCTTGCCGATCTTTCGGCGAGTCGCATCCCGGAGAGCCTGGTCAACCTCGCCAACGACAAGTTGCGTCAAGGGGCTAAAGGGCTCGGGCTGCGCGGCGAGGTGATGCTGCACAATCGCGTGGGCTGCCGCGGGCTCGGCACCTGCCTCATCGGCTGCCCCATCCACGCCAAACGAAACCCCCGAATGGTCGCGCTTCCGAAGGCAATCGAGGCGGGCGCACGCATCTTCACGAGGGCCCGCGCGGTGAAGATCGACAAAGCCGGCCAGGAGCTCAAGGAGGTAAGGGTACGCACCCTCGACCCGGGGGGATATCACGAACAGAACGAGCTCACGGTCCAAGCGAAGATCGTCATCGTCGCGGCGAATGCGATCGCGTCGGCGCAGCTGTTGCTGCGTTCCGGCGTCGGAAATTCGCACGTTGGGCAGAACCTCATGCTGCAACCTCAGCTTGCGATCATCGGCATTTTCGATGAGCGCATCGCGGCGTTCGACGGCATCCCGCAGTCGTATGCGGTCACCGAGTTCGAGGAAGACGACAATACCGAGTTTGGGCTCTGGGGCTTTCGCATCGAGGGGATCATGGGCACGCCTGGAATCGTATCGAGCCTCTTGCCGTTTTCGGGTGCCCCCGGAATGAAGGGCATGGCGCAGTATGATCACATGGCGCCTTCGCTTCTCCTCGCACCCGACGCGCCTTCGGGTCAGGTCGAAGTTGCGCGCAATGGTCGGCTGACGATTCGTTACGAGCAGCACGACAATCATCGCGAGCGGCTCCGGCGCGCGGTCGAAAACGCCGCCAAGGTCTACCTCGAAGCTGGAGCCCGAGAGGTTCTAGTGCCAACCGTGCCCCCTTTGATCATCCGGTCGGCCCGCGAGGCCCAGCAAGCCCGGCAGCTGCCTTTCGCGCCCGCGACGGCGCCGATGATCAGCGCCCACCAGCAAGGCACTGTGCGATTTGCAGCCTCAGAGCGCGATGGCGGCGCTGACTTGAACGGCCAGGTCTACGGCACTCGCGACGTCTACGTCTTCGACTCGTCGGGTTTCCCAAGCAGCGCCTCGAGCCACACCATGACCCCAATTATCGCCTCATCGCGCATGTTGACCACGAAGCTTCTAACGCGGATCTAGGAGGGGGACTGTCCCCCTTTTTGTGGGGTTCATTCCGCTTCAACTTGAATCGACTGGGTCGGACACATCATGCAGGCGTCCCGCACCATGTCTTCGAGGTCCGGGGGGACGTCGTAGGTTTGAATCATCAGGCTTCCATCTTCGCCGAACGAAAAGACCTGTGGGGCCTCTTCGACGCAGACGCCGTAGTGATTACAAGTCGATGGGTTGTACATGATCTTCATAGGCCTGCTCCCACCTCAGGGTCTATTCAACAGCTCCCGCTCTTCGTACTCCATGTCGTCCCGGATTGCGCGCGAGAGCTCACGCACCCCGACGACCAACTTCGAGCCAACCGCCGTTTCGTCGAGCTCGCGAATGATGCGATCAAAAAGCTCGCGCTGCCCTCGATGCTCGCGACGCATGTCTTCGGCGACCTGGTCGGCTTTGCTAGCCTCGGCCAGCGAAGGCAGTTGGTACTCCTCGTAGTGCAAATGCTCGACCAGAATGGCACCGAGTTGTTGGAGCTCGTCCCGCAGCGCGACCACCGACTTGCTGTCGCCATCGCCGACGCGCTCGGTCAATGCTTCGACCCGCGCGAGCTGCGCAGAGATCTGTGCGTGCTCGCTTCGGATGCGCGCTCTGATTTCGTCTGGGGTTGCGAGCATGGGTGTGTTCGAACCGCTGTCCATCTATGCTGCGACAAGCCGCTTGCGTCGCTCTGCCAGTGTGAGCGGCTTGCTCACCTCCTTGAGGCCATCATACTCGTCTTGAGCCTGTTTGTGGTACCAGTCGGGGTAGAAGTGCTTGCACCACCTGCGGAACTCGGCGACCGGCCCATCACCGTCGCAGAGCATGGGCCGCTCGATGAAGGTTTTGTTCTCCCAAATTGGGGCGTCCTCCTCGAGTTGCCGCGCGATCTCCTTGGTAAAGGCTTTGCCAACCCCCGACGTGATATCGGCGCCGCCGAGCTTTTTGACGGTGAATGAGAAGCGCACGTCACAGAATTCATCGTCGATCGGCGTGACCGAAGCCATGTTCGTGGTCTCGACGATGCCCCGAAAGCGGCTCACCGAGAAGCCAAAGCCGTGAACCTCGACATCGAGCTCGCCCTTCACCTCACCTTGTGGCGTTTCATAGATCGTGTCGGAGATCATCTTGATGTGTGGGTACGCGAGCTCGATCGTGTGCGGTTGCGGCACGATGTTCATGCCATGGACATAGCGGAAGTGCGCCTTGTCGACGACGTTCTCGCACATGTCCTGGTTGTGCGATCGGAGCTTCCAGCGTTGTCGCCAATATGGCGTCCACGCTTCGTTGTCCCACTCCGGGATGGCGGGAATTTCCCACTCGGGTTCTTTCCCCTCGATGTCGTGCCAGACCAAGATGATGCCGTTGACCTCGTGAACGGGCCAAGCTGTGATGTTGGCCTTGCGCGGAAGGTGCTGCGCGTAGGGCACGTGAGTGCACTTGCCTGCGCCGTTGAACTTCCAAGCGTGAAATGGGCAGACGATGCCGTCGCCTTCGACTTTGCCGCCGTGGCCAAGGTGGGCGCCCATGTGCGGGCAGAACGCGTCGAGTACGTTGACCTCACCGCCTTCGGTGCGGAACATGACGAGCTCGACGCCGAAGTATTTGAGCGGCCTGACCTCGCCCGGCTTGATCTCATCCGAGTAGGCCACCTGGAACCATCCTCGCGGGTAGCGTGGGATCGAGAAACGCGGTTTGTTGTTCATGGCTGTTCCCTTTTCATGCGGATCCTCCGGCTACTCGGCAGCGTCGGCGGCCTCGTTGCGTGGCGTGTAGAACTGCGCGTACCAGCGGCGAAACTCGCCGATCGGACCGTCGCCATCGCACAGCATTGGCCGGTCGAGGTAGATCTTGTTTTCCCAGATCTGCACATCTTGCAGGTAGCCGTCACGCATGTTGTTGATGAAGTGTTCGATGAGCTCGTCGGTCATGCCCTTGGTGGCCTTCATCGACACCCCGAACCGCAGCATCACATTCTCGTCGTCGATTGGCGTGTGCGCATTGATGATGACGCCGAGCCCCTTACCGAACATCTTGGTGACCTGATATGCGGGTCCGTAGTAGGTCGCTGTGGACTCGAACTCGTCCTTGCCGCCGTGTACCGGGTAGGCGACCGCCTTGATTTTTTGCTGGCCGATGTGATCGGTGTAGGTGTTGCTGAAGGAGCCAGGCACCGGGTGCGTGTTGTGCACCGGAATGAAGTGACCCGCGTCGGCGAGGTTTTCGGCAATGGCGAGCGGCGGTGTCTTGATCTGAAGCTTTGCGTAGCGCCAGGGAAGGAACTCCGAGTCCTCCCACTCTTCGAGCACAGGAATCTCCCAATCAGGCTGGCTCTTTTCACGGTCGTGCCAGACGAAAATCATCCCGTTGCGCTCGAGCACGGGCCAGCAAGCCAGGCCGGCCTTCGGCGGAATGCGCTTGGCGTACGGGATCTCGATGCACTTTCCGGCGCCATCGAACTTCCACGCGTGAAACGGGCAGACGATCCCTTCGCCGACGACCTTGCCGCCATGTCCGAGGTGCGCGCCCATGTGTGGGCAGTACGCATCGAAAACCTTCGTCTCGCCTGACTCTGTTCGGAACAACACCAGCTCCTGGTCGAAGCGCTTCAGCGGCACGACCTGGCCGGCCTCGAGCTCCTCGGAGAACATGAGCAAGAACCAGCCCCTGGCAAAACCCGCCCAAGGGTCCGTCTTCGTTTCGTTGATCAT
>JBARTN010000261.1:0-3414 GCA_049645265.1 Polyangiales bacterium
GCCTGGACGTATGCGGGCAGGTGAATGTACGGGCTGTTTCGGGCGCGCGAGCCGTCGTGGTCGTACACGAGGTAGAGAAGCTTCGGGGCCTTGGGAAGCTCGCGGACGATCTCTCGGAAGTGCGCCGTGGTGGTCGAAAACTCCTCGTGTGCATCGGCGACGAATTCCCCGAGCGGCGCAACCGCAACCGCCGTCCAAACGACGAAGCCAAGCTCCGCCCAGGTCTTGCGCGGCAGGTTTGGTAGGAGCGCGGGCACGAGAAAGGCCGCCGCGGTGATCTCGCGTGGAAAGACGTACCACCAAACCCCGAGCTCCATCGGAAGCGTCAGGTAGAGCCCGAGGAATACCAAGATCGCGACCCCAACCACCGCATGGGCCGGCACGACCCAGCCACCCTTGGGCCAGGAACGGAGCCGAACGATTGCAATTGCCAGCAGTGCGACCGCAGTCACCGCGAACAGTAGCCCCGTCCGGCGAAACACGAATCCGTCTTCGTCGCCGATGAAGATGTCGGTCGCGTAGGCGCCCGCTTCGGACATGCGGCTCCAGGCTGGGGGCCACGCCCAGGCGATTTCGGGGATCGACAGGTCGGCACTGGTGGTCGCCCAAGCGATCAAGAGCACGGAGGATACGGCGATTGGAATCAGGAGGCCCCGGGTACTGTCCACTCGCCCGTGCATCGCTGCGGCGATGACCAAGAGCATCAGCAACGCGAACGGGAAGCGGTACACGTGCGTGAAGAAGAGCAGAATCAGAACCGCGACGAGCACGCCCTGAAGCTTCATGGTCGGTCGATCCACGACGCGAAGGGCGAGACCGAGCGCCATTGCGAAGAGGCCGAGCGATGCCAGAAAACCAACGAGGCCCCAGTGCGCGGGAACGCCCCAGACCGCGACGAGCCCCCAAAGCCCAAGAAATGGGGACTTCCTCAGCCCCCAGCAGAGCACCATCAGCCCGATGGGCAAGAGCGCCATCAAGATAGCAGCCGCAAGCTTCGTTGCGACGATGGGCGGCAACACGAGCATGAAGATCGCCGCCAATGCGTAAAAGGTCAGATAGGGCGCCGCGAGGATTTGAAACTGGAACTGCTCCTGGAAGTGCCAGCCCGGATCGAGGTAGTGACGGAACACCGAGGACGAGGCCGCATGAAACGGGAAGTCGGTCATCATCGGATAGTCGGTCATCCAAAACGGTGCGCCGATGACGTACGCGATCGTAACGGCGGCGCAGACCCAGGCAAGCCACGAAAGTGGTGCCGGACCTGTCACGCGTGCAGTCGGCCCTGTGTGCCCCCCCGGCATCGTCGCGCTACGGTATCACGGACTGGCGCTTAGCCGTTGAGAGCTTCAGCGCCGCCTATGATCTCCATCAATTCCTTGGTGATGGCAGCCTGGCGGGCCCGGTTGTATTGGAGGGTCAACCGGTCGATCATGTCGCTTGCGTTGTTGGTCGCCGCGTCCATGGCGGTCATTCGAGCACCGTACTCCGACGCCACCGACTCCAGGAGAGCCCTGTAGATTTGAACCTCGACGTGCATCGGAAGCAGGGTGTGGAGCAGTGCGACCTGGCTAGGCTCGTAAATGAAGTCCCCAAGCCGGTCGTCGGCGAGCTCGAGCGGCTCGATGGGCAAGAAAGGCTCGATGACGACCTGCTGATTGATCGCGCTCTTGAACTCGTTGTAGACCAAATCGCAAGCGTCGAGATCGAGCCCGGTGTAGTCTTCCACGATGTAACGTCCGATTTCGCCTGCCTTATCGGCGCTCAGGTCTTCGAAGACCCCGAGGAAGTCGTGACGGATGTTGGCGTTTCGACGAGTGAAGTAGTCGCGCCCCTTGCGGCCGATGATGCCGAAGCACACCTCGCTGCCCTCCGCTTCGAGCTGTTTCCAGCGATTGAACGCCGCCTTACAGATGTTCGAGTTGAACGCACCGGCCAAGCCGCGGTCGCTGGTGAGGACCACCAGCATGACGCGCTTCGGCTCTCGCCGCGACAACAAGGGATGGATTCCTTCGTCGGGATTGACACGCGCAGCGACGCCGCTCAGCACCTCATGTGTCTTAATGGCGTACGGACGAAGGTGTTCGATGTTCTCTTGCGCCTTCCGCAGACGCGCACCGGCAACCAGTTTCATGGCGCGGGTGATCTTCTGCGTGTTCTTGACGCTTCCGATGCGCTTGCGAATGTCCTTGAGGTTTGCCATTTCCGACTAGTCTTTTTGCGCGGGCTCGAAGATTTCTGCGAATGCCTTGAGCGCGTCCTCCAGCTGGCTTTCGAGCGTGTCGTCGAGCTTCCCCTTCGACAAGATGTCGGACAGGATCGAAGCGCGCTCGCTCTTGAGGTACGAGACGAGCTCTTGCTGGTACCGGCCGATCGAATCGACGGGAAGCGCATCGAGGTAGCCGTGCGTGCCGGCGAAAATGACCACCACCTGCTCGTCGACCGGCCAGGGCACGAACTGACCCTGCTTGAGCACCTCGACGAGGCGCTCACCGCGAGAAAGCTGCTGCCGCGTCGCGGCGTCGAGATCGGACGCGAACTGCGCAAACGCTGCCATCTCACGAAACTGCGCCAGTTCGAGACGGAGCGTGCCGGCAACCTGCTTCATCGCCTTGATCTGTGCATTACCACCGACACGCGACACCGAGATGCCAACGTTGATGGCGGGGCGAACGCCGGAGTTGAACAAGTCCGACTCCAGGAAGATCTGGCCGTCGGTAATCGAGATGACGTTCGTCGGAATGTACGCCGAGACGTCCCCGGCCTGCGTCTCGATGATCGGCAATGCGGTGAGTGAGCCGCCCGAGTCCGCAAGCTTCTTTGCAACGTACTCTGCGCCCTTTTCCTTGGCGGCGGCCTCGGCCTGGTGCTTCGATTCGGGGCCGCTGAAGACCTGATTTCCGAGGCGGCTCGGCTCCTGGTCCGACTTCACGACGACCCAGTCTTCCGCCATCTTCGCGGCGCGCTCGAGAAGACGACTGTGAACGTAGAAGACGTCGCCCGGGTACGCCTCACGGCCGGGAGGACGACGAAGAAGGAGGGAAAGCTGCCGGTACGCGACGGCCTGCTTCGAAAGGTCGTCGTAGATGCAAAGCGCATGCTGACCGCTGTCGCGGAAGTACTCGGCCATCGTCACGCCGGTGTACGGCGCGATGAACTGAAGCGGCGCAGGCTCGGAGGCGCCGGCCAGAACGACGGTGGTGTATTCCATCGCGCCGAACTGCGTGAGCTTGTCGACCACCTGGGCGACGGTCGACTGCTTCTGACCGATCGCGACGTAGAAGCAGTAAACGCCCTTGCCCTTCTGGTTGATGATCGTGTCGAGCGCGACGGCTGTCTTGCCTGTCTGGCGGTCGCCGATGATGAGCTCGCGCTGACCTCGGCCGATCGGAATCATCGAGTCGATGGCCTTGAGGC
>JBARTN010000262.1:0-9732 GCA_049645265.1 Polyangiales bacterium
GAAGGGCGACGACGGAGTCTGGCGAATCTCCAAAACCGGTTATGAGCGCACCTACGAAGAGATGATTCCACGCAAGTCGATCGAGGGCCTGATGTTGACCGAGAGCCGCTGGCAAGGGAAGGGCGGCCCGCAGGGCTGAGGTCAGGCTTAGTCGGGGCAATCAGAGGGCAACTGGCCGGCGCACTGGGTGAGCGCCTGCAAACACTGGCGATAGTCGGCGCCCTCGTTGCACTCTTGGCAGTCAACTACGCAGGGGTTTCCGGCACAGGCGGTGTTGCAGAGCAGCCCGCTGCACAACGCGAGCTCCGAAAAACAGGTAGCGCACTCCGTCGAAAGGTTGGGGACATCCGCTTCGACGCATGAAGTGGCGCATGTGAGGAACATCGCCTCATCGACGACGCCGCTGCAGTCGACGGTGCCACACTTCGCTGCGATCTGACGCGCATTGCCCAACTGGATCGACGCCAAGGCGATGAGGTCATCCGTGTTGTCGCAGGCCCCCATCGGAGCAATCCCACCGGTCCCTCCAGATCCGCCGCCCCCCACCGCGCCGGTGCCACCGGAGCCTGCGCTACCTCCGCTGCCCGCGGCGCCCCCGACTCCAGCTGTTCCACCCGTGCCGCCCGTGCCCACGTTGCCGCCCGTGCCCACATCGCCGCCCGTCCCGCCACTGCCCGATGAGCCGCCGGTTCCGACCGACCCTCCGCTGCCGCCCGCTCCGCCCGTCGAAGGGGGCGGAACATAGTCGTCGCCGCAGCCGCTAGCGACGATTGCAGCGAGGAAGAGAAGGTGAAATGGAAACCTCATGCCGGCCTAGTCGTGGACGGTGACCTTCACCATCTGCACCGGCGTGACCGGTCGGTCGCCAGGGCCGGTCCGGGTGGACTCGATCTTTTTGATGACGTCCAAGCCGCTCGTCACTTTGCCGAACACCGGGTGCTTCGACGGACCGGGGGTGAACCAATCGAGGTAGGCGTTGTGGACCGTGTTGAAGAAGAACTGACAGCCGCCGCTGTTCGGCCGGCCGGTGTTGGCCATCGACAGCGTGCCGGGCTCGTTTGAAATCTTGGCGTTGTCCGGGTGTTCGTCCTCGATGGTGCCGTTCGGGCTTTCGCCGGTGCCGGCCCGGGGGCTGTTCGGGTCGCGGCTGTGCGGGCAGCCGAACTGAATCATGAACCCGTCGATGACACGGTGGAAGTGGAGCCCGTCATAGAAGCCGCTCTTGGCGAGCTCGATGAAGTTGCCCGCCGACTTGGGCATGAGGTCGGTGAAGAGCTCGATTTCAACGTTGCCGAGCGAGGTTTCGAGGGTTGCGGTCGGGTTGGCCATGGCGAAGGCCTATCATCTTTCCCCGCGGATGCCAGCCCGGTGTGGTTCAGAGCGCGTTGCACACCGTGAGCAGCTCCGAAGCAACCGTCCGAAGCCCGTCGATGTTCAGATTCGCTTCGGCATCGTCGAGCCCGGCATCGAGGGGCGCAGCGGAAGTCGTATCGAGGTCACCATCGGCGACGGCGCGGCCGATGGCGGCGCGGCTTTGGTCGATCAACACCTGGATCTGACGGATGTCTTGCATCGCGGAATCCGGCGCGTTGTCTGCGATCGAAGCCGCGTTCCGCGCACGCACACCGGCCGCACAGCTTGCGTCCCGAACGAGCAGGTGATTCCGAACAGGCTTGTATCGGCTGATGCCTCCGATGACGTCGGCCACGTCCGGATCGTCGGGATTGAGCGCCTTGCCAGAGACACGCCGCACCGGCGAGCTCGCAGTGTAGATGCCGCCCTGAGGCCCTACGCTCGTCACGGCGATCGATTCTTCGCGGCCCTCGGCGAACGCGCGAAGCTCGCCGGTGTCCCGATCGAGCAGGCCGACTCCGACCTTCAACATGATGGTTGTGGCGCCGATCGCGTACCCGCCGCCGACGCTGATCGCAACACCGTTGGCCGTGATCGTTGGCGTAAGGGCGTTGAACTCAATCTCGATGTCCGGGTCGTCGGCGAAGGCGTCCAGCTTGGCCGTCCAATCCACGCGCGCGCTGTCACCGAGATCGGTAAGCTTGAATATGTCGTTGCGGGTGACCGCGTATAGCTCGGCGTTGTCCGGAGAAACCGCCACGGACGCGGCAAGCGCTTCGCCGACGTCGAGGCGCCACAGCTCTTCGAGCATGGTGTCGTACGCAATGACGTTTCCGATGTTGTCGGAGACGTAGATCCGGCTGCCGTCTTCGCTGATCGAAGGTGTCGAACCGGTCCCCCCCATGAACTCGGCGGCGTTGCGCATTCGGAACTCGAGGCCGCCGGCTCCATCGTCGGCCAGCTCGAACGAGTAGATCGCGCCAAATTCCGAAAGACCGTCCATCGTGCCGTCGGCTTCGTCGGGCGCCGACGCCGCGACGACGATCAGACCCGTGTTGGGATCGATCGCAAAGAAGTTTGTGATGACGGATCCGCCCCCAAAGATGACGTCGATGATCAGCGAGAAGAAGCTCAGTCCGCTCGGGGTCGTGCCGAAGACCGCGTCGGTGAGGTCATTGCTCGCGTCGACGACATTTTGGGGAAGCGCAGGAACCTCGCTGACGGCTGGCGAGCCCGGAACTTGTCCCATCGAAGGGATTTGCTCGCCGGTCTGCCGGTCGAAAGCCAGCAACGCCCCGCCCATGGTGAGGCCGACCAGCGAGTCGGTTTGCGGATGGTAGTTGAACCCGAACGAGTGCGTGGTCGAGCGCTCACCGGGTACGGGATCGGGCACGATTAATCCCGTATCCACCCTCCAAAGCTCCGTCCCGTCGGGCCTGAGGGCCATCGCTTCGGTATAGGTCATGTGATAGATGATCTGCTTCCCGATGTCGTCGGGGTCGTTCAAGATCAGAATCGCCCCGCTGCCGGCGTTGCTGTCATTACCCTCGATCGCCCAGTTGCGTTCGCCGGTTTCGGCATCGAGCGACACCAGCGAGACGTTTTCCTGGGGGAACAAGGGGCTGAAGTAGAGGTTGCCCTCGTTGTCGTAGGTCGGCCCTTCCGGCACGAAGAAGCTCGTCTCCGATACCCAATCGAGCTCCAGCCGCGGCGCGATGGCAACCCAGACATTGTCGGTGTTGTTGGGGCCCGTGTGCATCGTGTGCAGCGCGTTGGGCTGCGGGATGATCTCGTAGTCGTAGCTGCCGACCGTTCGGGCGCCGTCCGGGGCCCACTGGGTCACTCCTTCGGGAACCTGCGGTTCGCTGGACGTCGAGATATCGGATGAGCAGCCGGTGGCGACGAGTAAGACGAGGGCCGACGCGAGAGCCAAGAGTTTTCCTGATTGGGCCTGAGCTTGAACGATCATGTTAAGTCCTTTGACCCCTGGTAGCACGACCACACGAAAAAGCCGGCCCTCCAAAGAGAGCCGGCCTGGACGCAACGATTGGGTTGTGAACCTGGACTCGCTTAGAAGAGGAAGGGTTTCACGGTGAGCACGTACTCGATCAGGGTCTGCTCCTCGGGCACACCCTGCACGTAGATGCGAACCGCCTGCACCCGGTCGTTGCGGACGGTCACCGGAATGAAGCCGTCGTTGCAGTCGATCGGGCCACCGGTCGCCTTCGTGGTTTCGCCGTTTCCGACGTTGAGAATTTCGACGCGTGCGAAGACCTCGGTGTCACCCTCGACGTTGCAGTCGATGCCGACCTGGATCTTTTGGTTCGGGTTGCTGTTGTTCGGAAGCTCGAACTGGACGAAGTCTTCGCGGTCGCCGTCTTCGGCGGAGATCATGTCGCTGTACACGAGCTCCTTGTCACCGGTGATGCTCAGGAACTCGTCCATCGACGGGTTGGCCGCACTGTCGTTGTCGAAGGGCGCGATGAGATCGATCGGGTCAATCGGGTCAATCGGGTCGCCGCCGACGCCGCCGGTGCCGCCCTCGCCGCCAAGGCCCGGGTCTTTCTCTACGTTGGGCATGCCGGCCTCGCCGCAAGCAACGGCAAACACGGAGAGCAAAGTCACGCAAAGGATGGTTAGTCTATTCTTAGTCATTTGGTCTTCTCCTCATTTGGTCAGGTTGGTCTTTGGGGCTTGCGAGTCCCGCGAGTCCCAGCGGAGCAACTCCGCCTTTCAACCAGCCCTACGCCGGGTCGTTGCGATTGGATTAAGGGGGAGGCGAATTTACTGGAGACCCTGGCGCAAATGCCACATTGCGGGATATAAGTGCCCATGGACTTGAAAGTTGGGATTCTTGGAGGAGGTTCCTGGGGGACCACCGTTGCCGCGCTCGTGGCGAAGAATGCGCCGGTCACCCTTTGGGCTCGCAACCAGGCGACCGTCGACGAAATCAACAGCCAGCATTCGAATAGCAAGTACCTTCCTGGCGCGACTCTTCCTGAACGCTTGGTGGCCAGCTCGGAGCTTCATGAAGCGGTGGCGCCTGCTGATCTCGTCGTCATGGGCATTCCATCTCAAAATTTTCGTGGGGTGCTCGAGCAGGTGAAAGCGCACATCCGGCCCTGGGTGCCCATCGTCAGCCTCACCAAGGGGCTCGAGCTTTCGACGAGGATGCGCATGACGGAAATCATCAACGAAGTCCTGCCAGGGCATCCATCCGGTGTGCTCACCGGTCCCAACCTCGCCCGCGAGATCATGTCCGGCTACGCGGCGGCCAGCGTCATCGCCATGGAGGACGAGATCATCGTCAAAGAGCTCCAGAAGGTCTTTCACAGCGGTCTATTCCGCGTCTACACCAATCACGATGTCATTGGCTGCGAGCTCGGCGGCGTCCTGAAGAACATCATCGCGATCGCCGCAGGCATGGGCGACGGTCAGGGCGCCGGGGTCAACACGCGCTCGGCCGTCATCACCAGGGGCTTGGCCGAGATCACGCGTCTCGGCGTCGCGATGGGCGGCGAGCCGCAGACGTTCGCGGGGCTCGCGGGCATGGGAGATTTGGTCGCCACTTGTACGAGCCCGCAGAGCCGAAATCGAACCGTCGGCTTCGAGCTCGGGAAAGGGCGGACGATCCAGGAGATCATCGATGAGATGTTCATGGTCGCCGAAGGCGTCAAGAGCGCGCCGGCGGTGATTGCCCTAGCCGACGAGTACGAAGTGGAAATGCCGATCGCGCGCGAGGTCTACGAGACGGTTCAGAAACAAAGCGACGCTCGCAAAGCGTTTCGCGGGCTCCTGCGAAGCACCGCCGGCGCTGAGTGCGAACCGGGCTAGTTGACGCCGCGATCCCGGTCGCCCCAATACTCTTTTCGAAGCGCCTTTTTGTCGGGCTTCCCTAAAGGCGAAAGCGGGAGGGACGCGACGAAGTCGACGGACTTGGGCGACTGGACCGACCCCTTGGCCTCCTTGACCGCTGCCTTGAGCTCCGCGGCGAGTGCGGTGCTCGCTTCGTGGCCTGGTCTCAAGATCACCACCGCTTTCACGGACTCGCCCCATTTGTCGTCGGGCACGCCGATGACCGCGACCTGGCCCACAGCCGGATGGGCCGCGATCACGTCTTCGATTTCGCGTGGGAAGACATTGAAGCCGCCCGTGACGATCATGTCCTTCTTGCGATCGACGATGTACAGGAACCCGTCGTCGTCGTAGCGACCCACATCGCCGGTATGAAGCCAGCCCCCGGCAAACGCTTCAGCGGTTTGCTCTGGCATCTTGTTGTAGCCTTCCATCACGAACGGCGCGCGCACGCAGATTTCGCCGGACTCCCCTTCAGGTGCCGGTTGGTTGTTTGCGTCGAGAAGCGCGATGTGGACCCAAGGGCTCGGACGCCCGCAGGATGAAAGCCGATCGGGCTTGGATAGATCGTGCTCTGCCTTCTTGAGATGGGTGATCGCCATCGGCGCTTCGGACTGACCGAAGCACTGAAAAAAGATCGGACCCCACTTCTCGAGGCCCTCTTTCAGGCGAGCGGCGCTCATCGGAGCAGCGCCATAGAACAAAGTCTCCATGCTCGACAGGTCTGCGGTCGTGGCGCGCGGATGATCGAGCAGCGGATAGATCATGGCCGGCACGAGAAATGTGGACGTGATCTTGTGCTTTTCAACGGCATCGAAATAGAGATCCGGCGTGAACCCCGGCAAGACCACGAAGGCACCGCCCGACTGAAGCGTCGGCACGACAAACGCTGCGGCGGCATGCGATAGCGGCGTTGCGATCAAAAAACGCATCTCTTCGGGCCATTCCCATTCGGCCATCTGAACGATCGTCATGTACGCGGCCGCGCGATAGGGCTGACGGACGCCCTTGGGTCTTCCCGTCGTGCCTCCTGTATACACGATGGTGTTGAGGTCGTTTGGCCGAATGTCCGGGGCGACCAGCGGCTTCGCGTCGAACTGCTTGGCGATCTCAGTTAGATCCTCGCCAACTTCGGTTGGACCGAGCGCGAGGAGGTTCTTCAGCCCCGGTACGCGCTCTTTGAGCTGTGCGGCACGCTGCTGAAATTGCGCAGGATCAAACACCAAGGTATCGACGCCCGCGTCTTCGAGGACATAGGCCTGGTCATCGAGCGACCCCATCGGATGGAGTGGCGTATAGACGACTCCAACCGTCATGTTCGCGAAGATCTGATACAGAACTTCGGCGCGATTGGCCGAGATCAGCGCAACGCGTGAGCCTTGTTGAATGCCTTTGGACTGCAACGCCTGCGCGAAGCGACTGGTCTTTTCTCGAACCTGTTTGTAAGTGATGACCTCGTCTCCCAGGAACACGAACGGTCGATCGTCATAGCGTTTCAGCCCATTGATGATGAGATGGGGCAGCAGCGGCATGTCGAAGAGAAGCTCGTTTGTCATCGTCGGGTCTCCGGGTGCAATTCGAGCAAGGACCGTAGTCGTTCGTGCTCGGCTTGTCGATGGCGACTAGGCACCCGTTCGTGCTAGTCCTAGCTAGGTCCGGGAGGATGGGAGATGCGGAGCAGCGAAGAGCCTGTCGTGGTTTTGGGCGGCGCGGCCGGTGCCTGGGGCGACAGCTCCTTTGCGTTGCCCCAGCTACTCGACTCTGAGCGCTGCGACTACATCTTCCTCGAAGCGCTCGCCGAGATCACGATGGCGATCCTGACCCGGGCGCGTCAGAAAAATCCCGCGCTTGGCTACGCCACCGACATCGTCTCCATGATTGGCCGGGAGCTGCCGCGCATCGCCAAGCAGGGCGTGCGCGTCGTCACCAACGCCGGCGGCGTCCATCCCAGGGCGGCCGCCGATGTGCTTCGGGCCGCGGCCACCGAAGCGGGCGTGGCGATCCGCATCGCCTGGGTCGAAGGCGACAGCTTGATCGATCGGCTCGACGAGCTCTCCGATCTAGACCTTGTCGAGATGAGCGACGGACACCCGCTCGTCACGAAGCCTCTGAGCTTCAATGCCTATCTCGGGGCGCGTCCCATCGCTGCGGCGTTCGACGCCGGCGCAGAGCTGGTCATCACCGGGCGCTGTGTCGACTCGGCGCTCGCGCTTGGGCCGCTCATCCACGAGTTCGGCTGGGGCCCCGAAGACCTCGACGCCCTCTCTCAAGGAAGCCTCGTGGGTCATCTTCTCGAGTGTGGGCCGCAGTCGACCGGAGGCCTACTGACCGATTGGCAAGACGTCGCTTCCTGGCACGACATCGGATACCCGATCGCCGAATGCCTCGCAGATGGCTCGTTCGTTCTCAGCAAGGCCGAGGGGACCGGCGGTCTGGTCGATGTTCGGAGCGCGTCGGAGCAGTTGCTCTACGAGATCGGCGACCCTGGAACCTACCTGCTGCCCGATGTCACCTGCGACTGGCGACACGTCGAGCTGACCCAAGTGGGGGTCGATAGGGTCGAGGTGAAAGGCGCGATCGGAAGGGCTCCACCGGCGACACTCAAAGCCTGTGCGCAAGTCGTCGATGGATTCAAGATCACCGCGCTCCTGATGATTGGAGGACGCGACGCCGCAGCGAAAGCGACTCGGTTAGGTAGCGAATTCACGAAACGCGCCGCGCGGCTTCTCGAGCGGGACGGATATCCGGCTTTACGCGACGTCGACGTCGAGATTCTAGGTGCAGAGAGCACGTACGGACCGCACGCGCGATCCACACAGGGCCGAGAGGTCGTGATCAAAATCTCGATGCACCACGATGAAAGGTCCGCGCTTGCTGCAGTCGTCCGCGAGCTTGGCTCATTTGCAATGGCTGTGACGGGGCTCACCGCCGGGGGGAGGGGGCTTCCCAAGCCGACTCCCCTCATCCAGCTACGGAGCTACCTGGTCCCGCGTGATCGGTTTGATCCAACGATCTACGTCGATGGTGCGTCGATCCCGTATCAGGAGCTGACCACCATGGCGCCCGTCGCGCGTCCCGTCGATCGAGCGCGCCGTGCCGAGCCATTTCCCGTCGACGACCCGGTCGAGCTTCCGCTCGTCGCCATCGCCCACGCGCGGAGCGGTGACAAGGGTGCCGATGCCAACATCGGAGTTCGGGCGCGCCACCCGGACTTCCTGCCCCTGCTTCGGGACCAACTTACGACCCATGCGGTTGCAGACTGGTTTGCCCATCGAATTCGGGGGCGCGTCGAGCGCTACGAGCTTCCGGGCATCGATGCCTTGAACTTCGTCCTCCGGGACGCGCTCGGCGGAGGCGGTATTTCCTCGCTACGCTTCGACCCACAGGGCAAGGCCTACGCCCAGCAGCTGCTCGATATGCCGATGCGAGTCCCCGCGCGGTGGCTCGCGCACGAGGCACTGGCTGCGGTTCCTGAGGTCGAGGCGATGCGTTCGAGGGTCGGGACTACCGTTTCACCTTGAGCGCGGCGCCGATGGTGTCGAGGAAGATCTCGTACGAGCCAAGCTCGCTGGCAGTACCAGCTCGGATGGCTTCGAGAGCCCGCTCGCGAACGAGCAGTTTCGTCTGAGCGTGTGCCCGCGCGTTGAGGGTAGCGAGCCGCCGCGCCGCGCTGGCGGCTTCGTTGGCCAGTTCGGCAACAGGCACGATGCGATCGAGAAAGCCGGCTTCAACCGCGCCCTCAGGCGAGTAGGTCTCGGCAGTGACCAATGCCCGATTGAAGTGACTGGGTGTGAGTCGGCTCCGCGAGATTTCGATGAGAGCTCTCGGCACGGTAAGCCCGATCGCAACCTCGTTGCACAACACCTTGAAGTCACCTGCGACACCGATGCGCATGTCGCCGCTCATCGCCAGAAACGCTCCCATTGCAACCGCGTGGCCGCTGCATGCAATCACGACGGGCCTTGGGAACGACAGAACGCGGCTCACCAAGTCTGCGCCGCCCCTGAGCATCTGATGGAGCGGTTCGCCCCCCTGCTTGAAGGTCTCCAGATCGAAGCCACCGCTAAACACTCCGTTACGGCCCGTGATCACCGCGACCGCATCGTCTTGCTCCGCCCGATCGAGCCCGCGATTCAGCTCAGCGAGCATCGCAAGGGAAATGGAGTTGACCTTCCCGTCGTCCATCGTGATGGTCGCGACGGAATCCGAACATTCGTAACGAAGAATCTCAGTCATGGAGTCTGTCGGTCCTCTCTAGGCGAGTGGTTCGATCTCGGCCCGCCGTCCGCACACTACCACTAGTGCGACCGGTACGTTCGCAGGCCCTGTCTGCGCCGTCACCGCGACGTCGTCCCCGATAGACGGTGGTCGTCAATACGGCCAGCACCAGTCGCTTACCTCGGGCACGTCGACGCCGTGCCGGTGGGCGTACTCACGACACTCGATCTGCCGGTCGCGCAGCGAGTCTTTCACATGCGCGCCGGCCACCTGCAGCTGCGGCAGGCGGTTGATGACGTCGATCGC
>JBARTN010000263.1:0-1740 GCA_049645265.1 Polyangiales bacterium
AAAGAGCCGATCGGAATGGCAGGCGTTCGTCTCGAGGCACGCGTGCACATGGTC
Organism: Polyangiales bacterium; assembly: GCA_049645265.1. Classification (GTDB taxonomy): domain Bacteria; phylum Myxococcota_A; class Polyangia; order Polyangiales; family Houyiibacteriaceae; genus SG8-38. The sequence continues at coordinate 55 of JBARTN010000263.1, forward strand.
ACCGCTGCATCGACTTGTGTGGCCAACGTCATCAAGTGCGCTGAGCGCTGCGGCTTGTTCGTCGAAGAGGTCGTCCTGCAACCGCTTGCCAGTGCGCACGCAGTGCTGAGCGGCGACGAGCGAGAGATCGGTGGAGTCCTCATCGACATCGGCGGCGGCACCTCGGACATCATCATCTACGTCGACGGCGCGGTCGTGCACACGAGCTCAATTCCCATCGGCGGCATCAATCTCACCAATGACATCGCCACTGGGCTTCGCACCCCGATGGCCGAGGCCGAACGCATCAAGATCAAGTACGGCTGCGCTGCATCGCGCATGGTCGATGACGACGAGACGATCGAAGTGCCGTCCGTCGGCGGTAGGCCGTCGCGATCGCTTCCCCGCCGGGTGCTTTGCGACATCATCGAGCCGCGGGTGGAAGAAATCTTCGCCGCATGCCGTCACGTCATCGCCGAGACTGGCTACATGGACATGCTGGCGTCTGGCGCCATCGTGACCGGTGGCACGACGCTCCTCGATGGGTTGCCAGAGCTTGCCGAGGAAGTCCTCGGCTTACCGGTGCGCCGTGGGGCACCCACGGGCATTGGTGGATTGATCGATGTCGTGAAGAGCCCGGCCTACGCAACCGGAGTCGGACTGGTGAAGCACGGAGCGGAACAACTGGCGGGAGCATCCGCGCCCGAACGAACGGTGGAAGTTACTACGAGCCGCGGATTCGGTCGAAAGATCGGCGCGTGGTTCAGAGAAGTTTTTTAGGAGGAATCGATGGCTATCTCGATCGAGTTTGCGGACGACGCAGAGCTTCAGGCACGCATCAAAGTCGTGGGTATCGGCGGCAGCGGCGGCAACGCGCTCAACACCATGATTCAGGGCGGGCTCGAAGGCGTGGAGTTCATTGCGGCGAACACGGACGCGCAGGCCTTGGATCGGAGCCTCGCCCCCGTGAAGATCCAACTCGGTCCGAACCTCACACGCGGTCTCGGGGCGGGCGGCAATCCCGACGTAGGTCGGAAGGCGGCGCTCGAGGACGTGGAGCGGCTGTCCGAACTCTTGGAAGGTGCCGACATGGTCTTCGTGACGGCCGGCATGGGTGGCGGCACGGGCACCGGTGCGGCTCCGATCATTTCTCAGATTGCAAAAGACCAGGGTGCCTTGACGGTGGGAGTGGTCACCAAGCCATTCCTGTTCGAAGGCCGCAAGCGCTCGAAACATGCCGAGCGCGGTGTGCAAGAGCTAATCGATGTCATCGACAGCATCATCACGATTCCCAATCAGCGGCTCATGTCGCTGGGCGACGACGACATCACGATGCTCGCCGCGTTCGCGCGCGCCGACGACGTGTTGCTGCAGGCCGTTCAGGGCATCAGCGACCTGATCATCAACGCCGGCATGATCAACGTCGATTTCGCCGACGTGAAGACCATCATGTCGAGCAACGGTCGAGCGCTCATGGGCACCGGCATCGCCAAGGGTGACCGACGGGCGCTCGAGGCGGCCGAGATGGCGATCAACTCTCCGCTCCTGGACGAGGTTTCGGTGCAGGGCGCGACGGGCATCCTGATCAACTTCACGGCAGGTCCGGACATCAAGCTCCGCGAGATCAACGAGGCGGCATGCCTGGTTCAGCAGGCGGCCCACGACGATTCGGAAATCATCTTCGGAGTCGTCACCGACGCGAATCTC
>JBARTN010000264.1:0-8111 GCA_049645265.1 Polyangiales bacterium
CCGTAGCCACCGATCGTGGTCTTCTGCTCGCGCCGCATACGACCCTTCTGCATGCCGCGCAGGGGGTCGATTTCGACGCGGTATTCCCCCGCCTCGGGCTCTTCGTTGTCGACCTCACCGGGAGCCAAGATCAGCTCAGGGCCGTCGGCCCGAGCGTCAGCGTCAGCGTCAGCGCCAGCGTCAGCGTCAGTGCCAGCGTCAGCGTCAGCGTCAGCGTCAGTGCCAGCGTCAGTGTCAGTGCCAGTGTCAGTGTCAGTGCCAGCGTCAGTGCCAGTGTCAGCGTCAGTGCCAGTGCCAGTGTCAGTGTCAGTGTCAGTGTCAGTGCCCGCGCTGGCGTCGGTTTCGGGGGAGGGTGGGGCGTCCTGCGCGCCTGCGGGTCCGGCGTCCCAGCCGATCAGTCCGAGCACCATTGCGCTGACGACCGCCAATTCCCTGTGTCGATAAGTCATTTTCGCGCTCTCCTTCTTGCAAATGAAAATGATTTTCAGCTTCATTAGCAGGTCGCAACAAGGGTGCAAGGCTGATCTGAATGGCACAGGCTGGCCCAGTGCTTAACATGAAATTGCTTAGGTTTTCGCCAGGCACGCTGTTTGCTTATTCTTGGCGCAGCTAGGAGGATGAGGATGCGCAAATTTAACGGAATGCTTTGCTTGGTGCTGATCGGGGGCCCGATCGGCTGCACGACCAACCCGGAGGTGACCCAGTACGAGGCCGCCCTGAGGCAGGCGACGACCTGCGAAGACGTGCTCGATGCCGTTCAAGAGGACGCCATCGCCAAGGTGGAGCTCGAGCTCGAGTCGTTCATCAACCAGGAGTATTACAACCGTTGGGGCGGGCCCGTCGCGTTCGACGATGTGCTCGAAGGTGGTTCAGGCGGCGCCGGTGGTCTTGCTCCTCCAACGGCGGACGGTGCCAACGGGGCCGAGGCTCCTTCCGGGTTCTCGGATACCAACCGACAGGTCGGCGATGTCGACGAGGCCGACATCGTCAAGGTCGGCGCTGAAGGTCTCAAGCTCTATGTGATCCGTGGCAACGGTGCCGGCATCCCAAATGTCCAATTCCACGAGTTCGATTCCTGGCCGGCATCCCAAATGTCCAAAGTCGCCGACCTCGAGATTGAAGGCGGCGCCATCGAAATGTTCGTCGAAGGTGACCGCGCCGTAGTCTTCTCGAATGCCTATGGCGTCGAAGCGCTCGACGACGGTGACCTCTGCCAAGGCTACTACGGCGGGGGCCCCGAGCCTGCGCTGGCCGACATCGACGGCTACTACTACTGCGGCCGTTCATTCGTGAAGATCACAGTCATCGACCTCAGCGGCGACACGCCCAAGGCGGTGCGCGAGGTTTATGTCGACGGTTGGTACACCTCTTCGCGCCGGCATGGCAGCATCGTTCGTGCCGTGGTGCAGAGCAGCATGCAGCGACCCGGCACGGTGCCCTACCTCTATGAGTTCGTGTACAACGGAGAGGCGTACCCGGAGACCCGCGAGGCTGAGATCCTTCTCGCGCAAGCCTGGGCCGTGAAAGCCAAAGAGGCGATTCGCGCGACCGCGTTGAAGGACTGGGTGCCTGTCTGGGGCGAGCGTGTGGATGGCGAGATTCAAGAGCAGCCGGTGCAGTGCTCCGACTTCTACTCACCCGCGCCGGGCCTCACGAACTACGGGCTCACGCAAATCGTCGGTCTCGATATCGAGAGCGACAGCGACACCCAAATCACATCGATTCTCGGCCAGGCGAGCCAGGTCTACGCCAATGGCGAGGCGATGGTGCTCACTCAGCCGGATTGGACGTTCCTCGAACGCGGCGTCAACAGTGACCGGACCGCGGTGCATCGCTTCGCGGTCTCGTTCGATCGGCAACGGACGCCCTATCAAGGTTCGGGTTTCGTCCAGGGCACCGTGAACGATCAGTTCTCGATCGACGAGCTCGCTGGCATCATCCGGATCGCGACAACGCGCACCACCTGGCCGGACCAGAATACCGGTGGGGTGGCTCCGGACGTCTGGGTTCCGCCGACGACCGACAATCTCGTCAGCACCCTGAGGCTCGATGGCAACGCGCTCGAGCTCGCTGGTTCGACGCCACCGCTTGCAGAAGGCGAGCGGATTTTCTCGGCGAGGTTCATCGGAGACCTCGCATACATCGTGACCTTCCGTCAGGTCGACCCGCTGTTCGCGATCGACCTCAGCAATCCCGAAAGCCCCAAGGTTCTTGGCGAGCTCAAGATTCCGGGATTCAGCGACTACATGCATCCGCTCGAGGACGACCATCTCCTGACAATCGGCCGGGACATCGATGAAGACACTCAGAGGGACAACGGAACCGCTCTCCAGATCTTCGACGTGTCTGACCCGGCGAACCCGAGGCCGGCGTACAAGGTGACCCTCGGGGAGGGATACTCCGAAGCGAACCACAACCACAAAGCGTTCAACTTCTACGCTGACAAGGGTCTGCTCGCGTTTCCGTTCGTGTCCTATCAGGGCAACTTCTCGAGCACCCTCGAGCTCTGGGACGTTACCGTCAAGGACGGGTTCAAATACCTTGGTGCGGTCGATCATTCCGACCTGGTCCTCAATGACTGCGGCGGCGTTCCGTACCCGGTCGAAGAATTCTACTACCAGTGCGGCTACCAACCGCAAATCACACGTGGCGTCTTCATCAGTGGCGACGGCGAGGACTTCATCTACTCGATCAGCCACGGCGGCGTCAGAGTCCACAACGTGTCTGACCTAACCGAGCCGGTCGCAACCGCGACCTACTAACGGGGAGACGCTAGGCCTCGTCAGCCGAGCCGGCTGAGCTCGTCCATCCTGGAGGCGAGCTTCATGTCGTGCTCGGTAAGCCCACCAGCGTCGTGCGTGCTGAGCTCGACCTCGACCGTCGCCCAGACGTTTCGCCACTCGGGGTGGTGATTCATCGTCTCGGCCACGATGGCGATGCTGCTCATCCAGCCGAACGCTTCGACGAAGTCCTTGAAGCGAAACACGCGACGGATGCGATCCGTCCCAAGCTCCCAGTTTGGGAGAGCCTTCATGTGCTCGGCGATTTCCGCGTCGGTCAGCTTCTTCATACTCAACCCTCCATGGATTTCAGCTCCCCTCGGAGCTCTTCGAGCCTCTCGTTCGATTCGGTCCATTCTTCGAAGGAGCGTTCCAGCTCGCGTTGCGCCGTCCGCGCCTCGTGCAGTAGCTGATCGCGACGCTCGGGGTCGTCGTACACCTCGGGCTTGCTCAGCTCCTCGTTGTGCTCGGCGATCGTTTTTTCAAGCCTTGCAATCGATTGTTCGAGCTCCCCGACGCGCTGCTCCAGCGGCTTCACGTCCTGATTCTGCTTGGACCGAAGCTCAGCTTCCTTCCGGCGCTGCTCCTTTCGGGCTTGCCGGCTTCTCTTTTGAGCCACTGGCTTGATTGCGGCGTCCGTCGCCGGGGTGACATCCCGCTCCTGGCAGGACCAGAGGTAGTCGTCGAGGGTGCCCGGATAGTTTTCGACGCCTCCATCGTGCACGACCCAGAGCTTGGTCGCGAGGCGGCGGATGAACGCGCGATTGTGGCTGACAAAGAGCAGGGTGCCGTCGTAGGTGGCGAGTGCGTCGGTGAGGGCTTCGGTGGTCTGAAGGTCCAGGTGGTTCGTCGGCTCGTCCATCAACAAGACGTTGCCGGGGCGAACGAGGATCTTGGCGAGCGCCACCCGCGCCCGCTCACCGCCGGAGAGAACCGAGATTCGTTTGTCGATGGCTCGCTCACCGAAGAGCATGGCGCCAAGCACCTTGCGGACGCGCTCCACGCTCGTGCCATCGCTGGCGTAGGAGACCTCCTCGAGCACCGTGTGTTGCAGGTCGAGGGCCTCCGCATGGTGCTGAGCGAAATACCGGACGTTCGATTGTCCGGGCAGATGAACTCGCCCCGCCGAGGCCTCGATTTCCCCCGCCAAGATCTTCAGCAGCGTCGTCTTGCCGGCGCCGTTGGGTCCAACGATCGCGATGCGGTCGCCGCGCTCCACCGCAAGCGTCACGCGGTCGAACACCACATGCTTGCCAAACGACTTGCAGAGGTCATCCACCCGCATCGGTGTCCGCGCGCCACGATCGGTTGCCGGAAACGAGAAATGAACTTCGCGTGCAGAGCCGTGGAGCTCCACCGACTCCATCTTCTCGAGCTTGCGGACGCGGCTTTGGACCTGAGCCGCCTTACTTGCCTTGGCACGGAAACGCCGCACGAACTGCTCGAGGTGTTCCTTTTCCTTCTCCAGGTTCTTCGCTCGGTTTTCGAGAAGCTGCCGCTCTTCCTCGCGCTGCAAGAGATAGCGTTCGTAGTTTCCTCGAAACGTCCGCACACCTTCCGGCTCGAAGCTGACGACCCGGTTGACCTGCTCGTTGAGAAATTCTCTGTCGTGGGAGACGAGAAAGAGCGCCTGATCGTAGCTGCTCAGGAACTTCGAGAACCAGGCGACCGACGGCATGTCCAGGTGGTTGGTGGGCTCGTCGAGGAGCAGCAGCCCGGGTCGCTGAAACAAGAGTGACGCCAAAACGGCGCGCATCTTCCAGCCGCCGCTGAGCTCGGACAAGAAACGTTGGTGGTCGTCTTGAGTGAAGCCGAGCCCGTGCAGGATCTTCTTGGCGTCGTGCTCCGAGAACTGAGCATCGAGCACGGCGATTTTTTCGTGAAGCTCCGCCACGGAGCTCGCCACGGCGACCAGCTCATCGTGGTTGGCGTGGCTGTCGTGCTCGAGCTCCGCCAATCGAGCTTCGTACCGTTCCAGCTCCGCGCGAAGCTCGGGCCGGCCGGGCACACTGTCGTACACGAAGGTCAGCACTTGCTCGTTCGGAAACGAAGTGATCTCCTGGGGCAAAAAGCCGACCCGCACTCCGGGCAGTGTTTTCACGGCGCCGCCGTCGGGTTCGATCTTGCCAGCGAGCAAGCGGAACAGGCTTGATTTGCCCGATCCGTTCGGGCCCACCAGACCGATGTGATCGCCCTGGTGCACCTGGAGGGACAGCCCATCAAAGAGCGTCTCTCCCCCAAGTGCGAGCGAAACGTTGTTGACCGAAGCGAGTGTCGTCAAGCGAGCTCCGAGCGGATCTTGATTTCGTTGAGCAGGGTTCGATGCACCGGGCAGCGCGCCGAGATCGCAAGAAGCCGCTCACGTTGTTCCTCACTGAGGTCGCCTTCGAGCTCGAGCTTCTTTTCAATTACGTCGATCATCCCGGTGTCTTTGTCGCAGTCTTCGCAGTCTTTTGCGTGAACGTGATTGTGGCGCAGGGTGACCCGTACCGCTTCGAGAGGCCACTCTTTGCGCCCCGCGTACATCTTCAGCGTCATCGAGGTGCATGCGCCGAGGCCAGCAAGCAGCAGCTCATAGGGATTGGGGGCAAGGTTCATCCCACCTTTGTCGAGCGGCTCGTCCGCCGCGAAAGTGAGATTGCGGGCCTGAATGCGTTGCAAGAAACTACTGGTCTTGCCCTCTACGACGACCTCGCCCTCCGGCAGGTCCTCGGGGATTTCGCCGCTGGGCTGCTCAGGCAGATAGCGGCTCGCCCAGGCGGCGAGAACCTCGGCCACGTACCTCGCGTCTCGCGGCCGGACGAGGAGATGGTCCGCGCCGTCCAGGGAGACAAAGCTCTTCGGATGACGCGCCGCCTGGTAGATCAGGCGCGCGTTCTCGATGGCGACCACGTTGTCCTGCGGCGAGTGGAACACCAGTAGCGCCTTCTTGAGATCGCCGATCCGTTCGGCGCTGCAGTACCTCTTGATGTCTTCGATGAACGCCTTGCGGATCGTGAAGGGGCGCCCTCCGATGTCCACGTCGGCCTGCCCCTTCGAATCAATTTCCTCGAGCGATGCTTCGAACAGCTTCGCCACGTGCTTCGGCTCGAAGGGTGCACCGATCGTTGCCACCGCGACGACCTCTGGAACCTTCGCCGCTGCCGCGAGAACAGCGGACCCACCAAGGCTGTGTCCGACGAGTAGAGTGGGTGCGCCATACGCGTCTCGAAGTGCGTTTGCTGCCGCCACGATGTCGTCCACGTTGTGCGAAAAGGTCGTGCCGTCGAACTCGCCTTCGCTCTCGCCCAATCCGGTGAAATCGAAGCGCAGCGTTGCGATCCCCTTCTCGGCGAGCGCGGAGCTGATGTACCGGGCTGCCCGACTGTCTTTCGAACAGGTAAAGCAATGAACGAACACCGCACAGGCCACCGGGTCGGCCGCCGGCAGGTGAACCCGAGCCGAGAGCGTCTGGCCGTCGTTGCCGGCAAATTCGAATCGTTCGACGTCTGTTGACATGGAGCCTCCCAAGACCGCTCAATGTACAGCGTCGATCTCGAAACGTTACCCCCCGAGCACCGCGCCGTAAAAGGGGACAGTCCCCTGTTCAGAAGGGTTAACCCATTCAAAAAGGGGACTGTCCCCTTTTTATTCGGCGGCTTCGAGGTAGTGCGCGTCTTCGGTGCCGGCGTAGCCGAACTCCTCGAAGACCTCGCGGAGCTCCTCGGAGACCTCTTCGCGGCTGATGCCGAAGAAGTCGAGCTCGAAATCTCGAGGGCTTTCGTACTCGTGATGGGTCAGCAGGGCTTCGTCGAGCTTCGCCTCGAACGTTTCGCTCACCGGCATGCCGAGTCGGCCGTACAGCCCCAAAATCGTCTTCTTCGGGTCCCGAATTAGGTCTTCGTAGCGAATCACGATGAATTGGTCTTCCGGGATCTCCTTACGGCACTCGAGCGCGTATCGATAGTAGTCGTAGCCGAGCCGCTTGAGGGCCTGAATCTCTTCGCCGTCCGGGCGGATGCTCGGAGAGTGCGCCTTCCAGGCCTGGTAAAACATGTTCAAGAACGACGGCAGGCAATCGTGCGGGTCGCGAACCAGATACACGAACACAGCATCCGGGAACTTCTCGTAGACCGAACGAACACGCGTCGAGAAAAACACGTTCTTGTTCAAGAAGCGCTTTCCGCCCGCTTCGAAGACGTGACGCTTGATCGTGTTCTCGTAGGAGTCCATGAAGGCGCGCCGCTCTTCCGGGTGCTGACGGTCGACCCAGGTCTGGCTCGGCATGTCTTCCATGAACGGGAAAAGCAAACCGGCGGCCGGCGAGGTCAGGTTCCAAAGCAGCGTGCACACGTCTTCCTCGGCTTGATCGAGGCTGATGTGATGAACCTCCTGCCAGCGGCTTTCGAGAGGGGCGTTGAAGAAGGCGTACGCCCGGTTGAGCACCGAGCCGACGCTGGTCTGCGCGAGCGCGGTAAGCCGTTTGAACGTCCTGGTTGCAGTCACGGCGGGAAAGATCGTCTGGTAGAGCTTCACCGTGGTGAAGACCTGATCGTCCATGCTGATCAGGCGGTGGGCGAGGGTGGTGCCGCTCCGAGGATTGGCGAAGACGAAGACCGGACGCTCGACCTTCTGGTCGCGGTACTCGGGGCAGACGAGCTCGTCCAGGGCGCGGAACGTCACCGCCGTTTGGCGCAGCCCGAGGTAGATCGGGGCGACCCAGGCACTGGTTACGAGCCGGCCAAGTGTGGGCTTTTTAAAGAAGACGTTCCGGATCTCTCGGAGGCCTCGTTTGTTGATGTACATGGTCGTTCCCCTGCCGCAGGTGTCTGACTTGCCCTGCTTCAGTCTAGGGTTGAACCACGCAATTGCTGGAAAAACCGGGCCAACGGTGCCGGCACACGGTCGAACGGTCCCCGCCCCTCGGTGAACCGGGTTCCTATTCGTCCGTCACGCAGCCCTCGGACGCCGATTTCACATTTTTGATGTACTTGTAAAGGGTGCCGCGCGTGGCCTTGAGCTCGGGCGCCTTCCAGTCGGCTCGGCGCCTCGCCAATTCGGCCTCGCCGACCTCGAGATCGATGGATCGCTTCTTCGCATCGATCGCGATGATGTCGCCATCCTGCACCAGCGCGATGGGCCCGCCTTCCTGCGCTTCCGGGGTGATGTGCCCGATGATGAAGCCGTGCGAGCCACCCGAGAAACGACCGTCGGTGATCAGAGCGACATCCTGACCGAGGCCGGCGCCCATGATGACCGAGGTCGGTGAGAGCATCTCGGGCATCCCGGGTCCGCCCTTCGGTCCCTCGTAGCGAATGACCACGACGTCGCCTTTGCCGATTTCGTGGCGTT
>JBARTN010000265.1:0-13146 GCA_049645265.1 Polyangiales bacterium
AAGCCTTCTACGTGAAGATTTGGGCCATCCTGCTCGTGCTTCTCATTGTGAGCATCCTGGGGCCGGTCGTCGCGCCGCACCTGGCGTTCGGTTTCCTGAAAGCATGGATGATTACCTTGATGACGGCGTTCGGAATCGCCCTGGTCAAGGCCTATCTGGTCGCGGCGAACTTCATGCACCTCAACATCGAAAAGAAGTACATCTCGTACCTGCTCGGCACGATGTTGACGCTGATGCTTCTCTTCTTTGCGGGCGTCGCTCCCGACGTCATGAAGCACAAGGGCCAGAACTGGGAGAACGTCGCGGCGGAGGCTGAAGTCGAGCGAGCGCTCGAGGCCGAGGGCGCTGCCGCTGCGCACGGCGAACACACCGGGGAGCCCCCAACCACCGAGCACTGATGAACGAAGGACTCACTCATGCCTGATGATGCACTAGGTCGCCCGTACGGCGTGCCGGCCAGGCGTGAGCCAGTCGTTCCGAACGGCGTTCTCGGGATGCTGCTCTTCGTTGCGACGGAGGTGATGTTCTTCTCCGGCCTCATCAGTGCCTTCGTGATCGGGAAGAGCAATGCGATCGGGGGCTGGCCCCCTCCGGGGCAGCCCCGTTTGCCCGTCGAAGAAACCGCCCTCAACACCGCGGCGCTTCTCGCAAGCGGCGTCGCGCTCTATTTCGCCAACCGCGCGTTCAAAAAGGATTCTCCGAGCGTGAAGTGGCTCTTGGGGCTTGCGATCGGCCTTGGCGGCTTCTTCGTGCTTTTCCAGGGTTCAGAGTGGGTTGCGCTGATCGGCGAGGGGCTGACGCTCACCTCGGGGCAGTTGGGCGGCTACTTTTACCTTCTCGTTGGGACCCACGCGCTTCATGTCGTCGCTGGGTTCATCATCCTGCTCTACACCTATCGGAAGCTCTCACAGCACGAACTCGATCGCTTCACATTCTGGCCGGCACAGATCTTCTGGTATTTCGTGGTGGGCGTTTGGCCGATTCTCTACTGGCAGGTCTACCTCTGATGCCCGTGTGGATGCGTTTGGCTCGCGCCAATGCGGCGCTCACCGCCGTGGCCCTGGCTTGGGCTGCCGACCTGGCCTACGCCTGTCCGTCCTGTGCGTCGCCCCTCGAGGAGAATCGGCAAGCGTTCGTCGATACGACCATCTTTCTCACGGTGGTGCCCCTCCTGATGATGGGGGGCTTCGTCTGGTGGCTTCGCCGCAAGCTCCGCGACAGGGATGAGCCGCCGGAAATCGCCGTTCCTCAAACCCTGCTGCGCGATGCCGGCCGGTTCTCGAAGGGCCCCTGAGGCCCCTGAAGGCGACTAGAGGCGTTCCCAGACGGGCTGGCGGGCGTCGTAGCGTCCGCCGCGAGACTCCTCACGGTCTGCGACGGCACAGGCAAACCTCCGCGCCGCGAACGCGAGCAGTAGACCCAGCGCCACGTCGATGAACCAGTGCCAACGCAAGAACATCGTCGCGATGATGATGTTCAGGGCCACGAAACCGAGGATGGGCCAAAGCCAACGGAAGGGTTGCACGTCTCGATGAGCGAATGCGTGCAACGTGAAATACGCCGGCCACGCGGTGTGTAGCGAGGGAAAGATGTCGAGCTGCGCGCCGGCCATGGCGACGGTGACCTCGACCTGCGTCCACCAAAACCCGCCTTGTAAGGGCTGGTCAAACGGAATCGTCGCGTACGGGCCGACACCGGGCACGACTGTGTACAGGAAGTGTCCCGCGGCCACGACGAGAATGGCGCCTGCCATCAATTCCTGAAGACGCCGGCCTTTCCCGTAAAAAAGTGCGGGAAGGAGCATGACGATCAGGACGAAGAAGTGGGTATAGTAGAAGAAGGACAGCCACTCGACGACAGGCCTGACGTTCCAGGCCTGCATCCAGATCGATGGGGTCGTGCCCAGTAGCCAGAGGTCGATGGCGTAGAGCCGATGGTCCATCAGATCGGGGTGAAGCGCCGGAAGCAAGACCCGCATCTCGAAGTAGGAAAGCACCATCGGCACGAACATCCCCAAGCGATACGTGAGTGCCCGTGCACGCTGGCTCCGAATCACCTCACCGCGGCTGAGCGCCAAGGAGCACGCGGTCACGACCAGTAGGGCGAGAGCGAGCCGGCGCGCCACCGTCGCGTCCGGGCCATCGGGGGCGACCGATACCCGCAAAAACAGGTAGGCATGAAACGCGAGGGCGATCACGTCCTGCATCGCGAGGTTCTGCGCCGTGACGCCTATCGTCGTTCGCGCACGCTCAGCGACATTCCGAGTGAGTTCCAGCATCTGAATCTCGGTGGCCCGAAGTGTGTAGATACCGCGACCGCAATGCAAGCAACTGCGCCCAGTTGGAGCGCCCCGGCAAAGCACCCTAAAGGCGGAATAACTTCGCCGGCAGACGGAACGGGCAACCTGAGGTACAACGCGCTCCATGCAAGTGGCAACGCCGAAGCGCCCCTCCATCCGGGAGGACGCGATCAATCTCCCCAATTTGCTGACCATGCTGCGGATCGCCCTCATCCCGGGCGTGCTCTGGCTGCTCTGGGACGGTACCCCCAAGGCCAACTTCTGGGCGGCCATCCTCTACATCGGCACCGCGCTCACCGACCTCATCGATGGCTACCTTGCGCGGAGGTGGGGCCAGATCAGCGTCCTCGGGAAGTTCCTGGATCCGCTGGCGGACAAGCTTCTGGTCCTGGCGACCTTGATCTTCCTCACGTACCTCGGCCGGATGCCGTTTCTCGGAGTCGTCGCGGTGATCATCATGCTCAGCCGGGAGCTTGCGATCACGGCGCTGCGCACGATCGCGATGAGCGAAGGGGTCGTCATGGCTGCGATGCGAACGGGCAAGGACAAGACCGCACTGCAAATGGTGGCGATCCTGATGCTCATCGTGCACCAGCGATACACGGTCTACTTCGGCTTCTACCAAACCGAGTTTGATTTTGCGGGTGTCGGTCTGGTGCTCCTGTACGTGAGCCTGGGCTTGGCGCTCTTCAGCGCGGGTGAATACTTCAAGCTCTTCGTCGATGCGGTGGACGCAAAAGAAGAGCGCTTGACGCAAGCCGCATCGTGACGGGGGCGAAGAACACTGCGTCGGTCGAGACCCGCGCATCTCGTCAGATTGTGGGACGGGCCTTTCGCGGAAGTGGATTGCAGGACGCGCTTCGAAAGCTGGCGGACGAGCACGGGCTTCGAACTGCTTGGGTCAGCGCAATTGGAGCATTCGAGTGGGTCGAGCTCACCGAATATGACCAAGTCGAACGGCGCTACGTGCAAGCTCACCGTTTCGAGCGCTGCGAGCTGCTCTCGATGCAAGGCAACCTCTCCGAGCGAGACGGCCAGCCGTTCTGGCACCTGCATGCCACGGTTTCTCTTCGAGAGAACGGGCGCGACGTCACGTACGGTGGGCACCTGGTCGACGGCTCGGTGTTCGCGTTGGAGTTTCGAATCGATTGCTATGACGAGCTCGAGCTACGGCGTGCGAACGACGAGGCGACTGGGCTGCAGCTCTGGGCCGACATCGAAGGCGCTGGGGCGGAGCAGACAGGGGTGCACGACGTTCCCGTCGCCGAAGCCGGAGGTGCTGACGCCGCGTGGGCGATGGCTGCGGCGCTTTCGGCTAGCGCGGAAGACGCGCCCGAAGTGCACCGGCCCGAACGGGGAGACTGGATCGAGCACGCGAAGTTCGGGCTTTGTCAGATCGAAGGGTTGTCGGGCGACGGGGTGTGCTTCATCAAGCTGCCGGACGCGCGCCGCAAGAAGATCAAGATCGACGCGATGCAGGTGCTCGCGCCGCGCGACGACGACGGCCGAAAGATCTTCCCAGTGCAGCCGAGGCGCAAGAAGTAAGAGTGGGGGTGGGCGGGTCGGATGTAATTAAACCGAACCAGGTAGTCAGCTCATCCCCCAACCCCCCAAGCCACCCACCCCACCTAATCCAGCCGAATGCGCGGGTCGAGCGCAGCCACCGCGATGTCCGCCAGGAGATTGCCAACTTGAACCGCGATCCCAAACATCAAGACGACGGCCATGATCACGGGCGCATCGAGTGATTCAATCGACTCGATCGTGAGAAGCCCAAGGCCCGGCCAGGCGAAAATTTTCTCGGTGATGATCGCGCCGCCGACCAGGAACGGAAGACTCAAGCCGATCAGGGTTGCGATGGGAAGCAGGGCGTTGCGGATGGCGTGCTTGAGGACCACCTGGCTCATGGGCATGCCCTTGGCTTTGGCGGTGCGTACGTGGTCGTGCCGCAGCGTTTCGATGAGCTCGCCCCGCATGACCCGCGCATAGGTCGCTGCGCCCGCGATCGCGAGAATCAGCGCGGGCAGCAGCGCGTGATAGATGTGATCGAGGGGGTCCACCCCGTAACCTCCGAAAGGGAACCAACCCAAGAGGAACGCGAAGAGCAGGAGTGCGATCGGGCCGGTCACATAGGTCGGGAGGCTGATGCCGATGAAGGTGGCGAACATGATCGCCGTGTCCGACCAACGATTGCGCCGAAGCGCTGCGATGACCCCCGCCGTGAGTCCGATGAGCAGCTCGAACAAGACGGCGAGCGAGGCGAGAAGCAGGGTGCGCGGGAGGCGATAGCCGATGACCTTGGCCACCGACTCGTGGTGGGAATAGGACTCGCCGAGATCTCCCTGGAGAATCCCGCAAAACCCGCGGGCGCCGTCGGCCCCCAGGTACTTCGGCGAATCCTTACGGATGCAGGGCATCAGGCCGAGGTAGCTCATGAACTGTTCGGGCACGGGCCGGTCCAAGCCCTTTTTGGCCTTGAAGTCCGCGATCTGCTCGGCCCTGGCTTGCGGCCCGAGGATCGTGACTGCTGGGTCGCCAGCGACGAAGATCAAGAAGAAGACCAGGGTCACGACCGACATGATCACGAGCACCCCCCAAAAGGCGCGCTGCACGATGAACCGCATCATGGGGTGGCCCCCTCCTCGTAGATGACCTGGCTGACCCGCTTCCTCGGGAGGTCGAGCCAGACGTTCCGGTATTCGTTGAGCCAGACCGGGTGCGGGCGGAAGCCCTTCACGTATGGCTGCCAGGCGAACATGTCGACGGCGTACGAGAGAAACGCCCAGGGTGCGTCGTCGGCCAAGATCGCGTTCGCCTCTGCGTAGAGGGCGAGGCGTTTCTCGCGGTCGACTTCGGCGCGTGCCGAGTCGAGGATCGCGTCGAGCTTCGGGTTCCGGTAGAAGGAACGGTTCTCGGAGTTCACCGGATGGATCGATCGGCTGTGGAACAGGATGTCCATGAAGTTCGACGGATCGGGGAAGTCCTGATGCCAGCCCGTGAAGGCGGCCTGCGCGACCCGCGGTTTCCCCGTTTCCTTCAGGTACGTGGCAAAAGAGACCATCTTTAGATCGATTTCGATTCCAATCTCTTTTAGATCTTGTTGGAAGAGCTGCGCCCCGCGTACGTCCCCTTCGCCTCTCACCCAGAGCGTGATCGGTTCGCTCAGACCGTCGGGAAACCCGGCCAAGCGCATTTCTTCCTTGGCTCGCGCGAGATCGAACACCTGTCTTGTCGGCAGCTCGGGATCGTAGGGCGCGAGCATTGGAGGCAAGACCTGGCTGGCCGCGATCACCTCACCCGGATTGAGGCGTTCGAGCTTCGAGCGGTCGATCGCAAAGGCGACCGCGCGACGCACGTGGACGTTGTCGAACGGAGGCAGCTCGCAGTTGAGTCCGATCGCGTACACCGAGGGGCTCGGGATTTCCGCTCGATAGGGAGCCCAGGCCTTGGACTGGCGCATGAAGAGCCTGTTGACTTTGCTCGGCCGGTGGATGACGTCGAGGTCGCCGTTGCGGAAGCGCGCGCTCGCGACATCTGGCGAGATGTTTTCGAGGAAAACCATGCGTTCGACACGCGCCTGCGGAGCCCAGTACTGCTCGAAGCGATGGAGCTCGACCTGCACGCCCCGCTCCCAGCGCGAGAATGCAAAGGGTCCGGCACCGACCGGGTGACGCCCGACCGCATCGGGGCCTTCTGCCGCTTCGAGCTTCTCGACGTGTTCCTTGGCAAGCGGGTAGGCGAAGGGCATGGCCAGCGCGTTCAGAAACGTCTGGTCGGCCTCGTCGAGCTGGAACTCGATCGTCTTGTCATCGATGACCTGGATACCTTCGATGCGCTCCGCCTCTCCGCGGTGGTACGCCGGCGCGCCCACGATCGACTTGTAGAACGGGTAACCTGGGGAGCCGGTCGTCTCCGAGAGCAGGCGGTGCAGCGACCAGGAGATGTCGTGCGCGGTGATTTCACGGCCGTTGTGAAACTTGATGCCATTCCGCAGCTCGAAACGAAAGGCCCGACCCGCGTCGGACACCGTAGGCAGCTCCGCAGCGAGGCTTGGAACCATGTTGCCGTCGTAGTCGTAGTCGAGCAGGCCGTCGTAGAGCAGGCGGCACGCCGCGGTCGAAAGGGTGTCGTATGCGAAGTGCGGATCGAGCGTGTGGATGTTGCTGCCGGCTGAAAAGACGAGCGTCCCGCCCGATCGCGGGGATTGGTGTCCGGCGCCGACGTAGCGCGGGCCGATGGGCGCCTTCGGGAAGTGCGCGACGACCCAGCCGAGGAGCAACGCGGCCGCCAGAACCGCGACGGCGACCACGAGCAAGCGCGCAGGGCGCCGTCGCTCAGTCTTTGGGGTCGAACGCATCGCGCAGCCCTTCGCCAAAAAGGTTGAAACCAAATACCGCCATGCTGATCAGCACCGCCGGGTAGACCGTGAGTCGGGGGAGGCCGAGGAGCAGCGACTGACTCTCGCTGAGCATCGAGCCCCAACTTGCCGTCGGCGGCCGGACTCCCAGGTTCAGAAACGAGAGAGCGCTTTCCGCGATGATCATACGCGCAACCATAATCGTCGCAATGGCGATGATCGGGCCGATGACGTTGGGGAGTACGTGCCGCACGAGGATTCGGAAGTGACGCAGGCCGAGGGCTCGGGCAGCTTGGATGTAGTCGAGCTCGCGTGCCTCCATCGTCTTGGCTCGCGTGACGCGGGCGAGTGTGGTCCAGGAGAGAACCCCCAGCACGATGCAGATCGTCCATATCCCAGGTGCGTCAAAGACGCGCTGCATGACGATCGCGATCAAGAGAAAGGGCATCGAGAGCACGACGTCGACGAGGCGCATCAGATACGTGTCGGTGCGCCCGCCGACGTAGCCGGAGAACAGGCCGAGCGCGACCCCGATCAGCACGGCCAACGCAGTTGCCAGATAGGCGACCAGCATCGAGACCCGGGCTCCGCTCAGCAGCCTGCTCAGCTCATCCCGTGCGAGGATGTCCCCCCCGAGCCAGTGGCCGGGTTCGACGCCGGGGCCAGCCGGGAGGCCGTTTGGAAGCAGCAGGCTATCGGTGAACTGCTCTACCGGATCGTAAGGCGCCAGCCAGGGCCCCAAAAGGCCCAGCGCAGTCACCGCGACGACAAGGAACAGGCCGACCAGAGCCCCCTTATTCCTGCGAAATCGTCGAAACGCCCGTGAATCCATGCGCTTGCTGGGAGGTACTGGGTTCGGTGGATCCCGTCAATTTCCGCCCCTCGGTGCGATCTAGGACTCAAATAGACGATCTGTCGACAGACAGAATTCAACCTAGATCAACCTCGATTCCTCCTCAAAGCTTCATGATCACAAGGAGTTAGGCATTAGTGCATTTTTGTGTTGACCTAATTATTTTGAATGGAATACATTCGCTATAAGTTATTCAAATGACTCTACCTACGGGACAGCAGCGTACAACTCGGGAATCGGAGGCCAGGACCTGGTCTGATGAGGAGCTCGAGGCGATCGAGCAGGCGCACGTCGAAGGGATGAGCGTCCAGCAGATCGTCGAGACCTTCACCGCCCGGGGCTCCCGGCTCACCGAAGCCACCTTCCGGAAGTACGTCCAGCTCGGGCTTCTGCCGCGAAGCGTTCGGGTCGGCCGCAAGGGTAAGCACCGTGGGTCGCAGGGGCTCTATCCGGCGACCGCCATTCGCCAGATCGATCACGTCCGCCGCCTGATGCAGCAGGGGTTCACGATGGAGGAAATCCAAAAGGAATTCCTCTTCGTTCGTGGCGATATCGACGCGTTGCGGCGGCAACTCAAGCGCGTGTACCAGGCGATTGAAGAGGCCGTGCACGAGCAGCAGCGCGAAGGAGCCGACGACGTGAGCGTCGGCGATGCGCTCAACGACGTTCGCGAGCTCGGTTCGGAGCTCGTTCAGAAGCTCGAGGCCATCGAGCGTCGCCTGACGATGCGGGCCCGCATGGCGCGGGCGGCTGTCTAAGAGATCTGAGGGGGAGAGGTGTCATGAAAGACGCAGCAAGCGCAGAGGTTGTCGACAGGGAATCCAATCCGGAAGAGGAGCAGGAGTCACTCGCAGACGCGCTCGACGAACCGGGAACCGACGAGCGCCGCGGTCGCAGGAAGCGGCGTTCGCGCGCGCGCGCCCGGACGATTTCGATTCGCCGTTTGAGCAAGGCGGAGCTCAATCGCGGTCGCGAGCTCTATCCCGAAGACGACTACTGGAAGCCGAGAAGTCGCTCGGAGTGTAAGGACATGGAGCGGCCGTGCCCCTTCGTCTCGTGCAAGTACCACCTCTACATCGACGTTCATCCGGTGCGCGGGTCGATCAAGCTCAACTTCCCGGACATCGAGATCTGGGAGATGACCGATACTTGCGCGCTCGATGTAGCCGACCGCGGGGGCATTACCCTCGAAGAGGTCGGGGAGATCATGAACCTCACGCGCGAGCGAGTTCGCCAGGTCGAGACGGCCGGACTCGCTCGTCTGCAGGAGTATCGCGATGTCGAACGACTCAAGGACTACGTGACGTAAGGGCCACTCCAAGGGCAGCAGGGGGGAGGGTGTCGCCGACTGGCGGCACCCTTTTTTAATTGAGCGAGTGCTTGCTCGGCTTCTTGGCCCAGATCGATTCCCAACCCTGGCGATAGCGATCGCTTGCAACCTTGGCTGGCCGGCCGGTCGATTCACTCGCGTCGTGGTGAACCTCGACGTCGAAGAGCACTGGCGAATCCTGACGGGGCGTCAGGCGAACCACCTCGCCATGGATGGGCTTGCCCTCGTCGAGCGAACGAACCCGTCCCGCTTCGATGGCTTCCCCTCGCCGGCGAAGCACATCGTAGCTCTTGCCATCGTCTGATTTGCCGTAGACGAACATCAAATCGTCGGATTTCCGAGACGTCATAACCCATGAGTAAGGCCGCCTGGCGAAGAAGTCTAGCGATACGCTTCGGTGGCCGGGTACTTGTCACCGGCGACTCCGTTGCGTACGGTGCGCGCCGTCGTGAATCGAATCGTCGTTCTTTCTCTGCTTTTCCTGATCAGCGCTGCGCCGGCAGCGGCTCAGGACCTAGCCTGCCCGTCCGGCAACCTCCTCGCGGGCAAGTCCCCCCTCGACCGACCCGGCGTCACCCATGCCGAGCGGCTGACGGACGGCTTCGTCGCTGCGGAAGGCGATCCCTGGCAGAGCGAGCTCACCTCGGTCTTGGCCGACACCCAGAGTCACGTCATCTATGACCTCGGTGCGACGACCCGAGTGACGGCGGTCGATCTTCAGGGCGACAACAACGACGACTACATCGTCGAGCTCTCCGATGATCGGCGCAGCTTCACTCCGCTGTGGGTGGCCGATCCCGCCTCCGGTCAAGGAATGCGAAGGCGCGGGAGCCGGGGCCTCGATGGCCAGGGCCGATACCTCCGCATCCGCGCGCAAGGCGGCGATACCTTCTACAGCTTGGGCGAAGTCCTCGCCTTTTGTGAGACGCCCTCCGCTTGGCCACCTGTGGTCCAGGTGAAACAGACGTCGAGCTGGTGGTGGAAGAAAATCGTCGAGAAGCGCGACCATCGCTATCGCCTGGCGGTCTCGGTGCTCGGCTTGCTGTTCTTCATTGCGCTCTTTCGCATCGAAGAACACAAAAAGGCTCTTTGGGTCGCGTCCGCGCTATCGATCGGCATGCTGGCGGTTTCGGGCTACCGGCTGTACGGCGCGAGGCTCGCACCCTGGTTCGCCGAGTGGGGAGTCTACTGGCTGGGCACCTTGGTGCTCGTCTGGGCGGCGCGGGGGATTTGGCTGGTCACCCAGAATCAGGAGTCTCGCCAATGGCTGGAGCGCGGCGCGCTTCTCTGGGTGATTCTCGCGAGTGCCACAGCATGGGTGAATTTCGGGGTGTTCCACACCTCGAGAGTGGTCCACTACTGGGATACGTTTCACTACTACGTTGGCTCCAAATACTTCGAAGAGAACGAGTACGAGCGACTCTACCAATGCGCGCTCGCCGCCGACTACCAGGAACGCGGCGAAGCGGACCTAGGAAAGCGAAAGATTCGCGACCTGGTCGACAACCGTCTGCACTACATCGGCAAAGACGACGCCCTTCGCTATCAGAAGAGCTGCGCGGAGCATTTCTCGCCCGAGCGCTGGGAGGCGTTTCGCTACGACACTCGTTCCTTCCGGACGGTCATGGGGTCGGGCTGGTGGAAAGACATGTTGATGGATCACGGCTACAACGCGAGCCCGATCTCCAACATGGTGGCCGCGTTTCTCACGAACATCGGCTGGCAGGAGCAGCTGCCCAAGCTGTCGTCGGATCGGGTTGAACCGAGCGACCTGAAGACGTTCCGTAAACGGATTCTGCGGTACACCATGATCGACCTGGCGCTGTACGGCGGCGCATTTTTGATGATTCTCTGGGCGTTCGGTCTGCGCGCGACGGCGCTCTCCGTGCTCGTCTGGGGGACGGGCTACCCTTGGGCCTACTTCTGGACCGGAGGAAGCTTCGCGCGCGTGCCGTGGCTGTTCATGGCGGTCGCTGCCGTGGCGCTCTTGAAGCGCGGCTACCCACTGCTGTCCGGTTTCACGCTCTCGTGGAGCGCGCTCTTGCGATTGTTTCCCGCGGCTCTTGCGGGCGGCCCGATCGCCAGCGTGGTCGATCGCCTCATCCGTCGAAAGAAGATCGATCGCCCCTGGCTCGATGCGAGTGATAGGCGGTTCATCATCGGCGGCGTTCTGGGTCTGGCGGTGCTCTGCACGGCGAGCATTGCCGTCAACGGACTGGACGCGCACCCCCAGTTCCTCTCCAACAGCTTCAAGCACCGCGATACGCCGCTCACGAACCACATGGGGCTCCCGACGATTCTCTCGTACAAGCCGAGCACGGTGGGCCGTTTCACGAAGGACGAGAGCCTCGAAGATCCTTGGGCCAAGTGGAAACAAGCTCGCAAGGAAAACCAGCACGACAGGCGCTGGCTTCACGGGCTTTTCCTCCTCGGAATGTTCGTCTTGCTCGCGCTTGCGGGCCGGCGGCTCGCGCCTTGGGCGGTGCTCGCCGGGAGCACGATTCTCATCATCGGATTCTTCGAGCTGACTTGTTATTACTACAGCTTCGTCATCTTGATGGCTCCGCTCGCGATCGAGCGGCTGCGTTATTCGGTTGCGCTCATCTTGATGACGATCACAGGGCTGATTCTGCAGTTCTTCATAGGCTGGTACGACGAGCAGTACATCTGGGAGACCGCCGCAGTGCTCCTCGCGCTGAGCTATATCCTCGTCGACGTCGTGCAGCACCCGCTTCCCGACTCTTCGCCCGCCTCCGCGGCCCATCCATCGGCGTAGTTGCAAGCGCCTTCGACCGGCCTTACCCTCCGTCGGTTAGACAGGTTCACGTGATCGCTGGTGTGCATTCGCACACGGGAGGAAAGTCCGAGCTTCATAGGACAGGATGCCAGGTAACGCCTGGTGGGGGTGACCCCGAGGAAAGTGCCACAGAAAGCAAACCGCCTCGCCGTCGAGAGGCTGCGCGGCAAGGGTGAAAGGGTGAGGTAAGAGCTCACCGGGCTGGCGGTAACGTCGGTCGCACGGCAAACCCCATCCGAAGCAAGACGAAATAGGGAGACGTTGAGGGTGGTCCCGCCCGAGTCTCCGGGTAGCGTCGCTCGAGGTCGATGGTGACATCGGTCCCAGAAGAATGATCACGACCCGCGTTTCGGCGACGAGCGCGGGCTACAAAACTCTGCTTACGAACCCTCTAACCACGGCGCCTCGCTTTTGCGGGGCGCCGCGCTGTTTTAATGATCGTCACGGTCACCACATTTGACCCTGGCGCGACCGAGGCCATACTGGCGCGCCATGTTCGACTTCCGCCACTGCGTCGCTTTGATTTCTCTTGTTCTGTGCCTCAGCGCCGGGTGCAGCACCGCCGCGAACGACTTCTACGCTCCACCCGATCCGCTTCCATCGGACGTACCGGGGACGTTGATTCGCGCCGACGAGATCGAACCGTTCGCCGAAGGCACCAAGGCGTGGCGAGTCCTGTACGTCTCCGAAGCGCTCGATGGCACCGCAATCGCGGTTTCGGGTCTGGTGGCCGCACCTGGAGGCCCCGCGCCCGAGGCTGGCTACGATGTCGTGACCTGGTCGCATGGCACTAAGGGCGTTTCGGATCCCTGCGCGCCCTCCAAAGGCTACCGCAGCGGGTTTCATGACTTCTACGACATCGCCCCCGAGCTCGTCGCTGCGGGTTATGTGGGAGTCTCGACCGACTACGAGGGGCTCGGAACACCGGGCATGCATCCTTATCTGGTTGGTGCGAGCCAAGGTCGCGGCGTCCTCGACATCGTCAGGGCTGCACGGCAGATCGAAGAGGCGAGGGCCGGAGACAGGGTCGTCGTCTGGGGCCGCTCACAAGGCGGACACGGCGCGCTTTTTGTGGGAGAGATCGCGGAGACGTGGGCGCCCGAGCTGGACGTGCTCGGGGTAATCAGCGCAGCGCCGGCCAGCGATTTCCCGACCGTCATCTCGTCCGGTATGCGCTTGTCCGGACCCAGAGGCTTCATTTGGCAGCTGACCATCGGGTTCGAGGCCGCGTACGCGGAGCTCTCGATCGACGACATCTACACGCCCGAGGCATTGGACACGATTGGGCAGCTCCTCGAGGAAGAGGCGTGCGGGGGCGAGTTCAGCGAAGTCGCGGCCGGCGTCGTCGACGCAGGCTTCGCGACGAGCCCGCTCGACATTCCCGAGTGGGTCATGCGACTGGACGAGAACTCGCCCGGCAACGTGCCCACGCAAGCTCCGATCCTGCTCATTCAGGGGCAGGCCGATACGGTCGTGCCCATCCTGTTGACGAACAAGCTCAATGCCACCC
>JBARTN010000266.1:0-7094 GCA_049645265.1 Polyangiales bacterium
CGCGTTGCGGGTTGACCGGCACGTTTTGGACGACGCCGTTGATCGTGCACGGATTGAGATTGGCCAAGGGCCGTCGCGTGCAACTGCTAACGGTCGCGACGCACCCCACGATTAGAAGTAAAAAAGCAAAGCGGATCTTCATGTCTTGTCCCCCTACCCGACAAGGAAATCATACCCACTTGGGCCCTTGGAGGCCAATCGAGCGAGAACTTTACAGCTGGCCTCGCCCTATACGCTGGGAATTATGAAATTTTTTCTGTGGCGCACATTCTGCTATGCAGAAAGTATAGGGTTAAATCCATGCGCCGCGTTCTGGTCGTCGACGACGAAGAAAACATCCGGCTCGTGCTCCGCACGCTGCTGAAGAAGAACGACTATCAAGTCGAGGCGGCGGAAAGTGCCGAGAGCGCATTGGAGCAGCTGGAGCGCTTCGACCCAGACTTCGTGCTTGCCGATGTCCGCATGAGTGGAATGACCGGGATTGAGCTCTGCACCGAGCTGAAGGCGCGTTCGTCGCTCGCGACGGTCATTTTGATGAGCGCCTATGGCTCGGTCGACCTCGCGATCGAAGCGATGAAGGCCGGCGCGTACGACTACATCTCGAAGCCCTTCAAGCAAGACGAAGTCCTGCTCGCGCTCGCCAAAGCCGAAGAGCGTGAATCGCTGCGACGTGAAAACCGCGCCCTCAAAGAAGCGATGCGCAAGGAGCAGACCTTCCACGGCATCCTCGGCAAGAGCGAGGCAATCGGCAAAGTCTTCTCCACCATCGGCAAAGTTGCCGGGTACAAGACGACAGTTTTGATTCAAGGAGAGAGTGGCACGGGCAAGGAGCTCGTCGCGCGTGCGCTACACGATGGCAGCTCGCGAAAGCACAAGCCGTTCATCCCGCTCAATTGCGGTGCGATCCCCGAAACGCTTCTCGAGAGCGAGCTGTTCGGCCACAAAAGAGGTGCGTTCACCGACGCGCATGAGGACAAGAAGGGGCTGTTTGCCGAGGCCCATCAGGGCACGCTCTTCCTCGACGAAATCGGCGAGCTCCCGCTGACCTTGCAAGTGAAATTGCTTCGCGTGTTGCAGGAAGGCTGCGTGCGACCGCTCGGTGCGACGCGCGACCAAGAGGTGGACGCGCGAGTGATTGCGGCCACGGTGCGCAACCTCCGACGCGAAGTCGAAGAGGGGCGCTTCCGCGAAGACCTCTACTACCGATTGAACGTCTTGCAGATCAACGTACCGCCGCTCCGCGACCGACGCGACGACATCATGTTGCTGGTCGAGCACTTCATCGAGCGCAACAACGGCCGGCTCGGCACCCAGATCCGCGGTCTCGACCAGCGAGCTCGCAAGCTGCTCCTCGACTACCCGTGGCCGGGCAACGTGCGCGAGCTGGAGAACACCATCGAGCGGGCTGTCGTGCTTGCTGAAGGGGACACGCTCACGGTGGCCGACCTGCCCGAGCGGATGCGCGAGCCGGCCGATCCGGTCGCGGCGAGCCTCGCGAACGGGGAGCTCTCCATCAAGAAAACCGCGCGATTCATGGAGGAAACGCTGATTCGGCGGGCTCTCGATAAGACCGGGGGCAACCGGACGTCGGCTTCCAAGTTGCTCGAGATCAGCCACCGCGCTCTGCTTTACAAAATCAAAGATTATGGGATTCAGTAGCGGTCGATGGATAATCGGGAATGTCGTGGCAAAGAGAACGTTGATCCTGTGATGTGCTGTATGCGTAGAGCCATGTCCGCCGTAGCGTTTTGTGCGGCGCTTTTCGCGGCCGCGGGCTGCACGAAAGACATCCCAAACACCACCGTGAAGGACACGCCTGAGAACCGGGAGGTCATCACCTTCATGGAGAACTATCGAAATGCGGTCGAAGCCCGCGACATCGGGGCCCTCTTGGCCATGGCGAGCACCCAGTACTTGGACGACAACGGCACCCCTTCGGGTGACGACGACCTGGACTACCGGGCCCTCCAACAGAAGCTGAGCCGCTGGCGGGAGCGCGTTACCGACGTTCGATACGAGATCAAGTACCGCACAATCTCTAGGGAAATGGACCGGGTGCTGATCGCCTTCCGCTACAGCGCGAGCTTCCGAGTCGCCTACGATGAAGAGGACCAGCGCTGGTCGCGTCGTATCGGTGAAAATCGGCTCGTCTTGCTCTACGACGACATCCAGGCCCGTTATTACGTGCTTTCAGGCATGTAAAATTTTGCGTTCCTATTGGAACTTGGCGCAATTCGCGCTACGATTCTCTCGATGACACCCTGGAATGGGTGCAAGTGAGTGAGCCCGCCCACAGACGACGAGACAGATGAGATTCGAGTGCGATAGCTGCCACGCCAAGTACAAGATCGCCGACCAGAAGGTTCGGGGTCGTGTCGTTCGTTTTCCGTGTCGCAGGTGCGATCATAAGATCCTGGTCGACGGCCGCGAGGGCGATCCGGACATTACGGTTCCGGCCGGGTCGGCGTACGGCTTCGAAGAGGTCAGCCGCCGCACGGCAGAGCCCAGGCCAGTGTTCACCCACGAGGCGCCTACCGCGCGCGCTCGTCGTCCGTCGTTGCCGGGTCGTCGGCGAACTTCATCGGTCCCGCCGCGCCGTCCGTCCGCGGTGGCACGCAGGGTCTCTTCGATTCCAGCCGCCGCGAGCAGCGCGCTCGTGGGTCAACACCCAGGCTTGGCGCGAGCGCTGCCGATCTCGCCCGCAGGTCCGCCGATTGCCATGAGAGGCGAGGTGCCCCACTGGCACGTCTCGATCAACGATGTCCCGGTCGGGCCCGTTCGACTTGAGGAGCTTGGTCACAAGATCGACGCCGGCGCAGTGAGTGAGTACTCCCTGGTTTGGAGAGAAGGTCTCGACGAGTGGCGTCCGCTCGCAACCGTTCCGGAGCTCATGGCCTTGTTGCACGAGCGCCGGCATTCGAGTCCTCCGTCGCGAACCTCGTTTTCGTCGATGCCACCATTCGTCGACTCGCAGCGTACCGTCGTGTCGGCGCCCAGGGCTGGATTCGACGCGCCGGGCATGCCGCACAATTTCGCCCCGCTTGCCGATTCACTTGCGCCCGAGGAAGACCTGCCCGGCGCGCGTCGGGACATGTCGCAGCCGCCGGCGCCGATTGGGCCGCCGGGAATTTTCGAGTCATCGGCCCGATTGGGTTCGTTTTCCGGGCTCCCGGCCGCCCCAGGCGAAGGCGTTTCGGTGCCTTCGGTGCCGCCGGCGGCTGCCGCAGCAAGTGCCGAGCCGCGGCGCGGTCTGTCGCTAGGCGTGCTGGCGCTGATCTTCGCCGTGATCGTTCTGGCAGGCGTCTCCTCGTTTCTGGCCTATGAGCGTTTTGGCGGGTCCGCGCGTCTGGCCTATGAGCGTTTTGGCGGCTCAGCGCTGACCGAGTGGCTGGAGAATCTCGATTTCGCACCTGCAGAGCCTACCTCGCGTGCCGAGAAGTCTGAGGCGGAACCAGAAAGAACGGTTTCCGATGTGGTGGAGAAGTCTGCGGACGGAGCGGCAACGGAGGCGAGCGCCGCCGCGGATGCCCAACCGGGCGCGGAGGCCGAGCCCGCCACAGCGGTAACCGATGAGCCCGCCAAGGCTGCAGCTATCGAGCGCGCCAATGCGGCAGCCGCTGTGCGCGCGAAGGAGCCACCTGCGGAAGCGCCGCAAGCGGAGCTCGTGTTCGAACCGCCAAACCCCGCGAACGACGGGCCAACGATGGCACCTGCCCCGAAGCCCGTACCCAAGACGCGCCGCAGGGCCCGCGTGCAACCGGTCGAAGAGACATCGGACGAAGGTTCCTTGAGTGCTGCGGAGCAAAAAATTCTCGATGACTTTGGTTCGGGCGCCGATGCCGCTCCCGCAAAAATTGCTGTCCAGAAGTCCGTCAGCGATCAGAGCGACAAGCCACCGCTGGACGGCAATGGGGTTCGGGCAACCGTGACGACCAACAAGCCGCGCCTGCAGCGCTGCTACGAGCGAGCGATTCGTGGGCAGCAGTCACCGCAGTCGGTTCGCCTGGACGTGAGCGTGACCGTGGCGGCCTCCGGCCGAGTGAAAGAGGTGAGCGCCGACGGCGATGGTCCCGGAGGGCTTGCCGAGTGCATTGAAGCCTCCGTTCGACGCTGGCGCTTCCCGGCATCCTCCGAAGGCGGCCCGGCGAAATTCCCGATCGTATTCTCCGCGAACTGAGTAGGTTCCAATGTCGACGAAGCCATTGATCGACGCTGGGACGATTGCCCGGCGCGTCGCTGAGCTGGGCCACTCGATCACGCAGGACTATCTCGGCCAGGATTTGGTCGTCGTCCCCGTGCTCAAGGGCAGCTACATGTTTGCCGCGGACTTGGTGCGCAACATCGATCTGGATGTGGCGATCGACTTCCTCGGTGTCCGCAGCTACGGCAATCAGCAAGAGAGCAGCGGCGTGGTGCAGATCACCACCGACTTGAGCCACTCGATCGAGGGCAAACACGTGATCCTGGTCGAGGATATCGTCGACACCGGCCTCACCGTCGCCTATCTCCATGAGAACTTGGCTACGCGCCAGCCGGCGTCACTCAAGGTCGCGTCCCTGCTTCACAAGCCCGCGCGCACCCGCGTGCCCGTCCAGATTGACTACCTCGGCTTCACCGTCGAGGACGTGTTCATCGTCGGCTATGGCCTCGACTTCGCTCAGAAGTTCCGAAATCTGCCGTACCTGGCGGTGCTCACCGACGACGCCGCCTAAGCGGCCTATACTGGCCGCCGTGAGCGACCAGAAGCCACCCGAGGATCTGTCCGAGCGAATCCGGCGAATCGCTACGACGATTGCCGAAGAGGTCGACAAGCGCTTCGCCACCGGTGACCCGTCACCTTCCATCCTCGAGGCAGCGGCCTCTTCACTGGGCACGACGATGGAGCGTTGGGGTCGGAACCCCGGGCTTCGGCGAATTCTCGGTGGGGTGCAGCGTGACGAGGTCACGAGCCCGGGGGAGCCGGTCGAGCTCTCGGCGACCTTGGGTGTTTCTGCCAAGCTCGGCACGGTCGCGAGGTTCTACGTCGATGGTGCGGTCGCTGCAGAGCTTCCCATCGCGGGCGGTACCGAAGTGCGCGCGGTAATCGACGCACCGGGGCCCGGCCTTCATCGCGTCAGCGTTGCCATTTGCAATGACCGGGGCCAGGTCGTCACCGATCTGTTTGGGCACCGTTTGCTGCAGGTCGCGAGCGGCCGGCCGGTCGTGCTCGTGGACGCGGCGCTCGTGCTTCCCCGGCGTCCCGATCAGCCGGTCCCGACGGTGTCGCCCATCGAGGCGCTTCGCGCGCTGGTCGACGAGGGCTTGGAGCTCGTCTACTTCGACATCCACGTGAAAAACCGGGATCCCTCGATCCATGAGGCGCTGGTCACGCAGCGGCTGCCGCCCGGCGCGATCCTGGTCTATTCGGCCGAGGAGGAGGAGCTCCGAAGCCTCGGCATCGATTTCGTCGAGATGTTCGCTTCGACCGCGATTCGCAGGCTGCGCGCGAAGGGTGTTCCCGTGACCACGATCTTGACCGAACGGGACGGGCACCCCGACGAAAGTCTCGCCGAGCAGGTGAGCGTCATGACGCCGGCGACGGCGCTCAGGCGAGCGCGTGCCGGGGTGTTTACGGTCGAGATCGAACAGGCAGCCAAGTTGCGGCGCGACAGGGCGAACAGCGATCCGCTGGACTGGCGCCTCGATCAAACGACGGAGTCGAAGCTGATCCTGGGCAACGCGTTCCATGCAGAGCTCGACAATGGCGAGGCGAGGCGGCGCTTGCTCGCGGCATTCGATGAGGCCTCCTCGACGATTCACATCCAGTTCTACATGGTCCAGCCGAGCGACTTCACCGAGCACATGATCGTCCGCCTGATCCAGCGCGCCCGCGCGGGGGTGAAGGTTCGGTTCATGGTCGATGCGCTCTATTCCGACGAGGAGGTTCTCGGGCGCCTCAATCCGTTGATTCTGTCCCTGAAGGCGGAAGGGAACATCGAGGTACTCGCGGTCAACCCCATCGGCTCTCGCAAGGAGGTCGACGTTTCGCGGCTCAAGAAGCGAGACCACCGCAAGCTCGTCATCATCGACGGCCGTCGGGCCTTCGTCTCCGGCCGGAACGCGAGCGACTCGTACTACATGGGCTTCAGCGAGGTTCCGGTGCACGACAACACCCGCCACGAGCGCATTCCCTGGCTCGACGCGCACGTCGAAGTCAGCGGGCCCTTGGTGCGCACGGTTCAAGAGACCTTCATGGGCACCTGGCATCGGCAGGGCGGCGCCCGGATTCCGAACGACAGCCACACGATGCCCGCTCTCGAGCCCGCTGGCTCGGCTTCGGGGCGTCTGGTGGTGCACTGCGGTCTTGCCGACACAAACGGCCTTGCGATGTACGAAGCGATGTTCGACGTCGCCACGGACCACGTTTACATCGTCAACGATTACCCGATCGTCCCGGCCCTGGAGCGCGCGATCTATCGGCTCCTGGCCAAAGACGTCTGCGTCAAGCTCCTGACCGGCAGTGCAGCCGCCCGGCGCGACGATGGGACGTTCTTCCCTGCGCCCATGCACCGCACGCTGTTCGAGTACATGGTGAAGGCGAAGCTCGAACCCCTGCTTCAGGCGGGTGTCGAGGTCTACGAGTTCGTGCCGCCGCCGTCTCCGATGATCGTCGCGCGCGGGGGCCGGATCCGGCCGTACGTGCACGCCAAGCTCGTCTCCATCGATGGCCTGGTGACCAGTATCGGGTCGGCGAACCTCGATGCGACGGCGAGCTTCTGGGAGAGCGAGGCCAACATCGTCGTCCAAGACGCCGACTTCGCGCGCGGCGTCGAAGCCACCCTCCAGAAACTCATCGACGGCAGCGTCGCGCTCGACCCCGAATCCGAATACTGGAAGCGGGAGCGGGCTCAACGCGCCGTCGTGGCTACGCTCTGGCCTGGGTCGCTCTATTCCTGAGCTTCGAGCTTCTGGCCAGCATTCTCCGCGGCGTTTTTGGCCGCGTCAGCCCGTTCAACGGCCGTGTCTGCCTCAGCGGTCGCGAGATCATACTTTACGGTCATCCGAACCTGGAACGCGCGATCGATCTCGACCTCTTCGGTGTCGTCCACCGTCTT
>JBARTN010000267.1:0-9171 GCA_049645265.1 Polyangiales bacterium
GCTCTCACGATTCCAATCCGCCGGGATCATCGCCGATCAGCGGCGAATCCGCACGATCCCCGCGACCGAACGCCTCAAGGCTGGGTTTGAGGTGCTAAGGAGACGCTTCGATGCCCACCGAGCCGAAGCCTCCAGCCCCCAACCAGGGTCCGCGCCTCTTGTCGCGCGAGTTCCTGCTTCTGCTCGTCGCGGTTTCGTTGTTCGGGTTCTCTTGGTCCTTCTATTTGATCCTGCCGAAGTTTTTCGCGACCGAGCTGGGCATGGACGCCGCGGGGATCGGGCGCGCAGTCGCGATAGAAGGTCTCACGGCGGTTGCCGCCACGCCCTTGGTCGGCTGGCTGGTCGATCGCTACGGTCGGCGGCGCTGGCTGACCCTTGGCAACTTCATGCTGGCGGTCACCGGGACGATCTATCTGTTCGTCGATCACGAAGGCCCTCTGCTCTACCTCGCGCAAATGTGTTGGGGCCTGGGAATGGTGATGGGGTTTAACTCGGCGGGGACGATGACCGCGGACATCGCGCCCAGCGGTCGAATGGCGCAGGCTCTTGGCCTCTTCGGCGCGGCGAACCTCGGCATGAACGCGGTCTCGCCAACCATTGGCGAAATCCTGGCGGACTCCGTCGGCTGGCAGCATGTGTTCATTGCCAGCGCCAGCGCCGGCCTTTTCGCTGCGCTCCTCAGCACGCGTTTGAAGGAGGCGCCTCGGCACCAGCCGCAGGAACCCCAAGCTCGCCGCCCGATCTTCGGCGGCTCGCTCATACGTGTCTACGGAGCGACTTTCGTGATGACCGCCGCATTCACCGCACTCTTCACCCTGCACCAGCCGTTCGCACTCGAGCTCGGCGTCACCCAGGTTCGGAGCTTCTTCATCGGCTTTGCGATCGTCGCGCTCACGGTTCGGTTGGGCGGCGGACGCCTCATCGATCGCTTCGGTGTGCTTCGCTCCTCGGTGATCGCGTTTTGTTTGTACTCGGCGGTGCCGCCCATGCTCGGCATTCTCGGGCCCGGTCATCTCTTTGCAATAGGCGCCATGATGGGGCTCGGGCACGGCATCGCCTATCCCGCCGTCACCGCCCTGGGAATGGAACGTGCGGACGCATCCTCGCGCGGCATGGTGGTCTCCATCATCCACGGCGCGTTCAATGGAGGTCACGCATTTTTTGCGTATGGCCTGGGCCTGGTCGCGGCAGCATGGAGTTACGGCACCGCTTTCTGGCTAGCCGGTGCGGTGACGTTGAGTGGAGCGTTCATTTTGAGCATCGGCCGTCGAGCGAAAGTCGTTTAACGCCGACACCCGACGCCGTACTTCTGCTATTTTCCAAGCCAGTAGTTGGATATGGCAGCAAAACGAAGGGACGATGGCGAGCGCACGGACGCGGACGCCAAGAGCAAACTCAGCCGCCTTCTCGAAACGGAAGTCGAGCTCGAGGCGATGCTGAAAGAGGCGAGACAGGAAGCAAAGCAGCTCGTCCAATTGGCCGAGTCCGCGGCGGAGGATCGTGTCCAACAGTTCGAGTTACAACTCGAAGCAGAGGAAGCGGTCGTCCGCGAGCGAATCGCACGCGAGCGAGACCAGGCCATCGACTCGATTCGAGAAGAAGCTCGACAGGAAACCGACCAGCTCGACGAGCTCGACGACACTACGGTCCACGAGCTCTCCCTCCACGTGGTCGACCTTCTGCTGGGCCGACCCGGCTCGGGGGGTTCCCCTTGATTCTGGAAATGTCCCGCATTCGAATGCTCGGGCCAAGAGAACGGTTGCAATCGTGCTTGGGCTGTGTGCAGGACGTCGGCCTGGTTCAATTGATCGAACCCGCCGAGACGGAGTCCTTGAGGCCCCTCGGGCTCACCATCGAGCAGGATCATCACATGCGCAGCGTGCGCAACGTCGTCGAAGACGTGGACACCGCGCTCGAGCTTCTCGGGGTGACACCGGAGCCGCCGAAAGCAGCCGAAGCGTTGCCGCTACCCAAGGCTGCCTTGATTGCGGGCAGAAGCCGAAGGCAGCTCGAAGCCTTGGCCGAGCAGCGCCAGGGGCTCGAAGAGGAGCGCGCTCTCATCCTGAAGTTTCAACCGTTCTTCTCGGCATTTCGAAAGATCGGTGACTCGGGTCTGGACCTCGACGGGATTCGAGTCTTCTACCTGGTGTTGAGAGAAGACGGGGAGCAGGAGCTTCGCCGCATGCGCGCCGCGCTTCGCCAAGCCCTCGGAGACGGGTTCGAGCTCCTAAGCCAGCCGTCCGAGTCCGGCGAGTCCGCGATGCTTCTGGCGGTGCCGACGGCAGACGCCGCGAACGCCGAGCAACTGCTCAGTGAAGCCGGTGTGCAGTCTCTCTCCCTCCCCGACCAGTTCGAAGAGGAAGGCGTGAGTGCGACGATTCGACGCATGCAGGCTCGGCTGGACGAGCTGCCCGAGGCGCTTGCCGCACTGCAGCGGGAGCGCGCCCGAATCGCCCGGGAGCGCGGACGGGAGCTCGCATGGATTCAGGCGAGTGTTCGAGATCACCTCGCAACGATCGAAGCCATGGAGAAAGCCGTCGTCACGCCACGAGCGTTCGTTCTCGAAGGTTGGGTGCCCAAGGCGGTGCAGCCCGACTTGGAACGGCGGCTCGGCTTGCGCTGCGGTCCGGGGTTCGAAATCGAGACGGTGTCCTCCGAAGAGTGGGCCGGCGACACCGTCCCGGTCGTCCTCAACAACCCCCGTCTGTTTCGTCCGTTCGAAGCGATTACGAGGATGATGCCCCTGCCGAAGTACGGCACGGTCGATCCCACGCCGTTCGTCGCAGTCTTCTTCCCTATGTTCTATGGGGTCGTGCTCGGAGACATCGGTTACGGGACGATCCTAGCTGCGATATCCCTCATCTTGCGGATCCGGTCGCGAGCCGACACGACCTTGCGATCGATATCCGAGATCGGCCTTGCTTGCGCCTTGTTCGCAATCATCTTCGGCTTTCTATACGGCGAGCTCTTCGGCGATCTCGGGCACCAGATCGGCCTCCATCCCCTCATCTTCAACCGTGAAGAAGCGTTCTTTCCTTTCCTGGGCTTCTCCATCGCGCTGGGCCTCGTTCACATCGTGGTCGGCTTGCTGGTAGGCGCCGTAAAGATGTTTCGCGGAGACAAACGGCGCGCCATCGGCAAAGGCATGGCAGCCGTGATGGTCGTCCTCATCGCGCTGGCGCTCATGGCGGCGTTCGACATGCTTCCCGAGCAGTTCTTCACGCCCTTGGTGATCGCCACACTGGTTGCCCTCCCGGTTTTGATCATCGCCGAAGGTGTTCTTGCGCCCATCGAGCTCGTGTCCACGCTAGGCAACGTGCTTTCGTACGCACGCATCATGGCCGTCGGTACCGCGTCGGTGATGATGGCGGTCGTTGCAAACCGAATGGTCGGAGCTTTTGGCTCCGTCGTCGTCGGCATCCTGTTTGCCCTCGTCTTCCATTTGATCAATTTCGTCTTGGGCGTGTTCAGCCCGACGATTCATGTGCTGCGACTTCACTATGTGGAGTTCTTCGGAAAGTTCTACAGCCCGGGCGGTGCGCAGTACCGACCCTTTCGACATTGGTCCGCGCGCGAAAGCGCTTCCGACGAGAGGAGCGAGTGAGATGCAATTAGACATGGTTTTCCTTTACCTGAGTGCGGCTTTGGCCGTGGGCATTCCAGCCCTCGCCACTGCTTGGGCTCAATCTCGCATCGGCCCGGCGGCCGCTGCGGCGCTTGCTGAGAAGCCGGAGCTCACCGTCACGGTCGTGCTTTTGATCGCCATTCCGGAAACGCTCGCAATTCTCGGATTCGTCATCGCGGTCTTGATCCTCATGCAAGGAGGAGGCTGAGGCGGCTATGGCGGGTTCCGATCTCGATACCGAATTGCGCCGCGCTGCCAATGAGACGGCCGAGTCCATTTTGAACGCGGCGCGGGCTGACTCCGACAGAGTTGCGTCCCAATCCGAGCGCGTGATCGAAGGCAGGCGAAGAAAGCTGATGGAGCACAAAGAGGCGGTGTACGGTGCAGATGCTCGCCGTGAGATCGCCGCAGAGAGGCACGCCGCGATGCGCGCCGTGCTCCTGGCGCGGACTCAGCTCGTCGATCGAGTGCTCGGGCGGGCCAGGGCCCTTCTTCCAGGAGCTTCGATGAACGAGCGCTACCTCACGGCTCTCGGCGCCGAGCTTGCCGAGGCGTTGAAGTTCGTCGATGGCGACGACGCTGTGGTGCGCTGTTCCCTGCGGCTCGAACCGGCAGTCCGAAAGGCGCTCTCCGATAGGCCGCGCGTGCAGGTCGAACCGGAGGAAGAGATGGGTACGGGGTTCATCGTCGTGGGCGCTGGAGGGTCGGTCGTCGTGGACGGCCAGCTCGAAACGCGGATCGACCGCTTGGCATCCTCGTTGGCGATCGAAATCCATGCGCGCCTGCAGGAGCTCTAGCGATGGCGAGGTACTTAGGCGACATCAATGCGCGCGCGCGGGGACTTCACACTCATTTGCTTGCATCATCGGAATTGGAGCGACTCGCGCGCGCTACGAGCCTGCCCACGCTTCAAAGAGAGCTCAGCTCGCTTGGATTCGTGCGATCCGATGCCCCAGCGACCCCTGCAAGCCTGGAAAAGTCGATCCGCCATCACGCTGGCAGCCAAATGCGGGTGCTCGATCGCTGGTGCAGCGACCACCGGCGACTGGCCTTGTCCGTGCTTTTCGAAGATGAGGACCGCCGTTCCATTCAAGGCATTTTGCGCGGCGCAGAGGAAGGGGTGGCGTCCGAAGCACGCATGGCGGGCTTGGTTCCGACCGTAAGCCTCTCAGAACGTGCTCTGTTCACTTTGGCCAGTCAGCCGACGCCGGCAGACGTCGTTCGAATGCTGTTGCTCTGGAACCACCCTTTCGGACCATCTCTCGTCGAAGCCGCGAGCGGAGCGCATCCTTCGCTCTTCGAGATCGAGATCGCACTTCAGCGCGCGTTCGCCCGCAGAGCGTCGTCGCGAGCGCGGGAAGGCGGAGCACAACTGGTCGAGTACGTCGGACAAGTCATCGACCTCATGAACGCGTGGTCCGCCTTGTTGCACTTCGTCGAGCGGGACCCGAGGATCGTCGAGCTGACGTTCGTAGAAGGAGGTCGTTGGCTCACGCGGACCGTATTCGAGAAGCTCATGGGCGTCGCGACCCACGACGACGTCGAGAAACAACTCGCATGGGAGCTCCGCGAGTCCGCGTTGGCCCCCGCATTTCGCCAAGCGATCGATGAGGTCGCGGGGTTGGAAAGCGCTGCCCTTCGAGCTCAGATAGCCTGGCAGAATCGATCCATGCGAATCGACCCGAGCAGCGCTGCGCCCGTTATTGGCTTTGTGCTCGAGCTTCGCGCCCAAGCACTGAACTTGAGACGCATCATTTGGGGCGTCGCCCTTCGGGCTCCTGCCGCCCTCATCCAAGGAGACTTGGTGCTCGCATGAAGGAACAACGACTCGTGGTGATTGCGAGCCAAGGCTTGAGTGCCGGATTCGCGTTGGCTGGGGTGCCTGTGTTTGAAGCAAGAAACGGCGCGGACGCGGCAGTGCAGATCGAGCACTTGGTGGAGAGCGATGGCGCAGGTGTCGTCCTCATCGACGAACCGCTCTACCGGGACATTCCGGAAGAAATTCGGCGAGGTCTCCAGCGATCGGCTCTCCCCGTCGTCATCCCCGTCCCCGGGCCGGACTGGACCTCGGAGGCCACGGCCCACGAATACATCGTGGAGATCCTTCGGCGCGCGATTGGCTATCGGGTTAAGCTTCAATGACCAAAGCGCGCATCATCCGAGTCGCGGGCGCGATTGCCGAAGCACAGCCGCTTGGCGATGCCGCCCTCTACGAGCTGGTCGAAGTCGGCGAGCGTCGACTTCTCGGCGAGGTCATCCGGATCCAAGACGACGTCGCGACGATTCAGGTATTCGAGGAAACCAGCGGCCTTGGGCTTCACGAGCCAGTGCGCCGGACAGGAAGCTCGCTCATGACTCGACTGGGGCCGGGCTTACTCGGCTCCATTCTCGACGGAATCGGGCGGCCGCTGATGGGGCTCGCCGAGCGGTCGGGCGACTTCATGGCGCCCGGCATGACTTTGCCCACCCTCGACCCCGATGCGCGCTGGTCGTTTACGCCAACGGTCGCGGCGGGGGCGGAGGTGAGCGGCGGCGATGTCTTGGGTGAGGTCGAAGAGCGTCCCGGATTGGTCCACCGAGTGCTGCTGCCGCCTGGGTCCACTGGTCGAATCGCGGACATCGAGCAGGGAGCGTTCACGGTGACCGAGGCCATTGGGAGCTTGGACGACGGCACCGCCCTAACCCTCTCGCAACCATGGGCGATTCGCCAACGGCGTCCGTTCGCGAAGCGCCTGCCGGGCGACCGCCCTTTCATCACCGGACAACGTGTCTTCGATCTCCTCTTCCCCGTCGTCGAAGGGGGTTCTGTGGCCGTTCCCGGCGGGTTCGGTACCGGTAAGACCGTGATCGAACAGTCGCTCGCGAAGTACGCGAAGGCTGACATCATGGTCTACATCGGCTGCGGTGAGCGCGGAAACGAAATGGCGGAAGTCCTGCACGACTTCAGTCGCCTCACCGATCCGGAAACGGGCCGATCGATCATGGATCGAACGATTCTGATCGTGAACACCTCGAACATGCCAGTCGCTGCCCGGGACGCGTCGGTCTACCTTGGAATGACGATTGCCGAGTACTACCGAGACATGGGCTACCACGTGGCCGTCCTCGCCGATTCCCTTTCACGTTGGGCCGAGGCGCTCCGCGAAATCGCCGCACGCCTCCAAGAGATGCCCGGCGAAGAAGGCTACCCGACCTATCTCGCCAATCGAATGAGCCGTCTGTATGAGCGGGCCGGCCGCGTCGAAAGCCAGGGGACGCCAATCCGAACGGGCGCGGTGACGTTCATCAGCGCGATTTCGCCCCCCGGCGGAGACTTCGCTGAGCCGGTAACCCAGGCCTCCTTGCGCGTCGTCGGAGCGCTCTGGGCGCTCGATCCACGCCTTGCCCACCAACGACAGTTTCCCGCTGTCGATTGGGACATCAGCTACAGCCTCTATACCGACGGCACCAGGGAATGGTTTTCGAAAGAGGGCGGAGCCGATTGGTCCGAGCTGAGGGTCGAAACGGTTCGTCTACTGCAACGTGATCGTGAGCTCCGCGAAATCGCGGGCCTCGTCGGGGTCGACGCGCTCGAAGACGAAGACCGCCTGGTGCTCGAAGGCGCGCGAATCGCGCGAGAGTTTCTCATTGGGCAAAACGCATTCCATCCTCACGACGCCTTTTCGAGTGTGGAAAAGACCTACCAGCTCGTGAAGCTGCTCTGGTCGTTCATGCGGACTGGCGAGACGGCGCTCAAGGAAGGCATCGGCTTCGAGAAGCTCGATCTGGCCGCGGTTCGGGTCGTGTTCGGCGCCGTGAAGACCGCGGCGCCCGACGAATTGCGCGAAGAGATCTCGAAAGCCCAGGACACCATCACGGAGATGAGGCCGGAATGAAGCGCTTGGACGCACCCATCGCCCGAACGTACGCCGGTGCCGCCTCGGCGGCGGGTCCGCTGATTTTTGTCCATTCCACCCGGCGCGCAAAGCTCGGTGAGTGGGTTCGTATCGGAGGAACGGGCCAGGAAGATCGACGTGGGCAGGTGATCGACGTCGGCACCGAGGTCACCGTGATTCAGGTATTCGAAGACACGCTGGGGCTCAAGCCTGCCGACGCGGCGATCACCCTCACCGGCGAGACCGCAACGACAGTGGTCGGGCAGGATCTGCTCGGGCGTGCGCTCAGCGGTACCGGCGAACCGCTCGATGGGCTTCCACCGTCGATCGGCGAAGCCCGCCTTCCGATCTGGGGCGCGCCCATCAATCCGGTTCGGAGGCAACACCCGTCGGATTTCATCGAAACCGGCGTGTCCGCAATCGACGGGTTGAACACCCTCGTGCGTGGCCAGAAGCTCCCGGTGTTCTCGGCGCCCGGTCTACCCGGTGTGGAGCTCGCCGCCGACATCGTAGAAAACGCGCGTCCCGCCCGCGGTGAGCCCTTTGCAGTCGTGTTCGCCGCCATGGGCATCACCGAGCGCGAAACGCAATCGTTTGTGTCCCGCTTTCTCGAAAGCGAAGTGATGCAGCGCACCGTCCTCTTCCTCAACCAGGCAAGCGACCCGACGATCGAACGCTTACTCACGCCGCGAGTCGCGCTGACGACCGCCGAGCACCTTGCGTTCACGCACGGGATCCACGTTCTGGTCGTGATGGCCGACATCACCCACTACGCGGAGGCCTTGCGAGAAGTCGCAGCGGCGCGAGAAGAGATTCCGGGGCGGCGTGGATATCCTGGTTACATGTACACCGACTTGGCATCGCTGTTCGAGCGAGCCGGAGTCCTCAAGGGCGGCAGCGGCTCGGTCACCCAGTTGCCCGTGGTTTCTCTTCCCGACGGCGACATGACGCACCCGATCCCCGACTTGACCGGCTACATCACCGAGGGGCAAATCGTTTTGAGCCGCGAGCTGCATCAGCGCGGCGTCTATCCACCGGTCGACGTGCTCCCGTCCCTGTCGCGACTGATGAATGCCGGCATCGGCGAAGGTCGAACCGTGCCGGAACACCGCGAATGGGCCAATCAGCTCTATGCGATCTACGCGCGCGGCCGTGAAGCCAAGCTCATGGCGGCCATCGTTGGAAACGAAGGTCTCGCGCCGGGCGATCGGCGCGCCCTCGACTTCGTCGACGCGTTCGAAACGGAGCTGATCAACCAAAGCGGCGTGCGCCGCTCTCTGGCCGAAACGATGCGAGTTGGCTGGTCGCTTCTCGAGACGCTGCCGCGCGACGAGCTCAGCCGAATTTCGGACGCGGCGTGGGCGTCGCGCCCAGGCGCTGTCGAAGCCGACGAGGTCCACCGATGAGCGCGCGCTCGGTACCGCCGACTCGTTCCGGGCTCGTTCGGGCAAGCGCGCAGCTCGGACGTGTCCAGAAAGGTCGCGAGCTGCTCAATCGAAAGCGCGAAGCCTTGATCACCGAGCTGTTCAAGAGCGCACGGCCCGCATTGAACGCTCGCCAAGAGGTCGAAGAGCGCGCCAGCGAAGCATACGAGGCCCTGCTCCACGCCTTGGCAGCGCGCGGACAGGCTACCTTGGAGAGCGACGCCTGGCCGGGACGAGAAATCACCGT
>JBARTN010000268.1:0-9760 GCA_049645265.1 Polyangiales bacterium
CGCAACATGTATCGGAAGAAGAAACGCAGGTACGCAACGGCGCTCATGATGTAGTTTTCCGACTGGTGGGGGTTGAAGTACCCCATTCCGTTGAGCATGTATCGCGCGGCGAGGTCGCCGAACGGAATCCGGACTCGCGGCTTCCCGTGAACTTCGATCAAGGGATCGATCGGGTCACGAACGACGCAGTTGGGATCGTATTGGTGTCCATGACTGATGTAGGTGTCGCCGCCGCTCAGGTAGAACCAATTGCAGAACACGATCGGATCGTCGTCTTCTTCTTCGCCGATGTTCGATGGGAGGGCGGCACCGAGTGCATCGCAGATCATCCGTTGAACCGAAGGCCAATAGACCTCGACGTCGTGGTTGCCAACGACGAAGACCGCCCGGTTCCCGCGCGCAATGAACGCGCCCAGGGCCTCGAACCAGCTCGGGTGGTCGTCGATGATGATCTTCATCTTGAACTGGCTTTTCCACTCCTCGCTTCCGAGCCCGCGGGCCCGTTCCAACCACTCGACGTGCCGGTCCTTGCTGGGCACGCTGGTGACGCTGTCGAAATCGAAGATGTCGCCGTTGAGGAGCAGCTCGATCGGCCGGTCGGCCTTTTCCTCGATGTGGGCGAGGAACCTGGCGAAATCGTCATCGATGAAGAACTCGCGACGTTTGTACGCCATCCAGAGAGGGCGCGCCGGGTCGGGCTCCTCCGCTTCGGTGAGGTGCATGTCGGAGACGACAAACGTGTGAAGGTTGGCTTCCATCGGGCCCAGCCATTGTGTCAGGCCTCGGAGCAGGACTCCAGCCCGCGCGGCGGCCTGCTTTCGAACGTTCCGGCTGCTCAGCCGCCTAGGGCGGCTACGTGCCGCTTTCGACCGATGATCAGGTGGATCAGGAGAAG
The DNA here is from genome assembly GCA_049645265.1 of Polyangiales bacterium. Lineage (GTDB taxonomy): Bacteria > Myxococcota_A > Polyangia > Polyangiales > Houyiibacteriaceae > SG8-38. The sequence goes on from JBARTN010000268.1 coordinate 896, forward strand.
CAGGGTCAGCCCAGTCGCGAAAATCGCGACATACCAAGTGCCGAGCCCAGGACCCGCTTCGGTCAGGAAGTTCGCGATTTGCTTCTTGCCCAACATGGCAGGCATGAATGGCTCCACCGTCACCGGCGCTCTGGGGTCCAGGTTATGCCCGAAGGTATAGAGCTTATAGTACAAGCGTCCGAATCCGAATGCGCCTGCGTAGGTCGTCATCACCAACAGGTCCAGCATGGATCCGACCTTTCCGATCACGGCGGTTCGCAAGGCCAAAATGATCATCGCGGCAAAGAGGAAGGGAATCCAGTCGAGGTCGCTGAGCGCAGCGCGGTCGAGTGGTGCCATACCGATGTAGTGATTCAGCAGGTTGATCTCTTGGACGTCGTTGCCATCGTTTCCGCCGTCGACCTTGTACGAGTAGATGTAGAGGTCGAGCCCTTGCGGATACTGCGGCGCCTTCATGTTGATGTGCCACATCGGTGCCGTGAAGCTCAGTCCCACGAAGATCGTGAGCAAAGCGAGCACGAGTCGCGCCCATGGGAAGATGGGCTCGTCCAAAAACCGATAGAATGCGTCCATTGCGTTTGACATTTCGCCTCCTCCAGGCCTTCTTTTCCTAAACGACGTCACCCCGGCGCAACTTCCAAAGCCCGCCCATCCAAGCAACCGACCCAAGCAACATGGGCCATGCGACACCGAGCGCGTAGAGCCCCGTGCCGCCAATACGATTCGCAAGATAGAAGCCAACCGGCCCCAATACGCTGAGCTCGGGATCAGCCGAGGACAACAGCGCCATTCGGATGCTCTGGACCGGGTTGAGCGCCGCCAGCACAAACACGACCCTCGGCTCGACCCGCCATTGGAGCATCATGCCGGCGAGCGCGAAGTCCATGAACGCGATGCCCGCCACCCAGATCAGTAGCAAGTACATGGTCGCGCGCGCGGAGTTCTGCACAGTCGTCGAGACCCAGAGGCCGATCCCGCAAAACGACCAGACCAGAACGGAGCAAAGCACGAGGCAGTGCCCGATGAAGCTCCAGGCAATTTGCTGTCCGAAGGCCAGGCGGCCAAAAACGCCGACAGCCGCCATGAGCACTGCGAGGGGCAGCAAGAGCACCAGGAAACGCACGCTCGAGATGGCGCTGAAGAAGGCACCGCGCGAAATCGGTTGACTGAACAGGAGCTCCAGAGTGCCGTCGTCCCGCGCCTTGTTGACGACCAGCCCCGTCGCGATGAGCGCCATCAAGGGCAAAAGCACCAGCAGCGCGTGAACGTACGAGACCAATACCCTACCCGTGCCGGTGAATCCGAATACGGTCGACTCGCGCATGCCCACCAGCAAGAACACGACGGCGAGCACCGCATACACGACGATGCAGAACAGCAGCCAACGAGACCGAAGGACTTCGGCGAGATCGAGCCGGGCAACCGCCAAGTAGGACCGCAGATGCCGATTCATGGTCCCTCGTGCTGCTGGTGGGGGCGGTCCTGCACGCGGGACTTGGCCCAGTCTATATCTTGCGCGTCAGGCGTCCCCTTTGGGACCGCGCGGATTCCGTAACCCATGGGAGAGTCCTCGACGGACAGGAAGCCCACTTCAGACTCGGACAGCCAGCCATCTTCGAGGTAATTGCGAAAATAGCGTCCGTGGATCGAGGCTTCGTTGGATTGAAGGTAGTCGAAGAGGCAACCGGGGTCGTCGAAATTCAGGACCTCGCCCTCGGTGGTTTGCAGTTGCGCTGCAAAACGCGGTTCGCCCACGTGCATCTTGCAATGCGCGCACACCTCGCGATCCCAAACCACGGGAACGGCACCTTCTGCGAGCGTCACCTGGTTGTAGCGGACGAAGGCCACGACCGCGGCAACGAACGCAAGCGTCAACAAGAGTGCCTTAAGGATCTTGGTGGACATCGTCTATGCCTCCTCGCTCTTCGAGCTGCACGGCATCGGCGTCACGCACCAGCAGGTTGAGGATCTGCCCGTCCAAGCTTTGAGAAAGTCGCGCGACGAGATCGAGCTTCTCAGCGCGGGTGGCAGTGCGGCTCCACCAGCCGGCAACGCCTGCCTGAAAGCCCATAGCGACCAGCGTTTCGTGGTCGACACCGTTGCGGAGTTGGACGTCGATCGTGCTCAACGTCATTCGGTCCAGATAATCCTCGGTCGGGCCGAAGTACTCGAGCCGACCTTCGTCGAGCACCATCACCCGATCCACCAGCGTGCGAATCTCTTCGAGCCGGTGGGAACAAAGGACCAAGGTGGCGCCCTGCGTACGCTCGGAGAGCAGATGGAACAGGTCTCTGCGAGACTGTGTGTCGAGGCTGGCCGTGGGCTCGTCGAGCACGTAGAGCGATGCTTGGCTAGCGAGGGCAAGCGAAATCAGGGTCTTCTGCTTCGCGCCGCCAGACAGATTGCAGAACGCCTGCCGCTCCGCAGCAGCTAGATCGATGCCGAGCTCTTGGCCGGCGCTGCGCACGGTGTCCGGCGAGATCTCCCGGACGCGGGTGATCGCCTGGATCACCTCACCTACGGACGCGCTGAACTTCGGCGCAATCTGCGGAACGTACGCAATCCGGTCGGCGGCCTCGATGCGCCGCTTCTTCTCGCCGTCGAGTAAGAGCTCCCCGTCACAGCGCAGCAGACCGAGGATGATCCGAATCAGCGTCGACTTCCCTGAAGCGTTGGGGCCGATGAGCCCCACCTTCCCGCCACTCGGAATGCTGAAGTCGAGCCCTCGAAGCGCTTCGACTCGGCCGAACTTCTTTCGAACCGCCCTCCCCTCAACGCGCATCGAAGCGACTCCAGTCGACCGCGCCCATCCTGGGCCGCGCGTCGATCATGGTGGTTTTCGGCTCGACCATCGGAAACAGGGAGCTGATGGCATCGAGAAGCTGGAGCGTGATCGCGCCGCGAAAGAACTGTAGCTGCGGGTACGTGCTCTCGAGCTGGCTGCTCAGTCGACGAAGCTCGTAGGGAATGTCGCCAAAACCATCCCGATCCATGTCGTAACCGGTATAGTCGTCGAAAGAGTTCCCGTCCCATTCGACGGCTAGTGCGTCACCGCCTCCCTCCACCTGGAGTTGGGAACGATTGCTCACGAACTGGTTGCCCCGAAATGCGTTTCGTTTTTCACTCGAGTGCATGAGCACGGCAACCTCCGAATGAAAGAACGCGTTGTTCTCGAAGGTGTTGAAGTCGTCGGGTTCGAGCGGTGCGGTGTCCATATAGACGCCTTTGGTGTTTGCGATGAACGCGTTGTCGGACACCGTCAAGTTGCCGGACTCTTTGATGCCGAGGCCCATTCCGCCTGGGCCTGTCGACCGAGCTAGAAGGTTGTCCCGCAGCACCAAGTTGCGGCTGTACATGATGAAAATGCCGACCACGTTGTCGACATAACGATTCCCTTCGACGTGATTTTCGTGGCTGTACATGAAGTGTGTGCCGTATCGGCTTCGGACGACCGTATTTCGAATCAGTCGATTGCGGCTGGAGTACCAGACGACCATGTCGCGGCATCCGATGACCTGATTGTCCCGAACCACGGAGTCGCGGGTCTCCCAGAGTCGAATGCCATCTCCTCGAAGACCGAGGGGGCCATCGTCGGGACCCTGCACGACGTTGTTCAGAATCGATGCGCGGTTGGCCTTTTCGATTAGCAGCCCGAAAGCCGCCCCCTGAACCCGGACGCCTTCCACGCGGACATCGTCGGCGACGACGTGGACAGCCGCATCGAGCGTATCGAATCGACCACCGCTGCCATCCACGGTCAGGCCGGTGAGCGCCGAGCCGTCGGCCTCGATTTCGATCGTGGTGCCGTCGCCCGCGGAACGAATCACCGCCTCGCGTGGACCCCAAATCTCGACCCTCTTGCTGACCGTCAGAGGCCCGGGGTATGACCCGGGTTCGAGACAAAACGCCGCGTCTTCTTGGGCGCCGTCGACCGTCGCCTGCAGGTTCGACCCTGCAGCGACCGTCACACAATCACGAGGCCTCGGAGGCGCCGGAAGCGCCGCCTGCACAGAGATCGGCGGCGCCTCCTGAGACGCACATGCCGCCAGAGTGATGAGCCCGAACACGCACCAGCACGCACGGTCGGGAGCGTTCAGCCCGCGGCCGACGCGTGCGGCGCCTCGGATCAACTGGGTTCCACCAAGAGGTAGCCGGCCATCTCGAGGTGGAGGGCAGAACAGAACTCGGTGCAGTAGAACGGGAACGTGCCCTCTCGGTCAGCCATAAACGTGATGTCGACGTGTTTGCCGGGCTCGAGGCTGCTGTGGACGTTGTACGAGCCAATGGTGAACCCATGGGTCGCATCGTGGGCCTGCTCCACATTGGTGATGTGCAGATGGACCTTGTCGCCCTTCTTCACACGAACGATGTCCGGGGTGAAGTGGCTTCGCACCGAGGTCATGTAGACGTGGACTTCCTTGCCTTCGCGCTCGATACGCTCCTTGCCGGCAGTGACCGCGTTCGGACTATGCTCGTCGCTGACGACGTCGTAGCCAGCCGGCTTGTAAACGTCGACGGGGTCAAGCTTGTCGGCCTTGATCATCTGCGCGTAGTGCGGCTCGCCAAGTGGAAGCGGCATGTCGTAGAGGAGCTGCATCGGCTCGCTGTTGATGTTGATCAGCTGGAAGTTCTGCGGAAGCAGAGGACCAACCTTGTTGAAGCGATCGAGTGCCCACTTGTTCATCGCAATTAGGTACCCGCCATCCGGGCTGACGGTGTCACCCTCAGCCGCCACGATGTGACCGACGTTGTAGTGAACCTTGACCTTCTCGATGACCTTGAGGTCCTTGAGCGACCACTTGGCGACCGTCGACTCGATGAAGACCGAGGTATAGGCGTTGCCCTTGTCGTCGTATTGCGTGTGAAGCGGACCGAGACCGATCTCGACCTGGCCCCGAATGCTGTCGGCGAAGGGCAGGATCGGAACGCCGTACTGGTCCTTGTCCTCGTACTTCTTTGCGTCGATGAGGCCCTTGATCTTCTCGAAGCTGTAGACCGTGCCGTGCGTATCGAGCTTGCCCGAGACGACGAGTTCCTTGCCGTCGGGCGTAACGTCCATGCCATGCGGGCTCTTGGGCTCGCCAAGGAGGTGCAACAGGCCCTCTTTGTTGGTCGTCTCGAGCATGATCACGTCCATGCCAGCGATCTTTTTGGTTTTGCCGGCCTTGTAGACGGCCTCGGCCGCCTTGAGATTGATGATGTGGATGTAGTCCATGTAGTTCTGGGACGCGCCAGACTCCATGGGTGGGTTTCCTTCGAGAGTGCCGCCGTAGGCCATCTCGGTGTTGAACGAGTTGATGAACACCCAGCCCTCGCTCGCGAGCTTTCCAGCATCGGCGAGGTCCTGCATGTACGGCGGAAGCTCCATTGCGAAGGAATTCGCAGGATCGATCTTCCCCTTTTCGCGATCGAACTTCCAGAAGATCGCCGCGCCGCGGTACTTGTCCTCAAACTCCTCGATCGGCGCATAGCCGCCACCAAGCGGTGCCGGGTACTGGCTCGTCTCGATGACGTACTCGGTGTTCGGCGTGACGAAGGTCGCGCCGTGGTCGCTCTGAATCAGCCGGGAGGTGATGATCTGCTTCGTGACGAAGTCGTGAAGGTCGACGACCGCAATGCGCGCGTTGGCCTTGTCATTCACGAAGACGAACTTGCCGTCGTAGTCACCGGCGGTCTCGGAGAGCGCGGGATGGTGCATGTCGCCCCAAGTCATCTCTTTGCCGAACCGGCTGCCTCCTTCGAGGACTTTGCCGCTCTGGTCGCCGTAGCCGTAGCCCTGCCAAGGCTCCGGTGTGAAGACGCCGATGTACTTCAAGATACGCATCGACGGGACGCCGATGACGATCATGTTGCCGCCGTGACCGCCCGACGCGAAGGTCAGGTACGGGTCCTTTTTGCCCGTGGGCGTGTAGGTCTGAAGCGCCGCACTCACATCGGCTTCATTGAGCCCGCGCTGCTTCATTAAGTCGGCAATTGAGCTCGCTGGTGCCTGTGACACCTGTGCTGCCTGCTGTGGGCCGCATCCAATGCAGACCATCGCAGCCAACAGTACCCCGATACTTGATGCGCCAAACGCACCAATCCTGTTGAACCTCATGACATCTCCTCACTTCCCTCAGCGAAAGGGAAATCCTCCAGGCGAGCTCCCTCAGCGAAAGGGACACTCTTCACACCACTCTCCTCGGAACGGGGAGAGAACAACTCACTCATGCATGGTTCCCCGGGTAAACCGGGACCTTCTGCGCCGAAGTGCGATGCAATAACTACGCCAGGTAGCCCGAAGAGGCGGGCTACTTCGCAAGGCCACGAACGTACTTCACGATCTCGGCGACCACTTCGGGCTTAGCCTGGAGGTCTGGGTTTGGGGGCATGGTCGCAGCCTTGCCGACAGCGAGGCCGCCATACACGATGATCTTCTGCAGGTGTTCGTCGGTGACCGAGGCCTGCCATTCTGCAGACGTAAAATCGCGGGGCTTCGGATCGAGCGCGGCCGAGCCGTCGCCGTCCCCTTTGCCGCTTGCACCATGGCAAACGGTGCATCGACTCTGGAAGATCTCCAGCGCCTCCGCGACCGGGTCCACTGCTGGTTCTGCGGCCGGGGTCGGAGTAGGTGCGGGCTCTGCAGCCTTGGGCTCAGTGGGCGCGGCTTCCTTCGGGGTGCAGCCCGAAATTCCGACGATCAATCCAATGAGCAACCCAATCCACTTTGCACGCATAGACCCTCCTGGTTGAGGCGGAGTCTAGGCTCAGCAGCAGGGCGAGCAAACCCCCGTTACGAGAAAAAAATTCGCTGAATTGTCCTCTCGCGCAGGATTTGCGTGCCCATGCGAATCCGTGCATTTGGAATGCCGGGGCGGAAATTGTGGGTCTATACTCCGCTCGCGCTTGGAGGCATTTCCTGCCGGGGAGGTTGTGATGAAAGATTTTGTGGGAATCGCGGTCATCGGAGGGCTCGTTTGTGGGCTCCTCATCGCAGGCTGCAAGAAGCAGGAGGTGGCGCCCGCTGAGGCGGCACCCGTTGAGGAGGTGGTCGTCGTGGAGGCCTCCAACGTTCCTCCACTGCACGAGAACAACATCGTCAGTATTGCCATCGGCTCGAAAGACCACACGACCCTGGTCGCTGCACTGAAGGCCGCGGACTATGTCACTTCGGTCGCTGCTTCCGGCCCACTCACCGTGTTCGCTCCGACGAATGACGCATTTGCGAAGCTGCCCGAAGGCACCGTGGAGAATCTGGTCAAGCCAGAGAACGTGGGCACGCTTCGGGAAATCCTGAAGTACCACGTTACCACTTCCGCCGTTCAACCCAGCTGGTTCAAGGAGGGACAGGCGCTGGGCATGGCCAACGGCAAGAAGGCGACGATGCACGTGAACGGCGAAGAGCTTTCGCTCAATGATGCAAAGATCATTGCGCGGATCCCTGCCGAGAACGGGATGCTCTACGTCGTCGACACCGTGCTGCTGCCTCCGGAGGAATAGGCTTTGGCGGTTGCAGCTGGACATGGGATGCGAACCTGGACATTCTCCAGGTTCTCACCCCCAACCAGACCGCCCGAGTCGAGCTGACGATCACTCCGGGCGGCTAGTCCGCAGAGAGGTTGCTATGAGCAAGCTGGACGGTAGACGCGTGTTGATCACAGGCGGAGCGCAAGGGATCGGCCTCGAAATGGCGATCAAGTTCGCAGGGCGCGGTTCGAGCATCGTGCTCGCGGACCTCGACGAGGAAAAGCTCGCCGAGGCCACCGCGAAGATCGCGGCCCTGGGTGTTCCGGCCTGGGGCTTCCCGGTCGATGTCACCAACCCCGCGAGCATTGCAGCGTTCAAAGCGCGGGTCGACGCCGAAGCGGGTCCGATCGATGTTCTGGTTAACAACGCGGGGGTCGTATTCGGCGGACCATTTACCAAAACGCCCCTCGACGACCATTTCAAGACGTACGAGGTCAATACACTTGGCGTGGTGGCGATGACGCACGCGTTCTTAGACGACCTCGTGACGAGGCCGGAAGCGCACCTGGTCAACATCTCGAGCGCGTCGGGCTTCATCGGTCTGCCCTACGGTTCGAGCTACGCGTCGAGCAAGTGGGCGGTCATCGGTTTTTCCGAATCGATTCGTGCCGAGCTCAATGTGGAAGGCCACAAGCACGTGCACGTCACCATCGTCTGTCCGAGCTACATCGGCACCGGCATGTTCGAAGGCGCCGAGTCCCCCAAGGCCACACACATTCTCGAACCGGACTTCGTCGCCGAAAAGGTCGTCGAAGCCGTCGAGCACAATTCGGTCTACGTGAAAGAACCCTGGATGGTGAAGATCACTCCTCTCCTACGCGAGCTCTTGCCGACGGCCCTCTACGACCAGATCTCTCATCTCTTCGGCGCCGATACATCGATGGCGCACTGGACGGGCCGTCATGGCGAGGCCAAGCCGGAAGCCGGGGAGCAACCCTCGAGCAGCGATCAGCCCGAAGCCGAGCGGTAACGCGCAAGGAACGTTTGAACGAGCTCGCGAGTGAGGAGCTCGCGGGTGTCGGGATCCATCTGCCCCTCGAGGAGCTGCGGCCAGAACAGCACGCCGGCCGTCATCTTCCCAAACATGTGGGCTGCGAGCTCCGGGTCGGGGACCGAGAGACGCCCTGCTCGGTCGGCTTCACGGAGCCAGTTGGCCAGGATGCTCTCATCCTCGGCCACGCGTGCGATGACTTCTCTCAAGAGATCCGGTTGCTTGATGTACACGCCGAGCACCACGCGCGTGAGGCAGCGCGCGGCTTTGTCTTCCGAGAGCAGCGTCTTGGCGCGCACGAAGTCGACCAGTTGTTCTTCGAGGGAGCGGTTCGGGTCCCATGCGACCTGATTGAGAGCCATCGATTC
>JBARTN010000269.1:0-2263 GCA_049645265.1 Polyangiales bacterium
CTGCTTGGTGGAAAATACGAGGTCCTAGAGCTCGCCGGCGAAGGCGGGATGGCCAAGGTGTATCGCGGGCAGACGCACGGAGCGGCCGGCTTCACGCGGCCTGTCGCGATCAAACGCGTGCTTGCGCCGCTCAGTCAGAACCCCGAGTTCCTCAAGATGTTCGTCGAAGAGGCGCGCGTCGTCTCCGAGCTCGATCACCCGAACATTGCGCAGATTCACGACTTCGATCGCGATCGCAACGGCGAGTACTACCTGGTTCTCGAGTGGGTCGAAGGCCTGACGCTTTCCGACTGGCGTAGAGGCTACAGGGCGCACGGGCACCATACGCCTTGGATCCTGACCGCGGCGATCGGAATCGAAGTCCTCGAAGCTCTTCACGCGGCGCATGCGCGCCTGGACGCGGAGGGAAGGCCCGCCCCGGTCTTTCATCGAGATGTGACTCCGCAAAACGTGATGCTGAGCAACTGCGGCGTCGTGAAGCTGACCGACTTCGGTCTGGCTCGCGCGATGGATCGCAGCTCGATCACCAAGCCCGGTTTCGTAAAGGGCAAGATTTCCTATTTGGCACCCGAGCTGACCTACGAAGCGGAACCAAGCGCGCAGACCGACGTGTTCAGCGTCGGCGTCGTGCTCTGGGAGATTCTCGCAGGTGAGAAGCTTTTCAAGGGCGAGGACCCGCTCAAAGTCCTCGGCACGATCCGCGAGTCGGACACGCCTGACCTCGCGAAGTTTCGCGACGATCTGCCCGAGCGCCTCCTCGAAATCATCAACAGGGCGCTTCGCCGAAACCCTATCGAACGCTACGCCTCTAGCCGGGAGATGGCGCGGGACCTCGCGATGCTTCTGCGCGCTACCGACGACGTCACCGACTCCCACGTGATCGCGCAGAGCGTGCGATGGGCCACTGCCCAACTCGAGCGCGCGCAGCTCAGCGAGCCACCGACGAAGCCGTTCGCCGCCCGGGACGCCCTGGCCCAAGCCGACTCGGCCGAACAAACCCTTCCCGACACCAGCATCCCCCTCACCCGGCGGAAATAGGCGCTACAAGAGGTTGAACCCCAAGCCCGCCGCCACCGAAAGCGCGACGAAAGGCGGGGTCATCCCGATGACGGCAGCGATCATGTAGTCACGGAAGCTCACGCCGGACATGGCCAGAGTGTAGTTCACCGGGGGGATGGCCCAGAGGAAGAGCCGGATGACGATCATCGAGCGAATGGGCTGCTGCTCCAGGCGGTCCAGAGGCTTCTGGAGAAACGGGCGCTTGATGTTGAGGTTCTTGAGGGGCTGACCACCAATCGTGCGCACGATGAAGAACGAAACGGCAACCGAGATCGTGGCTGCGATCACCGAGGCAAGAGAACCCCACAGCGGACCGTATGCAAGCCCCGACACCATGACGAAAACGAAACCCGGAATGTAGAGCAGCTGGCCCACGCAGAAGACCGCCACGAAAACGGCAAAGCCTCCGACCCCTGCGGCGCGCATCGATTCGCGAATGGCGTCGACAGTGAGCTGGTCGGTGAAACCGGTGGCTCGACCGATCAGGTAGACGCTAATCAGAAACGCAGCCAGAAGCGCGAGACGAACCCAAGTGTTGCTCACGGCCAGCAGTAAGACACAGCAGCGCCCACAAGACCAGAGGCGAAGCCCCGTGGCCGGCGCAAAGCGGCGACTTTACGGGGGCAGGAGCATATCGAGCGGATTGCGGGTGACCCGATTCGAGCCATCGAGCGAATTGATGTCGATGCGACTCAGATCGACGCGAGGCGAGAAGATCGCGGCGTGAAACGAGTCGACTATCCGCTCCGCGTAGGTCTCCGCGGTTTCTTCCTCTTGAAGCCCCGCGTCGCTGCAGCCCCAAGCGGCGCCAGTGCGGCCGAACAAGCAAATGCGTGCGCTGTCGATTTGGATGCGAAGCCCGTTGCTCGACCGCTCGAAACGCGGAGATCGCATCACCGCGCTCGCCAGAGTCCGGTCGATTTCGGCGTCGCCCGAGTCGACTTCGGCGGGAAGCGCCCAGCCCAAACGACGGAACAAACCTGGGTCGGTTCCGAGGACTTCTTCGTAGAGCGAGGTCGTTTCGCGTGGATCGGACAGCGCCTTCCCCAAGACCGCACGAACGCGTTCCCGCAGAAGCGCATCTCCCGGCGGCAACTGGCGGAGCGCCTTCTCCGCGTGCTCGATCGCTTCGTCGTACTCACGCTGCGCCAACGACACCTCGGCGAGTACGGCGTCATAGTAGGGGGCCGCACCCTGCCTCCGG
>JBARTN010000270.1:0-1544 GCA_049645265.1 Polyangiales bacterium
AATTCTGGGATCGCATCGTTGGGTGCCTATTGACCACGCAACAGCGATCAGGGCCCGGCTCTCCCGTTACGAAGTTTCTCCTCATGAAGCCGTCGCCTCTCGTTTACTCAATCTGCGCCAAACAGGATGATTTGGCGGAATTCACTCGTGCCGTCCTCACCAATTTCGGCGGACTGCGACGGTCTAACATCATTGGCAAAGAGCTGGCCGCAAACATGTCATTTCTGCGCGACGGGGGGTGGGAGCCGACTCTTCACCATCTTGACGATCTGAGGACGAATTCCTCTCCAGAAACAGAGAAACGAGCAGCAGCGTTCGTCGACGACAACTTCAAGGGTTTCGGTCCGAAACAGTCGCGGAACTTGCTCCAAGGACTCGGGCTTTCGAGGTTCGAGATCCCCATCGACAGCCGAATCACCAAGTGGCTGAATGCCATCGGCTTCCCAGTCAAGCTCACAGCCAACGCGTTGCAAGATCGGAACTACTACAACTTCGTCTCTGATGGCTTCCAGAAGCTCTGCGAAGCCTGTGACATCACACCTTGCGTGCTTGATGCCGCTATTTTTTCCAGTTTCGACGAAGGCAAATGGACGAAAGAGAATGTTGTATGGTGAGGTCCACGTCCACTCCGTGGACGACACCGGCGGCCACTTCCTCGAGTCACTCCTCGCCGAGGCCACCATCTCGCTGCTCGAGCCCCGATCCAACTGAAGCCAATGTCTCGGCTTGCTCAGGGCTGATAGTGGTAGATGAGGCCGGTGGAGCCGCCGTCGCCAAGCTGTTGCCCAACCGCCCAGACGTCGGTCGAAGACGTTCCGTGCACGGCGAGGAAGAGGCGTAGGTAGGGCGCGCCGATCGTCTGATGCGCGACTTGCCGCCACGAGTTGCCGTCGTAGTGCGCGATCGCGCCGGCGCTGCCCACCGCCCACAGGTCGTCCGGAGAGGGACCCCACACCGCGCTCAAATCACCGACGAAGTCGAAGGTGTCGATTGTTTGCCACTGCGCGCCGTCGAAATGACTGAGCTCGGAGCTATCCGTCATCACCCAAACGTCGGTCGCGCTGGTTCCCCAGACTTGACCGTCGCCGGCGCCTGCGTCGAGGTCGATCTCGGTCCAAGTCAATCCGTCGTAGTGCACGAGATCGAAGGTCGAAAGCGCGTAGACATCGGTGGGCCCAGAACCCCAGATCGAGCTCTTGAACGGCGAGCCGGCGATCGTGCGCCCCCACGAGTTGCCGTCGTAGTGGGCGACGATGGCGTCATCGCCCACCGCCCAAACGTCGTTGGCAGAAGAGGCCCACACGTCGGTCAGCCCGCTCAGCCCAGTCGGCTGAGACACATTCATCGGCTCGAACGTCGCACCATCGTAGAACAACAGGTCGCCGCCGGCGCAAAGCCACACCTCGGTCGGCGACAGCGCGAAGATGCACACAAGCCCGGCGTTGCTCCCGGAGTCGAGCACGCTCCAACCGTCGCCATCATAGCGCTGGATGCTCGAGCTCCCATCGATGACCCACACGTCCGTCGGCGAAAACGCCCACACG
>JBARTN010000271.1:0-8116 GCA_049645265.1 Polyangiales bacterium
AAGTCATTCGCAAGGACGACGAGAAAGCCTACCAGGTCGTCCGAAAAAAGGGCATCGAAGCAGTGGAAGCCGGAGATGCCCAAGCTGAGTGGGACGCCGCGGATAAGAAGGTTCGCGACAACCTCACTGGACGGATGTTCTCGAAAAGCCTGATCGATGCGGTGGCAGAAGCTGCAAAGCCGTAACGACCGCACGCGGAAGCCGTGAGCAGCGCCGAGCACCTGACGCTCGAATCGAACGGGATTCGTATGCACGCGGTCAGCCGCGGCAAGGGGCCTGCCGTCTTGTTCTGTCACGGCTTTCCGGGCCTCTGGTACTCCTGGCGCCATCAACTGCCAGTGGTCGCGGACGCTGGCTTCAGAGCGATTGCCGTCGATATGCGGGGCTACGGCCGCAGTGACCGGCCCCTCCCCGCGAGCGAATACGGTAACCAAACGGTCGTCGCCGATCTGACCGGAGTCCTCGACGCGCTAGGGGAACAGGACGCCGTGTTCGTCGGCCACGATTTCGGTGCGCAGGCAGCGTGGGCGGCCACGCTACACGCACCGGAACGAGTCCGTGGCGTCGTATCGCTCGCCGTGCCCTACGGGGTCGGATTTGCTGGAGGCGAGAAGAGGAGAGGGAAACCGACCACCGCAAGCAAAGAAGCGGCGGCGAGGGGCCGCAAACCAAGCGAGATCTATGCCGCCATCGCGAAGAACCACTTCCTTCATCTGCACTACTTCCAAAAAGTGGGACCGGCTGAAGCCGAGCTCGGCAGTCAGCCTCGATTGTTTCTGAAGCGGATCTACTGGGCCTTGAGCGCGCGCGGAAGCTTGCTCGACTTCAAGAGTTTCCCTGCCGAAGGCACAGGTTACCTGGACGTGCTTGCGGATCCGAAACAGCCCTTGCCGTGGCCCTGGCTCAGCGAAGAGGAACTCGACTTTCTGGTCGAGGAGTACATGCAGACCGGACCTGAGTCCGCGTTCATCGGTGGCCTCAACTCCTATCGCGCGATGGACCTCAATTGGGAGCACGACCGGGACTACGGGCGCCGCCAAGTCGAGCAACCCGCTCTATTCATCTGCGGGGAGAAGGACCCCGTCCTTCAGATCATCACGCCCAAAACCCTCGAAACCATGCCGAGCCGGGTCGCCGACCTTCGCGGAATCGAGCTCATCCCCGACGCGGGCCATTTCGTCCAACAGGAGCAGCCCGAACCGGTCAACCGCCACCTACTCGGGTTCTTGAACGGCCTCAGGTGACGAACCAGGCGAGCGCCTAGGCCTGGAACTGCGTGGCCAGCTTGCTCGAGAGCTTGTAGACGAGGCCGTAGATCGAGAGTTGTGGATTGGCTCCGATGCTGGTCGGAAAGAGGGAGCCGTCCATGATGTAGAGGTGGTCCAGATGATGGAACTTGCCATCGCTGCCAGCGACGCTTCGCTTCGGGTCGTCGCCCATCGGACAGCCACCCATGACGTGCGCGCTGCCGACTGTGGCCTTGTGCACCACGACATCGAGCTCGGCAACGGCCGCCTTGGCTTCCTTCCAGGACATGTAGTGCTTCGCCTGCTTGTGCGCAGGCCGCGCAGACTTGGCGCCCGTGGCGAACTGCATCTCCAGCATCACGTTGTAGGCCCGCCGCACGCCTTCCATCAAATAGCCGTCGAGCGGATAATCGACGACGGGCTGACCTTTGTCGTTGAGCTCGACCACACCACCCTGGCTTTTTTCGTGAAACCCGTCGCGCATCAGAGCGATCATGCACTGCGTGTTCCTGAGCTGGTCCATGCTACGAGTGATCTCCTCACCCGCAGCCGAGTAGAACCCTGCGGCAAACGCGGGTTGCAGCGGGGGCACCTCGAGCTTGAACCCGACCGGACCCGTGTGGACGTTCTGCCACTGGAAGTGGTCGGAGTAGATCGACTGGGGGGCGCCGTAGTACGGGTCGATCGATTCCTCGTAGATCGCCATGGTGAGCGTCGTCGGGTGCAAGAAAGTACGCTTCCCGACGAGACCGTACGGATCGGGAGCATTCGAGCGCAGCAAAACCGCCGGCGAGTTGATCGCGCCACCCGCCAAGATGGTACGTGCGGCGCGGACGGTGATCTTTTGCCCGGTCGTCCCTCGGACGTCGGCGGTGAGGGCCTCTGCTTCGACGCCCGTCACGGTGTCGCCGTCGCGCAGCACGTTCACGACGCGCGCGCGGTGCACGAGCGTGGCCTTGTTATCCAAGGCCACTGGAATCGTCGTGACCAGCATGGATTGCTTGGCGTCGACCGGGCAACCAAGCCCGCAGTAGCCGAGGTTCAAGCAGCCCCGTACGTTCCGGTGAATCGTGTTCCATGCGTAGCCAAGCTTCTCCGACGCGCGCTGCAACATGCCGTTGTTGTTGTTGGGCGCTTGAGGCCATTTGTGGATGTTGAGACGCTGCTCCATGTGCTGGAAGTACGGCGCCATCTCTTCGACCGAGCAGCCGCTCACCGCCATGTGCTCCGCCCAAAACTGCAGTGTCTCGGGCGGGGTGCGGAAGCTCGTCGTCCAGTTGACCGTCGTCGAGCCTCCGACCGCGCGGCCCTGCAAAATGACCATGCCTCCGTCTTTGGTGCCGCGACCGGTGCCTTCTTGATAGAGGTCGCGGTAGGCCGCGCGCTCCTGCATGTCGAACTGGCTCGAGGTCTTGAGGGGCCCTGCTTCGAGTAGGACCACGCGCAAGCCAGCCTTGCTCAAAGTCTCGGCTGCTGTACCTCCGCCGGCACCGGTGCCGACGATGACCACGTCCGCTTCGAGCTCGAGCGAAGACGTGAGCTTGCTGGCGTCACGAATGTCCCAGCCTCGTTCGGCCGCCTTGTTGTACGGGTCGGTGCTGCTGCCCAGAATCACTTGGGAGAGATCGGTCATGGCGTGGGCTCCTCCCCCGTCGGAGCCAGCATAGGCGCTGGGCTTGCGACCTTCCTGGGCGGGCCGGGGTATCCGGTCGTCGCAGCGTTCTCGGGAATCAGGTACCAAGCGCTGACGGTGAGTCTGATGACCGCCGCGTAAATCGCGTTCAACAGGCCGATGCCGCTGTCGCGCAAGCGCGCCAGAGCGCTCTCGGCGTCTCCCAACGAGGCTTTGGACCAAGCGGACCACTGACCGGTCGTCAGCCCGCGGCTCAGCCCAAAGCTCAGCACGTCGAACGCCTGATGCACGCCTGCAACGACCGGCTCGGAAAGATCGACCAGCAAGGTATCGAACGATTTGAGGGTCTGTTCGATGGCGGTCGTGTCGCCCGGCGCGATCTTACCTTTCATCACGGCAGGGGTGAGGGCGCGCAAGAGCTCCACGTCTTCGGGGCGAAGGAGCTCCATGCCGGACGCAGGCCCGCTGGACGTACAACCCGACAAAGTCGCCCCGGCACTCATCGTCGAAAGCGCGGCGGCGCCGGCTATCGACAGCTTGAGGAATTCACGTCGATCGCTTGGCATTGGACCTGAGAGTGTACCCATAGGATTGGGACCGGGGTCCAGCAGAAAACGATCCTCTAGGCACCCCGGCTGCGGATGTAATACTCGCTCATGGTGACACTGGTGATCTTCCAGATCGGGAGGAACGCCGCCACGCTTTGCATCATGATTCCCATGTTTCGCAGGAGCTCAAATCGATTGCGAGCCCCATAAAACACGTACGGATTCGTGATGTGTTCCGGGGATGGCCAGGATTCCTCGACGATTCCTTCGTAGGGCACGGCACCCGGTGTAAGGACCTCCTCGACGATGTTTCGGACATAGCGGGCGCGCGGCTGCATCTTTTCGGACATGGGCCCCTGACGATTGAACCAGTGTTGCATCCAGCGGTCCTTCGGGATGCGCTTCGGTCGCTCCAGTGGGGTCACCGAAACGACGTAGGGCGAGCGCTCCCCATCGGGCCAGTCGCGAGGCGCGCCATGCTGGTTGCCACCATAGTCGGTGTAGAGGTGCTCGCGGACCCGATAGCCGGCGATATCGAAGTGCGCGTCGAGCAAAATCGCTTCGAGAGCGCCACGCACGCGTAGATCGTCGACCCAGATGCTGACCTCGGCCGCGAACGGATCGGTGAGCTTGGTCGTCGGGGTCGGTGACGGCACGGTGGCGAAGTCGTCATCGATGTTCATCAGCAGATACCGCGCGCCGGAATCGAGGAGCTTGGGCGCGCAGCGCTCGACCAAAGCAAGCCGGCGCGCTTCGGGCTCCATCGGCTGACGAGGCCAGAGCAGGTAGATGAGCTTGATCATGACGCCGCCTTCAAGCGGTCGTGTGTCGCTCGGAACTCGTGCATAAGCCCCGGTATGCCTTCCGCCGCGCTGGTTCGGGGCTCGTAGCCGAGCTCGGTGCGGGCCTTGTCGACGCGGAACGAAGCGTCGTGGCAGATCGCCAAGACCGAACGCCTGGTGAGCATCGGAAACGGGCCGCCGAAGTAGTGGGCGACTTCCCCGAGATACGCGATGCCGTAGGCCAGCGAGCGGGGGATGTGGAGCTTCGGCCACGAGTACCCCAGGCCTTCGACGATCGGCCGGTACCAGCCTACCGGATTGGTCGGCTCGTCGTCGCTCACGAAATAGGCTTGGCCGCCGACTAGCTCGGGATCCTCGCCGAGCTTCTTGGCCACGAGAAAGTGAACGTCGACCACCGAATCCACGTGAACGTTGTCCGTGACCGACTTCCCGTCGCCGATCTTGAGTTTGAACTGCCCAGCAGCGAGGTGCTCGAGGAAATCCTGCACCATCATGGCGCCCTCACCCGGCCCCCAGACTCCGCCCGGCCGAACCGCCGCCGTCCGTAGGCCGTTCGGGTCGTCTGCTTCGAGGACCATCTTTTCGGCCCGGCTCTTGGTCTGCGAATAGAGGTCGGGCAGCCCATCGGTTCCAACGTAGGGCGCCGTTTCGTCTCCCTCGCGAATCGGGCCATCGACCGAAACGGTAATCGAGCTGGTGAAGATGAGCTTCTTCACGCCCGCGGCCTGGCAGGAGCGGATCACGCATTCGGTTCCGAGAACATTGACGCCATAGACCAGCCGGCGAACGCTCGCCCGCGCGAGAGTGAGGGTGTTGATGATCGCGGCAGTGTGAAAGACCGTGTCGACACCTTCGCAGGCCGGGCCGACATCGCTCATTCGCCGGATGTCACCGACGATGCTCTTCACACGAGCGTCGCCTTGAAACGGCGCAAGATCGAGCGCCCGGACTTCACAGCCGAGCTCCAAGAGGCGACGGACGAGATGCTTGCCAACGTAGCCATTGCCACCGGTCACCAGGCAGACGGGGCCGACTTGATTTGGATCGACGGGGAGCTCCATGTGTCGCTACCGAACTTGAACCGGCATGCTAGCTTGCGCAAACCAGATGAGCAGCCTGAGCCCGATCGTACTCGAAGATTTGGAAGGCGCGCACTGGGACGACGTTGCAGACCTGGTCGTGGTTGGCTTGGGCGCGGCAGGAATCACGGCCGCCATCGAAGCGCGTGAGCATGGCGCCGACCTGGTCCTTTTGGATCGTTTCGAAGGAGGCGGCGCCACCTCGATCAGCGGAGGAGTGTTCTACGCAGGGGGCGGCACCCACATTCAGGAAGAGGCCGGTGTCCAAGACACGGTGGAGAACATGTACCGCTATCTTTCGATGGAGGTGCAGGATGCGGTTTCGGACGAGACGCTGCGAGACTTCTGCGAAACCAGCGCGGCCAACGTGAAGTGGCTGACCGACCGCGGCGTTCCGTTTTTGCCGAATCTCTGTCCGATCAAGACCTCGTACCCAACCAACGAGTACCATCTGTACTACTCCGGGAACGAAACCTTCCCGCCTTATAGCGAGCACGCACAGCCGGCGCCGCGAGGCCACCGTGCAGACGGGGGCGCTTTCCCCGGCGCGAACATCATCGAGCCACTCCGGCAAACCGCGATTGCCGAAGGCGTGCGAATCGAGCTGCAGGCGCGCGTCAGCCGCTTGATCGTCGATCGAGGCGGCCGCGTGGTCGGCGCGGAATACCAACGCATCGCTTCGAGCTTCTGGCGGGGCCTTCACAAGCGACTGCATGACTTGGAAACGGCAATCGCGAAAATCGCCCCCGGTCTGGCCGGATGGCTTCGGAAGCGCTGCGACGGCATCGAGAACCGGCACTCGGAGCCAAAGCGGATTCGGAGCCGTCGAGGTCTGATCCTCTGCGCCGGTGGCTTCGTCTTCAATCGTGAGATGGTCGCCGAACACCTGCCGGAGTTCGTCCCCGGCCTACCGCTCGGAACGGCAGGTGACGACGGCCTCGGGATTCGCCTCGGTCAGAGCGTGGGGGGAAAGCTCGCGCATATGCACCGAGCCTCGGCGTGGCGTTTTCTGTACCCGCCGAACGCATTCGCGCAGGGCGTGCTGGTGAACGACAAAGGCGAGCGATTTGCAAACGAATTCTGGTACGGCGCGAAGATCGGCGAGGCCATCGTGGAAGAGAATCACGGCGTCGCCACGCTCATCATCGATGAGAAGCTCAAGAAGCTCGCCCACGAGCAGTCCAAGCCGGGCGAGCTCCAGTGGTTTCAGCGGGCGGCTGCGCTCATGAACCTCTATCTCAACTGCAAGAAGGCCGAAGACGTCGATGCCCTGGCGAAGATGCTCGATGTGCCGCGCGAGGCCCTTCAGAAGACGCTCGATGAGAACAACGCCGTGGCACAGGGCATTCGCAGAGACCGTTTCGACAAAGCGCCCGACAGTGTGCATCCGCTGAGCACGGGGCCGTACTACGCAATCGACTGCTCACTCGGTTCGAAGCGCCACCTCTGCGCGGTGATGACGCTCGGTGGGCTCGCGGTGGACGAAAAAACCGGCCGAGTCCTGAGCGAAAACGGAGGCGTCGTCCCCGGTCTGTATGCAGCAGGCCGCAACGCCGTTGGAATCTGCTCCCGCCAATACGTAAGTGGCCTGTCGATCGCCGACTGCGTGTACTCGGGCCGGCGAGCTGCCAAAAGCGCTAGCAAGCATGAAACCAACTCTGGCAAAACCCAAGAAAGAAGCCATCGATGAATAGAACACGAGCGCGTCCGCGGGTCGCCATGGTGCGGAATGATACCACCGGTACAGGGTGCTTGTAGAGAACGGGACTAGGCCGGAATTCGCTCCGAAATGACAGGGAAAGCGCTCGGTTGAATCGCAGGCAGGAAGAGACGTCTATCTGCTTAGAGAGAGGGCTTTCACCATGAAACTTAATATCATTCGACGCTCTACCTGGTTGGGAATCGCAGTGTTCACCTCGATGCTTTCCGGCTGCATTTTCCTTGGAGATTACGAAGATGTCTTCGAGCCGGGTCCCAAAGCGATCACGTACGAAGTCTGCTACTCGAACGTCGATTGCTTCGCAGGCGAGTACTGCGAAGAGCTCGCCTTGCCCGCCGATCGCTACACCGATTTCGTGAATGCGATCTGCACGGTCGGCTGCTTCGACGATCTCGATTGCCCGATTTCGGAGTTCAATGGACTCCCGGGCGCATGCTTGGACCACGCGATCCTCGGCGGCCCGTTCGACGCACGAATCTGTGTCGAGCGCTGCGAGATCGACGCCGATTGCGACGTGCCAGCCGGCTTTGGATGTGAGGTCATCGCCGGAGACCGGCTCTGCGTCCCGATTCGATGAGCGCCTTGGGCTCGACACGACGATAGGGGCCTTATGATAGCCTTCGAACCGAGGAGGGCTTCATGGCAACGGTATTGATCACGGGCGCGAACAAGGGCATCGGCCTGGAGCTCAGCCGCCAGCTCCGCGAGCGCGGCGACGACATCATCGCGCTTTGCCGAAAAGCGAGCCCGGAGCTCGAGGCGCTCGGCGTTCGACTCTTCGAGAAGGTCGATGTGACGGACCAGGCGGCGCTCGAAGCGGTGTCGCGGGAGCTAGGCAACACTCGAATCGACGTCCTCATCAACAACGCCGGCATCTTCGGAAACGAATCGTTCGACGGCCTCGACTTCGACCGAATCCGGGAGCACTTCGAAGTCAACGCCCTGGGCGCCCTGCGCGTCACGTCGATCCTGTCCCCTCATCTCGAGAAGGGCTCGAAGATCATCCTCATCACCAGCAGGATGGGCTCGATCGGGGACAACGGCTCTGGTAGCTACTACGGCTACCGCATGGCGAAGGCGGCCTTG
>JBARTN010000272.1:0-5313 GCA_049645265.1 Polyangiales bacterium
TGGCTGATGTCGCTCGAGGCCGCTTGGTTTTCGACGATCTTCGGCGTGATTATCTTCGCCGGTTCTGCGGTTTCGATCCTCGCCCTCACGATCCTCATTGGCTTGAGCCTCTACAAGCGTGGCTTGGTCGGGGACGCCATCAACATCGAGCACTTCCACGACCTCAGTAGGCTCATGTTTGGCTTCGTCTGTTTTTGGACCTACGTCCAATTCTCGCAATGGATGCTGATTTGGTACGCAGGCATTCCGGAGGAAGCCACTTGGTTCATGAAGCGCTGGGATGGCGGCTGGAAATTCGTCTCCTACCTGCTGATCTTCGGACACTTCGTCGCGCCGTTCCTCCTGTTGATTTCGCGCGTGCAGAAGCGAGCGCTTCCCTGGCTCCAGGTCATGTGCTTCTGGGTCATTCTCATGCACATCGTGGACATCTACTGGTTCGTTCTGCCCCAGGCGGGAGCCTTCCAGGTCCAGCTTGCAGACGTCGGGGCGCTCCTGTTCGTCGGGGGCGTCTTCTTCACCTATGTCTTTTGGCAGCTCGGGAGGGTCCCGTTGTTGCCGGTTGGCGATCCAAGGCTTCAGCGGAGCCTCCACCTCCACCAAATATACTGAGCGTGCACGGATGAGTACGAAGCAGAACACACGATTTGCACCCTGCCACGTCATCGTTGCCCTCTCGGCTGTGATGGCGCTCGGGCTTGGTTGCGGCCAAGGCGATTCGGCGAGGGCGCCCACCACTGACGATGAGTACGACATCATCACGGGGCAGCAGGAGGAAGCGCTCGAGAAGGGGACGATGCCCATCGCCCAGGCAATGGCGGAGTACGGCTCGAGCCAACGCGACCAGTTTGCGGCCCTTGCGCCGCAGCCCTCGGAGGACGAGTCGGCGGTCATCGGCTGGTCGTTCAAGGGTGCGGCTCCGATAGCGGCGGGTGAGGTCACGATGCCTCCCGAGTGCACCGGTGCAGCGAACCCCAATGCGTGTTGGGGCCAGAAGCTCACCAACACCAAGGGCTGCATGGCTTGCCACTCGGTCGACGGCGTAAAGCAGCAGCCCTGCCCGAACTGGAAGGGTCTCTTCGGCAAGGAGCGACCTCTGGTTGGCGGCGACACCGTGGTCGCCGACGAAGAGTACCTCGCCAATTCGATCGTGAACTCCTGGGATCAGGTGGTTCAGGGCTACCCCAAGACGATGCCTCCGTACAATTTCCCCGAGCAGGAAGTCGCGGCTTTGGTCGCCTACCTCAAGTCACTAGGAGAGGGCGGATGATGACCAAATCCCGCGCCGCTACGGTGATGGTCCTCGTGGCGACGCTGTCGGTTCTACTGACGGCCTGCGAAGGGCCCAGCCCGGACACAGCCAGCCTCCAATACAGTGAAGATCTCTACGATGGCTGTATCCAGTGTCACGGCGCGAGGGGCGAGGGCAATCCGGACGTCGGCGCACCTTCGATTGCGGGCCTCGACCGCTGGTATGTGAAGAGGCAACTCCGCGGCTTCAAGAAAGGCTACCGTGGCTTTCACCCGAACGACGACGGTGGGAAGCGAATGGAACCGATGGCGCGCGCGCTCGATACGGATCAGAAAGTCGACGTGGTATCCAACTACGTCGCTTCGATGGAACCGACCCATCCCGCGCCGACCCTCGAGGGCGGCAATCCGGAAACCGGGAAGATCTACTTCGCCTCCTGCGTACAGTGCCACGGCGCCGAGGGGCGGGGTAATCTGGACGAGTTTGGTCCTCCGCTGGTGGGCGCGAGCGACTGGTACCTGCTGACGCAGCTGCAGAACTTCAAGGTTGGAGCGCGTGGCACCCAAGCCGACGACGCCATGGGGGCCAAGATGCGCCCATTCTCCATGACACTTCCCACCGAGCAAGCGATGAAAGACGTCATCGCGTACATTGGCACCCTATCCAAGTAAGATACGAGGGTTTGACAGATGGCTGGCAAGACACGGGATCCCGACAACGAAGCGCAGTTTTGGTGGAAGTGGACCATGATCGGCGCAGCCATCTACATCGGTGTCGTTTTTGCGTTCGTTCTGAACTGAAGGTGTAGAGGGTCGAATGCTTCAAGGAATTTACGACTTCATCAAAGGAATCTTCGCGCCGCTTGGCGACTACCTAATTGGTTCGTTTGTTCCGGTAGGTTCTTCGTTCGCGGGCGATATCGACGCACTGATCGCGCTCGTCGCCGTGTTCGTCGGCTTCTGGGCGCTTCTCGCGTATGCGGCGTTCTTCTTCCTGATCTTTCGCTTTCGGGCCAGAGACGGGCAGCGCGCGCAGTACGTCACGGGCGAAGAAAAAGATCTCAAGCGATGGATCACCTATCCGCACGCAGCGATTATCCTTTGTGATTTGGTCATCGTCTTCATGGCGATCATGGTTTGGTACAACATCAAGCAGCGTCTGCCCGAGGCGGACAGCACCGTCCGAATCGTGTCGCAGCAATGGGCATGGAACTTCGTTCATCCCGGACCCGATAACGAGCTCGACACCGAAGACGACATCAACACCTTCAACGAGATGCACGTCCAAGTGGGCACGACCTATCACTACGAGCTTCTTTCCAAGGACGTTCTCCACGATTTCTCGGTCCCTGTGTTCCGTTTGAAGCAGGACGCGATCCCCGGCCGGGTCATGAAGGGCTGGTTCAAGCCCACTCGGGCCGGCGAGTACGACATCCAATGCGCCGAGATGTGCGGGATTGGGCACGGCATCATGGGCGCGCGCATCATCATCGAAACCCCTGAAGAACACGCGGCTTGGTTGTCGCAGGGCAACACGGGCAAGCTTGCTTCCCGCTGAATGGAAAAGTCATGGCTGAAGTAGGCACGGTAGACCCACACGGCGCGCACGCACACGACGCAGACCACGGGCACCACGAGCAGAGCTTCTTGAGCAAGTACATCTTCTCGACCGATCACAAGATCATCGCGATGCAGTACATGTTCACCGGCATCGTGATGGCGCTGATCGGCGGCTACATGTCGTACGCGTTCCGGATGCAGCTGGCGTTCCCAGGCAAAAGCGTCCCCGGCTACGGCGTCGTCTCGCAGGGCGAGTACAACGCCCTGGTCACCAACCACGGGACGATCATGATCTTCTGGGTCGCCATGCCCATGCTGATCGCAGCCTTCGGCAACTACCTGATCCCGCTGATGATCGGTGCGGATGACATGGTGTTCCCGCGCATCAATCGGCTCTCGTATCAAATCTTCCTGATCAGCGCGATTATTCTGAT
Organism: Polyangiales bacterium; assembly: GCA_049645265.1. Taxonomy (GTDB): domain Bacteria; phylum Myxococcota_A; class Polyangia; order Polyangiales; family Houyiibacteriaceae; genus SG8-38. The sequence goes on from JBARTN010000272.1 coordinate 3,243, forward strand.
CGTCTCCTTTTTCGTTCCGGGAGGCGGCTTCGGCGGCGCATGGACGGCCTATCCGCCGCTTTCGGCGAATGCGGAATACAACCTCACTCCGCTCGGCGCGACCTTCTGGCTGGTTGCCGTTGCGCTCGAGTTCGTTGCCTTCCTGCTCGGTGGCATCAATTTCATCACGACGCTGATGAATGCGCGTGCACCCGGCATGAAGATGCACGACATCCCGATGGTTCTGTGGATGATCGTCATCGCAAGCATCCTCTTCATGGCATCGGTCGGTCCGCTCATCGCGGGCGCGGTCATGCTCTTCATGGATCAAGTGGTGGGCACCGGCTACTTCGACCCGGACCGTGGCGGCGACCCGGTTCTCTGGCAGCACCTCTTCTGGTTCTTCGGCCACCCCGAGGTGTACGTGGTGCTCTTGCCCGCGATGGGTATCGTTGCAGAGATCATCTGCACATTCGCCCGTAAGAAGCTCTTCAACTACAAATTGATCCTCTACACGGTATTTGCGACCGGGATCATCAGCTTCTTCGTCTGGGCACACCACCAGTTCGTCGCCGGGATCGACCCGCGCATGGCGAACCTCTTCACCATCACGACCCTGATCATCTCCGTCCCCATCGCAGAGATGCTCTTCCTCTACATCGCCACCCTTTACGGCGGCTCCATCCGCCTGACCACGCCGATGCTATGGGCCTTGTCGTTCATCGCCGAGTTCCTCATCGGTGGCATCACCGGCATCTTCCTCGGCGCGAGCGGCTCGGACATCTACTTCCACGACACCTATTTCGTGCTCGCTCACTTCCACTACACGTTCTTCCCGATCGCGATCATTGGGTTCTTCGCTGGAATTACGTACTGGTTCCCGAAGATGTTTGGCCGGATGATGAACGAGAATCTCGGCAAGATTCACTTCTGGGGCACGATCATCGCCTTCAATCTCATTTTCATCCCGCTCTTCATTCTGGGTGCCGCCGGTCAGCACCGGCGGATCTACAACTTCCAGAACTTCCCCGACCTTGCGGGTATGCAGGACCTTCGGGTGATCGCGACGAGCGCCTTGCTCGTCATGCTCGCCTTCCAGGTGATCTTCCTGTTCAACTTCGTGTACAGCCTCTTCAAGGGCAAGCCCGCGGGCAAGAATCCGTGGAAAGCCAACACGCTCGAGTGGACCGCGGACTCGCCGCCGCCGCATGGCAACTGGCCCGAGCTCCCGAACTGCTACCGAGGCCCCTACGAGTACAGCGTGCCGGGTCGCGAGGACGACTACTGGCCGCAAGACGTCCCACCGGACACAGCCCCCGCCGAATGACGAGGCACCGATGAGCACGACGAGACCCATAGCAACGACCAGAAGCGCCACGGGCATACCAACCGGCAAGCTTGCCGTTTGGTGGGTCATCGGCTCGGAAATCGTGATTTTCGGAGGCTTGCTCGCCTCCTATGTCATGCACCGGCTGGGCCACCCGGAGTGGGCCGGATACGCCTCCCATACCAATACTTGGTTCGGCGGCGCCAACACCTTCGTGCTGCTGACCTCATCGCTCTTTGCCGTGCTCGCGCACCATGCTGCCGAGCATGGGGACGGGAAGAAGGCGGCCAAGTGGCTACTCGGAACCTGCGCTGGGGGGCTGGTCTTCCTCTGCATCAAGGCGGTGGAGTGGACGGGCGAAATTCAGCACGGCTACACGATCACGGCCAACGGCTTTTGGCATTTCTACTACACGGCTGCTGGGCTTCACGCGCTCCACGTCATTGCGGGTTGCATCATCATGCTGATCATCGCGAAAGAAGCTTGGAACAGCAAAGAGCTCCACCGTGTCGAGCTCATCGGCATCTACTGGCACTTCGTCGACATCGTGTGGATTTTCCTCTTCCCGCTGCTCTACATCGCCAAGTGAGGATGGACGATCATGGCTGAACACCAAGACCACGCAGACGATCACGGCCAAGCCTTCTACGTGAAGATTTGGGCCATCCTGCTCGTGCTTCTCATTGTGAGCATCCTGGGGCCGGTCGTCGCGCCGCACCTGGCGTTCGGTTTCCTGAAAGCATGGATGATTACCTTGATGACGGC
>JBARTN010000273.1:0-20863 GCA_049645265.1 Polyangiales bacterium
GGAACGATGAAATTCTCGCGCTCAATCGTCCGCGAGCCCGCCCAGTGCGCCAGGAACCGCGTTCGCCGCGAAGTCGAGGAACTGGCGAACGAGGGGGGCTAGGGCTCGCGTGTCGACGACGAGGGCACGAATGGACTGAAGAGGCATGGGGTGGTCTGGCAGGACCTCGATCAGCCGTCCATCTTGGAGCGGCTCGGATGCCAGGAATGGCGGGACCTCGGTGATCGCCTGACCGGAGACGGCCATCTGCAGGAGGTGCTCGTAGTCGTTGGTGACGAGCACCGGGTCCAGCCTGAGCTGAACATCCCCCAGGGTCCACGAAGGCGGGCCACCCGTCCGCCAGCTGGCACACGCGAGGTTGCGCAGATCCGCTGGGCTCTCGATCTCGACGCCTTGCAAGAGCGAGGGTGCTGCGACGACCCGGTGGCGGTAACGGGTAAGCGTCCGGCCCACATAGGAGCTGTAGCCGCCTTCGCCGACGCGAAGCACGACGTCGATTCCGTCGGCGACGAGGTCGACCCGTCGATCGGTGACGAACACATCGAAGCGAACCGCGGGGTACCGTCGGCCAAACTCCGAGAAGACCGACCACATCGGCTCGAAGTGCGGCGGGAGCGACACGCGGAGTGTGCCCGCGACGCCCGAGGCGTCATACAGGCGCTGCTCGGCCTGCGAGAGCGTCGCAAGCGCTGGCGCAGCTTCGGCGAGGAGCTGCGTGCCGGCCGGCGTCAGGGCCAAACCCTTTGGCCCGCGCTCCACTAGACGCACACCTAGGTCTTCCTCGAGCGTGCGCACCCGGCGGCTGAGCGTCGGCAACGGAACACCATTACGGCGGGCGGCCTCCGAAAGGCTTCCCGCCTCGGCAGCCGCGACGAAGAGCTCGAGAGAATTGAGGTCCATGCTTTTCTCGGCCGCAGACCTCTCGTTTTTGAGAGGACCAGTCTCAAGACCAGACTCTACCCGTTCGTAGTTGGGAGGTCTATGTTTAGGTCAATCCGAGCCGACGATAGGCAAACCCAAGGAGAACGTCATGACCCCGAAGCCCCTGATCCGAATGCTGACCGGCATCGCCCTCATCGGCACCGTCTTGATGGGCTGCGAGTCCAAACACCCAGGAGAAGGCACCATGAACAACACCGCTAGCTTCAATCCGTCGGAGCAGGTCGAGGCCGCCACATCGGTGCTTCGGCGCTACGAGGCTGCGCTCAACCGAGCCGATGTCGACGCGATCGTGTCGCTCTACACCCCGGATGCCGTCTTCATGGCCCAACACCGAAACCCCGCAGTCGGTCGGGCGGAAATCGAGACTGCCTATCGCGAGATCTTCGGGATGATTCGACTCGACATCACGTTCGAGATCGACGAGGTCGTCGTCGTCTCATCGACCGTCGCCTACGCCAGGACCCGTAGCGCCGGGACGACGACCATCCTCGCGAATGACGCTCAGGTAACGGAAGCCAACCAGGAGCTCTTCGTGCTCGTCCGCGACGACCAAAGCAGTGACTGGCGAATCGGCCGCTACATCTTCTCGACAACTCAGCCGCCCCGGAACTGACGATGAAGGCGTGGAGACTGCACGAACCTGGGGGGCCAGGAGCTTTCGTCCTCGAAGACCTCCCGACCCCTGGGCCGGAGCCAGGGTGGGTGTTGATCAAGGTCGCCGCGTTCGGCCTCAACCGCTCCGAGTGGTTCACGCGGATTGGCGAGTCGCCGACCGTGAAGCTGCCGCGCGTCCTCGGCATCGAGTGTGTCGGCACCGTCGTCCGCGCGCCGAGTGGCGAGCTCGAAGAAGGCCAGCGGGTCGCGGCGATGATGGGCGGCATGGGCCGCGAATTCGATGGCTCGTACGCCGAATACACGTCGGTGCCCGCCGCGAACGTGTTCCCGCTGGAAACCGAGCTGCCGTGGGACGTGGTGGGCGCCCTACCCGAGATGCTGCAGACGTGCCACGGGTCGCTGCACACCGGGCTCGGTGTGGAGCCCGGTGAGACGCTTCTCATTCGAGGCGGCACATCGTCGATTGGGCTCACCACGCTCGCCATGGCGAAGGCCGCCGGTCTCCGCGTCATCTCGACGTCCAGGAGCGATGCAAAGGTAGACGTGCTGCGGAAGGCCGGCGCGGACGAGGTCGTGATCGATGACGGCAAGCTCGGTCCCACGATTCGCCACGATTGCCCCGCGGGTGTCGACCGGGTACTGGAGCTCATCGGGACCACGACGCTGCTCGACTCGCTACAGTGCGTCAGACCAGGCGGTGTCGTCTGCATGACTGGCATCCTCGGAGGGGAGTGGGAGCTCGCGTCGTTCCGACCGATGGGGCACATCCCGACCGGCGTGCGCCTGACCTCCTATTCGGGCGGCGCGAGCGACATCTCGAGAGAGGACCTCCAGCGCTACGTGTCAATGGTCGAACGCGGGGACCTGACGATCCGCACGGGCCCCGTGTGGAGCTTCGATCAACTCCCGCTCGCTCACCAGGCGATGGATGAGAACCGCGCGAACGGCAAGATGGTGGTCGTGGTCGAGTAGCGCGAGCGGATCTGCCTCCGCACCGTCGGGAGCCGAAGCGTAGTGGCGGTGCGAGGCGGCGACGTGATGCGCGCCGCGGACGGCATCCGTGAATTCGCCTTGCTCTTCGTGCAGCCTCACATCTCGCGGGTCAGCAGGATGTTCATCTCCGTGAAGCCCCGGTTGCGCACCGGGACGAGGGCGGCGTAATCCTCGGACTCGAACATCCCGGAAATCGCGTCCGCCGAGTCGAAGTCCATCACGAGCACCATTCCGCTGGAGCTCCCGTGGATGACCGTGTCGACCTTCAAGCGCTTCACCAGCTTGCCCCCGGCGCCTTTGAACAGCGGCAGCACTCCCTGCAGGTTGTCCCTCCTCAAAACCTCGTCGAGTGCACAATCGTTGACGTTTCCATGCTTGGGGTCAAGCTCGCCTACCCCCATGCTTCACTTGCTGTATGCCCTGCTCGCGACTGCTAGATCGAGCCTGAAGTCGCAGCGCGAGCTCGCTCTCGAGAACCTCGCCTTGCGACAACAGCTGGCCGTTCTCCGGCGCAAGACTAAGCGCCCCAGGCTTCACAACGCGGACCGCGCATTCTGGGTCGTGCTCTGCCGCCTGTGGCCGTACTGGCAAAACGCCCTCAACCCCGTGAAGCCCGAGACTGTGATCGGCTGGCATCGCAAAGGCTTCAAGCTCTACTGGACCTGGAAGAGCCGAAACCGGGGCGGTCGCCCCCTGATCGACGCGGCGATCCGGTCGCTCATCCCTCGAATGGCCCGCTAGAACCCAACGTGGGGAGTGCCTCGCATTCACGGCGAGTTGCTCAAGCTCGGCTTCGAGGTCGGAGAAGCTACGGTCTCGCGATACATGCCGCGTCGGACAAAGCCGCCGTCCCAGAGCTGGCGTACGTTTCTGCGAAACCACACCAACGATCTCGTTTCTATCGATTTCTTTGTCGTGCCCACGGCGACGTTTCGCGCCCTGTACGTGTTCCTCGTGCTCGAGCACGAGCGCCGATGCATCGTGCATTTCAACGTCACCGAGGGTCCGTCCGCACGGTGGACAGCTCAGCAATTGGTCAACGCCTTCCCCGACGACTCGGCACCGAAATACCTCATCCGGGACCGAGACAAGATCTATGGCGCGGACTTTGTTCGTCGCGTGCGTGCGATGGGAATCGAGCAGGTCCTCACCGCGCCGCGTTCCCCGTGGCAGAATCCGTACTGCGAGCGCGTGATCGGGACCCTTCGGCGGGACTGCCTCGACCACGTCATCGTTGTCGGAGAGCAGCACCTCCGGCGCATCCTGCGCAAGTACCTCGAGTACTATCACGGCTCCCGGACCCACCTCGCGCTCGATAAGGACGCCCCGGAGCTCCGCCAGCGCGAGTCCCCCGATGGGGGAAAGATCATCGCACTCCCGATGGTCGGCGGACTGCATCATCGCTACACGCGACGAGCAGCCTGAGCCAAAGTCTCGGTCCCACGCGACGTCGGGCGTGAGCGTGAGCTGCGCGCACCGCGCCAGGCTAAGGCGCGTGCCGCGCTCGATTCGCACTTGTCGAACCGTCGGCAACGCACGTGAGGGACCGAGTTCTGTCCGCTTGGTCATCCTCGCGGGCATGGCGGCTCACATCTCGCGACCAACAAGGTTCTGAGGAACGACAGCCCAAGCAAGGGCGATCCCCAGGATTACATAGCCCGTGAGTCGCCGTATGATCAACTGGTTTTGAGGGTGAAGTCGGTCGAGCGGAAGGCGCCGACGCAACACACGCGCTGCGACAATGCCTAACAGAATGATCACCGCCGCGAACGCGAACTTCTGCACCTCGTCTGTCCAAGTCAGGCTGCGCAGGGAACTCTCAATCCATTCCATGGTGTTACTCACGCTCAGGAAAACAGGGAACTAAAGGCGCGCACAACGGGATTCCCAACCGACCGAACACGCGGGGCCAACAAGGATTTTGCATCCTTTGCTGCGAGGGGAGCCCCTTCGCCAATTCGGAGCTGAGCAAACTCTGTGCCTTCTCCCCGCTCAAGGATCACATCGTGAGTCCACACACGCCCATCTCCGGCTGCAAAGAGGCCAAGCTGCTCCATCGGAAGCTTGAGACGCAAAATTGGAAGCGGCTCCTTGCTTGGATTGCGGATCAACACCGCTGTTACCGCGCGGTGCGGACGCCTTGGCACCTCGTCCAGCACAAGTCGACAAAAAGTCCGACTTGCATAGCAGAGCTCGCCGTCTGCGGTGGGTGGTCCAAACCAGGTGTCCGATGGGCGATGCGTGGGAATTTCGATGAGGGCTTTTTGAGGAGATACCGAGGAGACCGCAACCCACAATGGTGAGCCGACGTACAAGGTGACCTCCTCGCCAGGCAACACATGAAACGGTCGGTCGGGTCGAGAGACGATGGGCCGGTCCGCAGGTCGCGGTTCTAGTCGCACTTCTTCCGACTCGCCAGAGACCGCGAAGCGTTCAACCGCTGCCATCTCATCAAGGGTCGCGGCATTCAGATTGGGCACGCGTTTTGACGTGTCATTCAGTGGATCGTCGGCGGACTCGTAACCGAGACGCCACTCGCCCGCGAGCCGCTGTGCACTCAAAGTCAGTGGTCCGATCTGCCACCGAGTCACGCTGCTCCGCGCAATGACGAAGCTACCCCACCACTGCGCGGGGCTGTCACTTCGGGTCTGGGCCATGCTGGCGTTTTGCGATGAGGCGGGCACAGGTGAAAACCTGGACATGAGGATGATACTCATGTTTGGTACTAAGATATCAAGGCGATACCTAGTCCTGAGGTGGCTGGTTCGGATCCTGTCGCTCCAACCAACGTTTATGAACCCCCCCCCGAGCAAAGCATCCCCGCCGGAGCAGATCGTCCGTCGCCTGATCGAGCGCGATCCGCTCCTGGCGCCCCACGCCTCGGAGATCCGCCAACTCACGGTCCCCAACCGTAACCAGCGCCATTTCCTGAGCCTCTATCTCCCCTCACGTACCGCCTTGGTGTTGGCGCCCAGGCCTGAGGTGCACAGATGAGCATGGGAGGCTACGACTGGAAGCCGGAGCAGGCCCGCAAGTCGCTTCGGCGCCTGCTCCCCGAGCTCGAGGAGGCGTTCGCCGAGCAGCTCGAGCAGGTTCCCTTCGACTGGCACCGCTTCAAAAACCGCCTGAACCGGGAATGGGAGCGATTGTTCTCCCACCTGCACGAGCTCTACGGCTGGCAGTACGACTTCCACTACACGCTCGAGCGCATCCTGCGATCGTTGATCCGGTCGTGGCTCGAGAGGCCGGAGGAGCTCCGTCGCCTCGACGAGAGGCGCGAGGCGGACCCCGAGTGGTTCCAGTCGCAGGAGATGGTGGGGGTGGTCCTCTACGTCGATCTCTTTAGCGACCAACTCGCCAAACTGAAGGACAACATCCCCTACTTCAAGAAGCTCGGGTTGACCTACCTCCACCTGATGCCGCTCTTCGCCACCCGCCACGGCGAGAACGATGGCGGCTATGCCGTCAGCGACTACCGCTCGGTCAACCCCGACCTCGGCACCATGGGGGAGCTCGACGAGCTCGCCTCCGTCCTCCGCAACGAGGGCATCAGCCTGGTGCTCGACCTCGTGTTCAACCACACGTCGGACGAGCACGAATGGGCGTTGCGGGCCAAGTCTGGCGATCCGGACTTCATGGCGTATTACCTCACCTTCCCCGACCGCGAGCTGCCCGACCAGTTTCAGCGCTACCTGCGCGACATCTTCCCCGAGGTGCGGCGCGGTAGCTTCACCTGGTGTGAGGAGCTCGGGCGGTGGGTGTGGACGACGTTCAACAGTTACCAGTGGGATCTGAACTACTCCAACGCCGAGGTCTTTCGGGCTATGGCCGAGGAGATGTTTTTCCTAGCTAATCGCGGGGTCGAGGTCTTGAGGCTAGATGCGGTGGCCTTTCTCTGGAAGCGGCTCGGCACCAACTGCGAGAACCAGCCGGAGGCGCACACGGCCATCCGGGCCTTCAACGCGATGGCGCGGATCGCCGCTCCGGCTCTGCTCTTCAAATCGGAGGCGATTGTCCACCCGAGTGAAGTAATCCGTTACGTCCACCCCGAGGAGTGCCAGCTCTCCTACAACCCCCTGCTCATGGCGCTCTTGTGGGAGGCGCTCGCGACCCAAGACGTGAAACTCCTGGAGCGCTCGATGCGTACGCGCTACCGGCTGCCCGCTGGCTGCTCCTGGATCAACTACCTGCGATGTCACGACGACGTGGGTTGGACCTTCGACGACGACGACGCCCGCAGCGTCGGGATCGACCCAGCCAGCCATCGTCGCTTCTTGAACCAGTTCTACGCGGGGGAGTTCCCCGGATCGTACTCTCGCGGGCAAACGTTCCAGCAGGATGTCACGACCGGCGACGCGCGTATCTCGGGCACCCTGTCCTCTCTGGCGGGCCTCGAGGAAGCGCTCGAGCGGGCAGACAGCGAGCTGATCGAACGCGCGGTGCGACGCATTACGCTGCTGATGGGCATCCAGGTGAGCATCGGGGGCCTGCCACTGCTCTACGCGGGGGACGAGTACGGCATGATCAACGACTACACGTACCTCACGGACCCGAGGAAGGTGAACGATAGCCGCTGGGTGCATCGCTGCCGCAAGCGCTGGGAGGCCAAAGAGGATCTGGCCGATCAGGACACCATCGAGTGGCGCTTCTTTCGCGAGACCGCCAAGCTCTTCAACCTACGCAAGCGGCTCCCCGTCCTCTACGACGGCGGGATGGAGGTCGTCGACACCGGCAATCCCCACCTATTCGCCTACCTGCGGGCACACGCCGACGAAAGGCTCCTCGTCGTGACCAACTTCGCCGAGACGCCGCAAAGGATGAACGCGGGTTTGCTGCGCGCATGTGGGGTCGACGGCGAGGCGCTCGACCATCTGACCGGGGAGCTGGTCTCCCTCGCCGATGGTCTCCTCCTCGATCACCACCGCGCGGTCTGGCTAGATCTCGCGGGGCCAGCGCTGGCCGATCGCCGTTAACCGCCCTACGGTCGCATTCGTTGGGGTGGATGATGACTAAGTCAATTGCGGTGCGTGTTGCGCTCTTTGCGTCTGCTGTGGTCCTCGTGGCTGCGTGCAAAGGAGACAAGTCTCAGACTGCGGCCGACGCCAAAGCCGCCGATCCGGTGTTCCTCCTCGAATCGGGAGAAGAACCGAGGGCTCAGCTTCGCTATCAGATCGCGGCAAGCACCAAGGCCGAGTCTATCATGGATTTCGGATTCGCATCCCTCACGACAACTCGGGATGCCGCTACGCTCGATGTGCTGCCCGGGGTGAGGCTCCACTTTGTGGCTGGCCCTTCCGTCAAAACCGCTGGCGGCAACCGATGGGATGAACATGTCGTCGAGTCTCGATCAATCATTCCCGAGGATATGCCCCGCAGGGTCGCGCGTGATTTACAGGCTGGCGCCGCGGTGCTCAAGGACGTTGGGGGCTCTATCGAGCGCGACGACCGAGGGATTGTGCTCGCGACCGATCTGAACGAGCGTGCAAAGAGACCGGACATACCGGCGCGGCTCTTGGTCATGTTGGTCAACGCACGAACGACCCTCGCCGACGTGCCTCTACCGGCCGAGCCAGTGGGCTTGGGAGCGCGGTGGGAGACCCGGAAGCAGTTGAACCTCTATGGCTTCAAGGTCAGTCAGGTCAACACGTACACATTGGTCGGTCGAGTCGGTGATGAGCTCAAGGTGACGACGCAGCAGACCGCCCTGCCGCAAACCGTTTCATTCCCGGAAGACGGTTTGACCATTGCCGTCGAATCGTACAGCTCCACAGGTGCGGGCGAGATCATCAACAACCTGCACGCTTTGAGCACAGAAGCGACGCCACGCGGCGAGTCACAGAGCAAGCTGACCGTCACGTCCGTCGATGGCACTGAGACGATCGAAACCGAGCGAGTGTTCGAGTTTCAGTTGAGCAATACGCTGGTTGAAATACCGGTCCAGAGCAGTCCCTGAAGACGTCGCGTTCGTACACTTCTACGAAGACGCATACCAGCCAGCTACGTTCCGCTCGTTGCTAAGTGCGGGGCGCCTGCGGTGCAGGGCCGACGGGGGCTCGGTGCTCTTGTGCGGCCGCTCTAGCCTTGAGGGTAGCCTCGCGCTTTTCTGAGCCGTACGCGAGCGTTGCGAGCAGAGCGCCGGCGATTTCGAATCCAAGCGCCACATAGGTGTACAGGCCCGGCTCGGCGCCTTGGAGCATGCCGACCACCCGTCCGACCGCCGTCCCAGCCAGGCACACGAAAATCGTGACGATTGCGGTAATCCGAAGCCGCGCAAACGCTGCACCGGCCAGCGCCAGGACGCCCACCGCAGGCCACAAACCGGCGTTGAGACCAAAGAACTCGATCATTCCGTCGTCGTCGGTCAGCCGGAAACCCATGCGGGCGGCCAAGAACTGCGTCGCATAAAGAGTGAGGATCGCCCACGCGATACCCCCTACTCCAAACAGCACCAGGAATGCCCTAGCCATGCGGTCACTATGAGCCGCTTCTGCTAGGTCGGCGAGCCCCTCGATTGCGTATGAACTGCCGCGCGCGTTCTTTGCACCGCTTACGCGCATCAGAGCGCATATCTGGCGCTGAGGTGGAAACCGCGTTTCGAGGCCTCAGGAATCTGGGGCTTCTTTCCTCACTTAGGTTGTCACCCGCTTGTGGTACGATTCGTGCTTCGCGAGCTAACGCGCGTCGCGCCACAACGATCGAGCAAGACCATGAAGATACATCCGAATTTCTTTCTCGCGATTTCCCTCTGTGTCGCCTTGAGTACAGCTGCGTTTGCTGGCTGTAAGAAAGAGGTAGAAGAGCCCGAGCCAGAGGAAACCGCAGGGGCCGAAGCGCCTCCCCCAGAGCCCGAGCCCGAGCCGGTAGAGGTCGAAGAGGTGCGGTGCGAGCTGCAGACTGTGTATTTCGCCTTCGATTCAGCAGAGCTTGACGGCACGGCTCGAGCGACGATCCAGAAGGCAGTCGAGTGTTTCCGCGCTCAAGACCCCAATGTGAGCCTGCTTTTGACCGGCGCTTGCGATCCGCGTGGCACCGAGGAATACAACATCGCACTCGGCGAACGACGCGCGAGCGCTGTTCGCAATTACATGCGCTCGCTTGGTTTGGATTCGGGCCAGCTCTCGATCATCTCGGTCGGCGAAGAGATGGCAACCGGCACCGACGAAGCTTCCTGGGCAGAGGACCGTAACGTCACCGCAAGCGACGACTGATCGCCACCGTTCCAGGAACCTGCCCTAAAGGCGTCGGCGTCTTGTGACGCCGGCTGCAGCACGCTGCCCAATGAGCCTGAGGCATTTCGGAGTTCTTCAAGCAGGACGAGGAGCCCCTGGAGTACACTCGCTCTCGGACCTGGCCTCGGAGACCGAGGTCAGGAAACTGGAGCCTGGAGACAGACCAGGCTCCGCCAGGAGGAGCCTCATGAACCTCGACAACACGCCAAATCAACTGCTGTCTTTGGCCGCCCAAGCGAAGCAAGGCCTGATCACGGCACTTCCAAATCTTCTCACGGCTGCCATCGTTTTGATCCTCGGATGGGGATTGGCATGGACGCTGCGAAGGGTCGTCCGACGGCTCTTCCGAAGGCTGGCGGTGCAGATCCCCCCTGGTACGACCCGCGCGGCATGGAACGAAGCAGTGGACGACCAAGGCGCGGGAAACGTTGCAGCGAGCGGCGTGTACTGGCTAATCCTGTTGACGACCTTGATGGTTGCCATCGATGCGCTCGGTATTCCAGTCTTCAGCAGATGGATAGGCGGCTTTGCTGGCCACCTGCCGAGATTGGCTCTTGCCGTTGTGCTCGTGTTCGGCGGCATCGTCGCGGGCCGCCTCGCGCGGAACGCGATCATCAAGACCGCAATTCGGATGCCAGCGTCGCAAGCCCGCGGTCTGGCTCGGTTTGCGCAACTGTCCATCGTGGTTGCCACCGCCCTCATCGCCGCAGGGCAGCTGGGACTGGACGTATCGCTCCTGAGTGCCGTGTTCGTGATCTTGTTGGCGGCTGCTCTCGCAGCAGCGGCGTTGGCGTTTGGTCTCGGAGCCCGCGAAGTGGTGGCGGACATTCTCGCGATGCACTACGTGAACAAGTCGTACCGTATCGGTCAAGTGGTCCGTCTCGGCTCCGACGAAGGTCGCATCGTGAGGACGACCAGGACTGCCGTTTTCTTGGAGAGCGCAGATGGCGAGATTTCGATTCCAGGTCGAGATTTCGCCGATAGCCGCTGTGTGCTCTTGAGTCAGGAGGACCCCCGTGGAACTTGAAGCCAGGCTGCTCAACGCATTCACAGATGCACATCCCGGCGAGGTAGCGCGAGTCTTGGAATCGATGTCGGTTTCAGATGCCGCAGAGGTGATGGCGGAGCTTCCTTTCGATAGGTTGGCTGAGCTACTTCGATGGCTTGCCCCAGTGTCGGCGGCGAGCTCCCTCGAGTTGGTCGAAGTGGAGAAGGCTGCGAGGGCTCTCTCTGCCACCCGTCACGACATCGCTGCCACGGTTGTTTGCGCGATGGGCTCGGCACGACGTTCGAGAGTCATGGAATCTCTGAGCCCAAAGGCACGGAAAGCAACGACGAGTCTGCTTCGGTACTCCGAGGACACCGCTGGCGCTCTCATGGATCCTGAAGTGCTCGCGGTCGCGGAAAGTGTCTCTGCTCGTGACGCGCTGGACCGGCTCCGTAAGAGCGCAAAGCACGCGCTGTACTACATGTATGTGGTCGCCGAGGATCAGACGCTCCTGGGAGTCGTCAGCATACCGGAACTCATGGAAGCCAGGCCCGATCAGCTCCTCGGACTGATCGCGGTCCGTCCCGTGGAATCCGTTCCAGCGCGGGCCAGTTGGCAGGCTGTCGTGGCGCACCCGGCGTGGAGGCGATTCCATGCACTGCCCGTTGTCGAAACCGGCGGGCGTTTCGTCGGCGTTGTCCGGTACGAGTCGGTCCGAAAGCTAGAAGAGCGATTGGTCGAAACGCGGCTCGAGGATCACGGCGCTCAAACCGCGGCAGCCCTCGGTGAGCTTTACGGCCTCGGGCTGCGCGGACTGGTCGAGTCGGCCTCCGCAGTTGTATTGGGATCTATCGAGCCCGACCGGGGGCGCTCGTGACCATCGCCGTCCGGGAGGTGGTGCGGAATTTCTTGCGCTTGCATCCTGGGGAGGCCGCGCGGCAAATGGAGAGTGCGGCCCCCGAAGAAGTTGCTTCCGTGCTCGCTGCCGAATCGCCGCAAACGACGGCAAGGGTCCTTGGCTACATGCAAGCCGACCACGCGGCGAAGATCCTTGCGGCAGCCGGAGAGCAAGGGGTGCAACACCTCGTGTCCGCCCTCGATCCGGCGCTCGCGGCGAATCTACTGGCACGGCTTCCCGAGGAGACACAGTCCCTCCTGCTCGGTGCGATTTCGAAGTCTCTAGCTGAGGAAATCAAGGGCATCCTGGCGTTCCCGCCAGGCACCGCCGGCAACATCATGGATGCGCGGGTGGCGATTTTCAGCAGGGAGGACTCTGTCAGGGAGGCCCTGGAGCGAATTCAGAAGCTCCGGGATCGAAGGATTTCAGATCTCGTCATCACGGATGAGGAAGGATCATTCAATGGCGTGGTGCGTCTACAAGACGTCGTCGGCGCAGAGCCGGACCAGCAGTTGGCAGAGCTGAAGAGCCCAAAGGTTGTCTTCGTTCATCCGATGACGTCCCGCGAAGAAGTGGTCGAGCTCTTGAACAAGTATCAGCTATCGAGTCTGCCCGTGGTGGACTTGCAGAATCGCGTGGTCGGCATCATTCGACAAGTCGGCCTCGTCGAAGCCGCACAAGAGGACGCCATCACGGACCTGCAGCAGATGGTGGGTGGCTCCAAAGAGGAACGCGCGCTTTCGCCTCCAAGTGTTGGCGTGCGAAGCAGACTGCCGTGGTTGCATATCAATCTGGTGACCGCGTTCCTCGCAGCCTCGGTCGTCGGCCTTTTCGAAGGCACGATCGCTCGCTTCACAGCCGTGGCGGTTCTGCTTCCTGTGGTGGCCGGTCAGTCCGGCAACACCGGAGCCCAGGCTCTCGCGGTCACGATGCGCGGCCTAGCATTGCGAGAGTTCCGTGTTTCACAAGCGTATCGCGTCCTCATGAAGGAGCTGGTCGTCGGTTTCGTGAACGGCATCGCGATCGCGGTCGTGACGTCGGTTGGCGTCTATTTCTGGAGCCGCAACGCAGGGCTGGCCTTGGTCATGTTCATCTCCATGATCATCTCAATGGTCGCTGCTTCGGCTGCAGGAGCGACGATCCCGGTTGTTCTGGTCAAGCTGAAACGCGATCCAGCGACGGCTTCCTCGATCATTCTGACGACGGTGACCGATGTCGTCGGGTTCTTCACGTTTCTCGGGCTAGCCACGCTGCTTTCGGGAATGCTCGCTGGGTCTTAGCCGATCTAGACCGGCCACGCCCAGAGCAAACCACGGGCCGATCTGCCTCCGAAAGGGTTGGGTGTGCATTGACCTCGATGGCACTACCCTGCGATCGCATGAGCCCAGAAACTGCGACACCCGACTGGAGGGACGATCGCCGGCGAGAAAGAGACCGGGTGTAGGTTGAACGAGGCCCATGCCCAACTGGACGCGTTGGGGATCGCCTGGCGACTCGGCGCCACTCTGTTCTTTGTGGTGCTTAACGGTTTCTTCGTGGCGACCGAGTTTTCGCTGGTGAAGGTCCGTGGAGCGCGCGTCGACGCCCTGGTCAAGGAGGGGGACCGGCGGGCCCGAATCGTCCAGCACATCCTCGGTCATCTCGATCTCTACCTATCCGCGTGTCAGCTCGGCATCACCCTGGCGAGCCTCATCCTCGGCGCGCTCGGGGAACCCGCGGTTTCCGTTCTCATCACGGCGGCGCTGCGCGCCCTGGGAGTCGAGGTCAGCGAGGGCGCGACCTGGGTATCGGTCCTTTCGATCACACTGGCTTTTGCCGTGATCACGGTGCTGCACATGACGCTCGGTGAACAGGCGCCAAAGATGTGGGCGCTTCGTCGTGCAGAAGGGACTGCCCTTCGGACGGCGTTCGTGCTCCGGGCCTTCGCGTTTCTGTTCCGGCCGTTCATCGCGATCATTAGCAGCCTCTCCAACTGGATGCTGCGTGTCGCCGGTCTGCCTGTCGATCACGGCCACGAGGGGACCCACACCTCAGAAGAGATCCGGTCGATACTTGCGCTGTCATGGGCGGCGGGGCACATCTCGAAGCTCGAGCACGAAGTCACCGAGAACGTCTTCCGCGTCATCGAGCTCGAGGTGCGGCACATCGTGCTGCCCCGCATCGATACCGAGTTTCTGTCGCTTGCACACAGCGATGAGCAGAACATGAAAGTCATCCGCGACAGCGGGCACAGCCGCCTACCTCTCTGCGACCAAGGCTTAGACACGATCATTGGGTTCGTACACACCAAGGACGTCCTGCAGCGAGTCCTAGAAAAGCAACCGGTCGATCTCAAAGCCGTCGCGAGGGACGCGATCTTCGTGCCCGACACGATGTCACTTCCGAACTTTCTTCTCGAGCTGCAATCGAAGAGGCAGCACTGCGCCGCGGTCATCGACGAGCGGGGCACCGCAATTGGCCTCGCATTTCGCGAGGACGCGCTCGAGGAAATCGTAGGACCCCTCGGCGACGAGTTCGACGAGTTCGAGAGGGAGTTCCACGAAATTTCCGAGGGCGTGTACGAAATCGCGGGTCGGATGTCGGTCCCAGAGGCATGCGACAGGTTGGACTTCGAGCTCGACGAGGCGGACTCGGAGGAGGAAGACACGATCGGCGGGCACGTGACCGCACTCCTCGGCCGCCTCGCAAAACCGGGAGACGAGGTCGCCGTCGGCCCCTATCTCGCCAAGGTCCTACAGGTAGATCGCCATCGGATCCGACGCCTTCGGTTTCAGCGACCGCCTGACGACGACGAGATCGGAACCCCACCTTAGTCCTAACTCTATTGGCGTCGAAGCCACACCCCGGCTTCCGGAATCCGGTTGCGAAGTCTCCGGCGATCGAGGACAACAAACATCTGGCCACTGGTCAGGAAGGACCGATGGATGCAGGAGGGCTTTGAACGCGGATGGACCCAAGTGTTGGGTGAGGGCCCCTTTGTCGCGGTCGCGTCGCACAACGGACATGAACTTCGCGCCGAGGTGCGTGACCTGGCGAAACTGCCGGATCAAGACCGCCTCCGCGAGGAGGATCCATTTACGGGCGAATGGACGTCGATCGCGCCGACGCGCTTCGTCGCCATGCGCTCGCGCTTCGAAGTCGACCTGAATCGGGCACGACACGAAGCGGTCTATCTCGGTCCGGACGATGCCTGGGGCCTCGATATCTGGAAAGAGCCTCTCAGTCAGGGCATCGTCGATCGATCTCTCGCGGAGTACGATGCGTACTACGCGGCGCTGCGCGAGGTGCTAGTCGGCCTCGAACGAGAATACGGCGCCTTCGTGGTCTTCGACCTACACAGCTACAACCATCGCCGAGACGGGTCGGATGGTCCCGAGGCGGATCCGGAAAAGAACCCCGAGGTCAATGTCGGCACAGGCAGGATGAACCGTGCTTATTGGGCGCCCGTCGTCGACGCGTTCATCGACACACTCTCCAACTACGACTTTCAAGGGCGGCGGCTCGACGTCCGAGAGAATGTGAAGTTTGTTGGCCGGCAGTTGCCACAATGGGTCCACGAGAATTTTCCTGAGACCGGGTGTGTTCTAGCGATAGAAGTGAAGAAGTTCTTCATGGATGAGTGGAACGGTGAAGCCAACCGTGAGGCTGTGGACAACATTCAGCGGGCACTAGCATCTACGGTTGAACCGGTGCTGGCTGCGCTGAAGTCAACCAAAAAAGCAAAACGAGAGACGAAGAGGGACGTCAGTACACCCCACCGGGCCATGCGCATCGGTTTCGTCGTCAATGATGTGATGACTGAGGAGGCGGGATATACCACCACTCGTCTTGGGATGCGTGCACGACAGATGGGCCACGATATATGGGTCATGGGCCTGGGCGACCTTGCCTATGACGCCGACGAGAAGATCCGCGCTCACGGGAGGTCGGTCCCAAAGCGGATCTACAAGAATGGCGCCTCGTTTCTGAAGGACCTTCAAGGAAAGGCTGCGATTGAGAAGCGCGTGACCGTGGATGACTTGGACATTCTCATGCTTCGCAACGACCCGTCGATCGACGCGGTCGCACGACCATGGGCGACCAATATAGGCATCCAGTTTGGCCGTGTCGCGATGCGTCATGGCGTGGTCGTTCTGAATGATCCCGACGGGCTCGCGAGGGCCACGAGCAAGATGTACTTCCAGACGTTTCCGGCAGAGGTTCGCCCATTGACGATCATTTCTCGAGATCGGGCCGACATCAAGGCCTTTGCAAAGGAGTACGGAACGATCGTGCTCAAGCCTCTTCAGGGTTCAGGTGGACAAAGCGTCTTTCTCGTACGTCCGGAGGACGTGCCCAACCTGAACCAAATGATCGATTCCGTATCGCGCGACGGTTTCGTGATCGCCCAGGCGTACCTGCCTGCTGCTGCCGCAGGGGATACTAGGTTGTTCGTCATGAACGGTGAGGCCCTTCGTCATCGAGGGAAGTACGCCGCCTTCCGCCGCATTCGCCAGGGCGGCGATATGCGATCGAACATTCATGCCGGCGGAAGCTTGGCGCGCGCCGAGATCGGTCCCGAAGCGCTCGAATTGGTGGAGATGGTCAGGCCAAAGCTGATGCGTGACGGGATGTTCTTGGTGGGTCTCGACATCGTTGGCAACAAGCTGATGGAGATCAATGTTTTTAGTCCCGGTGGGCTCGGTAGTGCGCAGAAGTTCGAGGGCGTCAACTTCGCCGAGGCGGTGATGCGAGCTCTCGAGCGCAAGACCCGCGCGATGGACTACTACCGACGACAGTTCGACAACGTCGGCATGGCAATCATCTAACCCATGGACGGTAACGGATCCAAAGCAGCACGCTCCAAGGCATCCGGCACGCGATCCAAAAAGGGGTCGGCGAACTTGTCGGAGAAGACCCCCGGTTCGAAGACCGAGGCGATCGCCGACGCCATCCGGGAGCGGGTAGCGGGCGGAGCGCCATTGCGGCGAACCCTCCCGGGCTACGGAAGGCTCCACGTCGACCGACCTCTGCCTTTCATCGCAGTCCATGTCGAGCCTGACGACCGACGGGACGCGGGCACGAGTCAATTGGTGACCACCGAGGCCTCCTATCTCTACACCTCCGCCGACAAAGGCGGTCGCAAACAGGCCGCAGTGCTGGTCCATGTGCTGGCCGAGACGATTCGTCCGGCCTTTGGCAACCAATTTCTGATTGTAGCGGTCTGTTCTCGTCCACCGGAACATCCTCCCGTTGTCGAAAGCTCAAAAGAGAATCCCCATCCCGCATTTCGATTGTTCAGTTCGGCGCCGGGCTACAACATCGACTCCATCATCGAGGTGCTGGAACGGCATCTGAAGGCGGTCGACATCAGTGGACGGCCCGCGGCTGTCGAAGTCGTCCAGAACGGGGGCGCATTTCCTCATCGCGACCGCCCCCTCTTGAAGAACGACGTCATGCGACGGCTTGGCTGCGCGCAGATCACGATTGAAGTTGAACCGATCTATCAGATGGCCGGTGGGAGCGAAGTGTACCCGGCCGTGCTCAAGAGTCTCCGGCGCCAACTCGGCCGGGCGCTCAAGCATACTTTCTTTCACTTTGCCGAGCGCGACACGAGCCTTCACCCCAAAGACTTCCACTCCCTAGGGCGCCGTGCGGTCGTAAAGGCGGTTTGGGACGTCGACGCTCGACTCGACGAAGTCGCGTCGGGCTTTGATCTATTGCTTGAGATCAACCCAATCAATACCGAGGCGCTGTGGAGCGGTTTTCGCCGGGGCGGTTTTGAAAAGGTGCCTCCATTTCGGTATCGCCCCCTTTCAATCGATCCCGTTCTGGCAAAGCGCAAGCTGTATTCGATTCCGCTGGAGAGAATTGAGGACCCCACGATCTCGTTTCTGTTCAGCCAGAAGCAAGAGGAACTCGATCGACAACTGACGATGCTGACTGATCGCGGCACTCCGCGATTTCTGCTCGGAAGCCTCCTGCTCTATGGGCGCGTCTCGAAGGAACTCTTGCGATCAGCGGAAGAAATCCTCGAGCGGATCCCGAGCACAACGCGAGCCCCGGGTGGAGGTGGCACGATCTCGGCCGAGGAGTTTGCAAAGCGCGCTAGAGCGGAGGTTGCTCACTATCGTCGCATTTGGAACGGCGTCGATGCGACCGTCGAAGTGATACCCGGGATGAGCTCGGGCCTCATGGTATCGCAAGACCGCCTACTGGTTCCTTCGCGCTCTAGGATTCCAGTGACCCGCGTCGACGCGCTCATTCAGCACGAGATCGGAACACATTTGGTCACGTATTTCAATGGCAAGGCCCAGCGTTTCACTCAGCTCCGGAGCGGCTTCGCGGGATACGAAGAGCTCCAAGAGGGACTCGCCGTACTCGCTGAGTATCTGGCCGGTGGGATGACGCCTGCAAGACTACGTACGCTTGCGGCACGGGTAGTTGGCTCCGATGCGGTCGCCAATGGGGCGTCGTTCGTCGATGTGTTTCGCCTCTTGTGTCGATATGGCTTCGCTCGACAGCAGGCGTTCAACATCACGATCCGCATCTACCGAGGCGGAGGCCTCGTCAAAGACTGCATCTACCTTCGGGGGCTCCTCACCGTCCTCGAGTATCTCCGCGATGGGGGGGAGTTCGAACCACTCTTCATTGGAAAGATCGCCGCCAAGCACATTCCTGTCGTGCGCGAGCTCCAGAGCCGCAAAGTGCTCGAGGCACCGAAATTTTTGCCTCGCTACATCAGTCGGGAAGCGTGCCAGGAGCGTCTACAACTCGTGCGCCAGGGGCTGGATGTGTACGAGCTCCTCGATTGAGAGCGACTCAAAACGACTATCTCCGGACCGACTTTTCTAGCGCGGTGGGCGCCGCTCGCGTCGTTGGACGCTTCATCGTTTCCCCGACCGGATAAAATCGGGCATCTGATCGTCGCTGTAGAAACTGAGTATGAAGCCGTCGAGGTGCCTCGGTGACAGCTCGCCGTGTCGCAAATCGGACCAAGTACTCGCTGCTGCGCACCATTCGGTCCCATGAGACTCCAGCTTCGAGAGCTGATCCCGAACAAACGCGGCGAACTCGGGTTGCCCTTCTCGGAGCGCCTTGGCCACGAGTCGCTCCTGCGTCTCTCTCGTGCGATCCCAATCCTCTCGTGTTGATCGGCTAGCAAAGAGTACATCGATCATTCCCGCAACAGATGCAGCCCCCATCGCGTCTTCGAAGGGTTCCTTGGTGCACCGCTCCAAGTAACTGGTCAACATCTCGATTGAGCGGTGGGAACCTCGGGCCTTTCCATTCCGCATGTGAGGTGACCCGTCGACCACGTACCCAGCGATCTGTTGGCCGAGCCCGCTCGGCAGGGTGCGTAGCCATCTTGACAGGACCTCACAGGGGGTGTCCTCGGTGGGGATTTTCGGATCCACGATCAACGCTACTCGGTCGACAAGGTCGTACAGCTTCGCGCTCTGCGCAA
The DNA here is from genome assembly GCA_049645265.1 of Polyangiales bacterium. Taxonomy (GTDB): domain Bacteria; phylum Myxococcota_A; class Polyangia; order Polyangiales; family Houyiibacteriaceae; genus SG8-38. The sequence goes on from JBARTN010000273.1 coordinate 19,113, forward strand.
GGCGTTCGAGACGTCGCCTGGCCTCCCTTGGCGCCGAAGAGGACGGAAGCACGTCGAAATGGGCTCAAGTCGATTCATCTAGAGCTTCGTGGATCAGTGCCCTCGGCTTCGGCCGTCTGCCACGCGCCTCGCAGCCAGATGCTCGGGCCATGATCGGGCACCGATTTTCTTCTTGTCGTCGAGTGGTTGATTGTAGACATAGATCCACGCATCGATTGTTGGCTCCCTGAAGAGTCTCTGAATGAGGGCGTTCGTGTATCGCGGTAGTTCGATCGCTGTCCGGCGATAGAGCGACTGTTCAAGAGCCGATGGATCGTAGTCCTCGAATTCGTCCAGTCTCGAAAGAACCGAGATGTCCAGTATCCGGTACAGCTCGGCGCGGACGACGCCAGGCGCGTGGACGAAGGCCGGATAGTCGCCCAGGTCGTAAAGGGCTCCTGCGATCGCTCGAACCTCCACGAACTTCAACGATTCTTCCAGGTTTAGCTGAGAGCGAAAAGGCTGACCGCGCATAAGGGAGCCGTAGACCACAAGGAAATCGCCGGGGCCCGAGTGTGCGAACAGGTGATCGTATCCGAGCCGCGCAAGGCAGCGTGTCAGCAGTCCTTTGTCTGAGACTTTCAACAGAGAACACCCAACGCGGAAGCGTGCACAGCAAGCGCGGTCATGCTCCCAAGATAGCTGAGATGCTCGCGGTAGTTAAGGCTCGCGAAGGAACCTGGCGCGGTCGGTTTCGTGCTGCGTCCGTGCTAGCACGCGGCCGGTCCATCTCTTTCGCTGACTCTCAAACCTTCGAACTACGCGCCAGTGGCGGCGTGTAGTTAAATGCCAGGCTTCGACCTCAACCGTGGGCGCCAGGCGCTGCGGCCGCACTTGAATGCTCTCCACGTGCCCACGAGACTTCAAGCTTGCCCAAGCCGAAGTTCTCGGTGACCACATAGATGAGATGAAGCGGCTGGCCGCCACGACGTGGTGGCAAGATGCCCCACACACAACAAACGCGGTCTAGCGCCGCAAGTGGAGGCCAGCCATGGACCATATTGGAATCGACGTGCACAAAAACGCAAGCCAAGTCTGCATCCGGACCGAAACCGGGCAGCTCATCGAGCGGCGGGTCCGCACCGACCGCGACAGCTTTGCGAAGTGGCTTGGGAAACGCGACAAGGCCCGCATCCTGGTCGAGTCGTCGACCGAAAGCGAGTGGGTGGCCCGATGCTTGGAGGAGCTCGGGCACGAAGTGATTGTGGCCGACCCGAACTTTGCGCCCATGTACGCCCAGCGAAGCCGCAAAGTGAAAACCGACCGACGCGATGCGCGGGCCCTTTGCGAGGCCTGCGAGCTCGGCGCGTATCGGCCGGCGCATCGGAGCTCGGAGGCGAGCCGTGCGCTTCGAGCCCAGGTGGCGGTACGCGAAGCGCTGGTACAAACGCGGACCCGGCACATCAGTTTGATTCGAGCGTTGCTGAGGCAGCATGGCTACCGAATGCGAAGCGGCGGCGGAGCCACGTTTGCAGAGCGCGTGGGCGAGCTCGAGTTGCCCGAAGCCCTGCGAGACCAGATGGCGCCGCTGCTCGAGGTGATGCGCTCGGTGAACGCGCAGCTCAAGGCGGCGGACAAGGCGCTCGCCGAACAAGCCAAGAGCCATGAGGTCGCCAAACGATTGTGCACCGCGGTCGGCGTGGGTCCGGTCACGGCGATTTCGTTCGTGGCCACCATCGACCGAGTCGAACGCTTCGCGCACGCCAAACAGG
>JBARTN010000274.1:0-3673 GCA_049645265.1 Polyangiales bacterium
TCCGACGGGTCGGTGTGCGGCGAGCTCGAATTGGCGACGGATCGAGTCATCCCCAACATCATGGTCATCGTCGACCGTAGCGGAAGCATGCGTCGCGATTTCGAAGGCGACTGCCCCTTCACCGGAAATGGCTGTCCGAACTCCGGCACCCCCAATCCCGACTTCGATGAGGCACGATGGGAATCGGTCGAGGACGCCTTGGTGGGCACGAACGGTCTGGTCCGGCGGCTCGATTCGATTGCGCGCTTCGGTCTGACCTTATACTGGAAGCCGGGCGAGGATCCTCCGTCGATGTCCGACGGCGCGATGTGCGCGATCACCGACGGGGTCGATTTCAGCCAGAGCCTCGGCAACGCCGATCCCATTGCTGCGTCTTTTGCCGCCAACAGTCCCGGCGGCTTTACGCCCACCGCCGAGGCCATCGAGGCCGTGACGAGCTCCCTGATCAGCACGCCGCCACCGGAAGGACCGACCGTCTATCTGCTGGCAACGGACGGAGCGCCCAACGGCTGCGACGAAGAGGAAGGGTCCGTCGATCGCAACAACAGCATCGACGCGGTGGAACGCGCGTTCAACCTGGGGATCGAGACCTTCGTCCTTGGCGTGAATTTCGATGACAACCACCTTCAGGATCTCGCGAACGCCGGACAGGGTGTCGGCTCGGGCGCGACTCTGTGGACCGCAGACAGCGTCTCGGAGCTGCAGGAAGACCTCGAGCAAATCGTCGTCCAGAACATCCCCTGCACGGTGAGCTTGACCGACGGCATCATCGACATTGCGAAGGCGTGTGAGGGCAGAGTTCGTCTGAACGGGGAGCTGCTCACCTGCAACGACGGCGAGCGAGGATGGCAGGCCGTCGACGGCAGCACCATTCAGCTCACCGGGTCGGCATGCCAGGACTGGCGCGGAGGAGACGCGGCGCTCGAAGCGGTCTTCCCCTGCGATGTCGTCGTGCAGTAGCCGCTGCGCGCTACTTTTTGAGGATCTCTTGAACTCGGCTCAGGAGAGCCCGCGAGTACATCCGGCCGACGAGTGATTCGCGTGCCGTGAATTGCACCTCTTCCCACTGGCGCTGGGCTCGAAAGAGATTGATCACCTTGAGGCGCTTCGAGAGAGTCTCCGCGGCCTCGTCGTCGAGCTTTCGGCCTTCCACCCGGAAGATCTCTTCGGTCTCGCCGGAGACCTCATCGAGGTAGTCTCGAGCCTCTTGGGGAAGCGTCGCCAAATGGTCCTTCCTGATGACGAACGCGCCGGTGACGATACCACCGGCCTGCTTGGCCATGGTCTTGAGCTTCGTATGCCACTGGAAGGCGAGCACGGCGACGGACGACGCGATGATCGTGTCGATGATGCCGGTCTGCAAGCCGGAGTAGACCTCGGGCAAGTTGAGCAAGACACCGTTGGCCCCCGAGGCCTTGATGAACGCCCTCATGGTCGCCGAATCACGCCAGACCCAGGGCCGCACGTTTCGCAAATCCGAAGGTCCGAAGATCTTGTGCTTGGAGAAGATCCGAGTCTTGCCCGCATCGCCCCAGGCGACGAGCTTGTACCCCGCCTTATCGAACATCGCTTCGAGCTGCGGTGCCAGATCCTCGCGCACCGCGTCGAGTTCTGGGTAGCTCCGAATGAGCCCGGGCGCTTCCATGACGAGCACCTGCCGAACGAGCGCGGAGAGGCCCGTGGACGTAATCAGAGCGCCATCGAGCTGGCCGACGCGCATCTTGCGAACGACCGTGATCTCGTCGCCGGCGACACCGCCGTAGTACATCTTCATGTTCACTTGGCCGTTGGTGCGCTTCCTCATCTCGATCTTGAGGTTCTGATAAACCTCGCCGAGGGAAGATTGGCGCGGGGCCAAAGTCGCGATCCTCAGCTGGTGGGTTTCCTCCGCACGGGCTTCGGCGGCGAACGAGTCGCTACTGATCAGGAGGCCTACGACCAAGAGTAGAAAGATGCTGCGCATCCGGCATCTAAACACGAATGGGTGATGGACGACAAGACGGGAATCGCGAGGCCCGGCGGTCGCGTTACTCAAGGGTATAGTGGCAAATCCGAGACGCTCAGCGACTTACAGAGGGGCAGCCGCTTGTCGTGTAGCACGAACGCATCGCCCCAGTTGGTCGACCGATCGAGCAGGGGCTGGTTGCCCATCCTCATGACTTCCGTTCCCAGAACAGCGATTCGATCACGTTGCTCTCGAAAGAGCGACAGCCACAAGACCCACTGCTCCCGCGGAAAGACGTCAGCGATGTCCTTGAATTTGCCACGACCGTTCTCGAGCCATTCGTCGAGGAAGCGTATCCCGAACTCGGAAGCGCGAATCATCATGAAGCCGCAATTGGGCGGGCGCAGAGTGCGTGCGGAGATCACGCCGCGCAGGCTGAGCGGCACCGGGATACCAAACCGTCGGGAGCAATCCTCCGAGATCAGGAAATTTTTCTCTGGATGTGCGAGCACGAGCTCGGCGAGCTCTCTCTCTGGCTTGTTGACGACGGTGTCGGCGTCGACCACGACCAGCCAGTCGGCGGTCATTTGGCGCATGTGGCGCCGCATCCACTCGATCTTCGACCAGATCAAATGCATGTCGTCGAGCACGGTTTCTCGCCAGCAAACGAATTGATAGCCGTGGCGATCACAGTACGTTTGCCAATTGGCTTGCGTTGCCTTGGCGTAGTGGTCGATGTGAGGTGTCGCCAGCATGGCGACGTCGAACGATAGGCTGGTCACGGGCACCTCTGTTCTGATAACCGATCTTACCGGTTGGTCGCTGCTAGACCGAAATCCCAAAGTCCCTGAGCGCCTCGTTTAGCGTCACCTTTTTGTCCGTGCTCGCTTTCCGTCGCCCAATGATCAGCGCGACGGGGATCTGGTACTCGCCGGCAGGGAACTTCTTGCTTCGCGTGCCGGGGATGACGACCGAGCGCGGCGGAACGTATCCCCGCATTTCCACTGGCTCAGGACCGGTGACGTCGATGATCTTCGTGCTCGAGGTGATGACGACATTGGCGCCGAGAACCGCTTCTTCACCGATGCGTGAGCCTTCGACGACGATGGCGCGGGAGCCGACAAACGCGCCGTCTTCGATGATCACCGGCTTTGCGCCAGGCGGCTCGAGGACCCCACCGAGGCCGACGCCGCCCGAAAGGTGAACGCCCTTCCCCACCTGCGCACAGGAACCCACCGTAGCCCAGGTATCGACCATCGACCCTGCGCCGACATACGCGCCGATGTTCACGTAGCCGGGCATCAGAATCGCGCCGGGCTCCATGTGCGCGCCGTAGCGAATCGTCCCGGGAGGGACTACACGCACGCCCTGCTGGTCGAGGTTCTTCTTGAGTGGGATCTTGTCGTGGTACTCGTACGCGCCAACTTCGACGCGCTCCATCCGACGAATGCCGAAGTAGAGAAGAATCGCTTGCTTGGTCCAAGCATGGACCGTCCACTCACCATCGTCACCACGGGTGGCGACCCGGATTCTACCCTTGTCGAGCAGCTCGATGGTCTCCTCGACTGCAGCGCGGTACTCCACCGCTTCGAGCTTCGAACGGTCTTCAAACGCCTGCTCGACCAGGGGTCGCAACTGTTTTTCGATCGAGTCGCTCATCGATTACTTCAGCACGTACTCGGGGAAGAAGTATGCGACTTCGATTCGGCCGTTCTCGACGCTGTCCGA
>JBARTN010000275.1:0-32501 GCA_049645265.1 Polyangiales bacterium
CGCTGACACTGACACTGTTGCCGACACGGTCACTGGCGCTGGCGGAGCTGGCACTGACGTCGACCGGCGACGCCAGCTACTCGCGAACCTCAATCGGAGCTGCGTTGGGCGATGGGTTGCTGCGCAGGAGCTCCAGTGCGCTCGGTTCGTTCAACAAGTGACCCGCGAAAAACGCCGTGACGAAGGTAGCGGTGTGACCCTTTGCCGAGTCGACCGAGACGTAAGTGAACGGCTCGTCGTTGGTTTGCCTCGTGCCATTCTCGCATCCGGGCGCGAAGAGCTCGTCCAGCCCGGCGATGTTGGTGACCGACCAGTGGCCGGCATCGACGAGCTCGATCTTGTAGGCCGGCGTATTGGCCTCCGAGAAATTCTCTCGAATTAACGAGTTGCCGACCTCCGTGATCGAATTGTCCTCGGTGGCTACCAGAAGCCCCAAGGGAACCTCGATCGCCTCGATCGACACCTCTCCATAAAAGGGGTTTTCCATGGGCGCGGCGAGGCCGATCACCGCTGCGATTCGTGCATCGTTCTGCGTCACTCTTCCAGCGGTGACCGAACCGATGCTGTGGCCCAGCATCCCCACCTGAGCCGCGTTGGCCGCGATGCCATTGGGCAGGACGTCGCCCGCGAGGACGCGGTCGAGCAGGAAGCGAATGTCGGCCTCCCGGACATCGACGAGACCGTTGTCGAGCGGAGACTCGGTGCCATCGAGGCGATCGAAGAGTGGGTACTCACCTGCGCTTGCGGGTGCGTCTCGACTAGCAGCCGTAGTCTTGGCAACACAAGCCTCGGGCGCCGCGTCCAACAGGCCAGACAGTGCCGCTCGCTGGTCGGGATCGGTTTCAAAGTCGATGACGCCGGACGCGGTACCCGAAGACTCGATCGGATACCAAACTTCGATTGGGAGCGTCCGGCCCCGGGCGTTATCGGTGGCCGCCGTGGTCAACACGCCCACCGAAGCGGGACCGGCAGCGTCGTACTCGGGGGCGCTCACCCCGCCGTCTAGGACGCTCGAGCTGGCCCCGCCATCACTGCTGCAAGAAGCGACCAATACGCCAAACGCCACACAGGCATTCCCAATCACAGAAATTCTGAACTTGGGGGACCAGTGTACTCGAAAACGCGGTCAGTGAACAGCCGCGCGCAAAGGCAGGCGGTCGATAATGATGGACTCTGCGTCGAGTAACTCGTCCAGCCGGGCCTGCACGCGCTCCGCTGGAAAGTACTCGCGCGCCAAGCGCACGAACAGGCCGTGATGCCTGGCCTCCGAACGGGTGATCTCGGCATAAAAGTCTTTGAGTGGCCCGGGCTCGAGCCCGTCAGCAAGCAAGCCAAAACGCTCGCAGCCGCGCGCCTCGACGATGCCAAGCACCAAGAGCCGATCGAGAAAGTACTGCTCCGGACCGCGTTGGATCAGCTGCATCAGAGCGCCGACGTAAGGATCTTTCTCATCCGCGCGCGTCGATAGGCCCCGCTCGAGGATGATCTGCATCACCTGCGCATAGTGTTCGAGCTCTTCCTGCGCGAACGGAATCAGCTCGCGCACGAGCAAGGTACGATCCGAATAGTGCGAGACCAGCTTGAGTGCCGTCGCCGAGGCCTTTCGCTCACAGGCGGCGTGGTCGACGAGGAAGGCGTCGAGGTCGTCGAGCACGACGTCGATCCAGGATGGGTTGGTTGCAGTACGTAGACGGGGCATCGTTCGGCCTAGCCGCGAAGTGCGTCGAGGATCGGCTGGATCTTGCTTCGACGAAGTTTCAGGGCTGCGCGATTGGCGATCACCACCGAACTGATGTCCGCGATTTTCTCGAGCGGGACAAGCCCGTTCTGGCGAAGCGTTTCGCCGGTTTCCACGAGGTCGACGATGACGTCGGCGAGGCCGGTCAAGGGACCGAGCTCGACGGAGCCTTGGCAAAAGATCAACTCTACGGCGGTGCCCTTGGCTCGGAAGTATTGCTCGGCGATGTGCGGGAACTTGGTGGCGACGCGCAGGGGGCGTTCTCCTTTGCCGGCGATGGGTTCCTTTGGACGGCCGCAGACCATCATCTGGCATTTGCCGATTTCGAGGTCGACCGGCGCGAAGACGTCGTAGTTTCGCTCCATCAACACGTCACGGCCCACAATGCCGAGGTCGGCCGCGCCGTACTCGACATAGGTCGGCACGTCGTCGGGCTTGAGCAAGAGATAACTCAGCCCGGTTTCCTTGTCCTCGCGAACGAGCTTGCGGCTTTTCGCGGTCAGCGCGTCGGTCGGAATACCCGCTTGCTCGAGCCGGTCGCTGAGCTGTTCGAGAACCCGCCCCTTGGGAACGGCGATGACGATGGTGTCCTTGTTGCGTCTAGGCATTTCCAGCTACTCGCTCGATCTGGGCTCCAAGCGGAGCCAGCTTCTCCTCGATGTGCTCATAGCCCCGATCGAGGTGGTAGACCCGCCGGACGTAGGTGGTGCCTTCGGCAACCAGCCCCGCTACGACCAGCGAAGCGCTCGCGCGAAGGTCGGTGGCCATCACCTCTGCACCTTCGAGCTTATCCACACCTTGTACGGTCGCGGTTCGGCCATTGACCTGGATCTTGGCGCCCATCCGGTTGAGCTCCGAGACGTGCATGAAGCGGTTTTCGAATACCGTTTCGGTGATTCGGCTCGTGCCTTTTGCCAGGCACATCAACATCATGAACTGCGCTTGCATGTCGGTCGGGAAACCAGGGTGCGGCTGCGTGATCACGTCGGTCGGGCGAATCGGACGCGAACCAACGACGCGGATTCCGTCACCTTCGCGCTCGACGCCTGCGCCTGCTTCCCGGAGCTTCGCGATCACCGCTTCGAGGGGCTCGAAGCCCACGCCTTGCAAAAGTAGGTCGCCGTCGGTCGCAGCAGCAGCAACCATGAAGGTCCCGGCTTCGATGCGATCTGGAATGATCGCGTGGTCGATCGGGTGAAGTGATTCGACGCCCTCGATCGAGATCACGGTCGTTCCAGCGCCTTCGATGCGCCCGCCCATCTTGTTCAAGACGCGGGCCAGCTCTTCGACCTCCGGCTCGCGGGCACAGTTTGTGAGCGTGGTCCGCCCCTTGGCCAAGACCGCCGCGCACATGAGGTTCTCGGTCCCGGTGTGGGTCGGGAAGTCCAAGCTGATGTCGGAGCCCTTCAGTCGGCCACCGGGGACGGTCACCTCGACGTAGCCATGGTGCAACTCGACCACCGCACCCATCGCGGAGAGTCCCTTGAGGTGCTGGTCGATGGGTCGCGCTCCAATTGCGCAGCCGCCCGGCATGGAGACTATAGCGCGGCCGCAGCGCGCAACGAGCGGACCGAGCACCAGAACCGAGGCGCGCATCTGCTTCACGAGGTCGTAAGGTGCCGTAGGCTCGATCGCGCCAGACAGGTTGACGTGCACCTGGCCGTCCTCGTAGTCCGCCTGCGCACCGAGCCGCTGTAGAAGGCGCGTCATGGTATGGACGTCCCGCAGATTGGGGACGTTGCGGAAGACATGCTCACCGTCGGCCAAGAGGGCCGCCGTCATGATGGGGAGCGCCGCGTTCTTCGCACCGCTGATCGGCACCGAGCCGACGAGCCTGTTTCCCCCAACGATTCGGATGCTATCCACGACGCCCCCTGTTACCCCGTGGCCCCAGTTCGGGCAACTTCAGGCGAAGAGCAGTCCTACAGCAAACGAAACGAAGCCCAGCAGGGCGCCCCAGACCGGGCCGCGCGCGGTCGCCCAGTGAAAGCGTCCAGACGAATCGAAACCGCGCCGCGCCAAAAGGACCAACGCCCCAACCCAGACGGCCATTCCCAACAAGAGTACGATCCCCCAGAACGGATCCGGAGACACCTCATCGCGCAGGAGGCGGCGATGGTCGGCGGCTAACTGCTCGGTGCTCAGACGAGCGTCGACGGCAGCGCTCCGATCCATGGCGAGCAGACGCGCAATCCGATCGTTCGCATTCTCGCGCGCCGGGTGGGAGCCCGAGTAGAGCGTCCGAGTAGCCGCAATCCCGCCCGAGAGCGACCGCCAGGCCAAGAGCGCAAGGTCGGTGTCTCCCTCGGCCTCGAGCTCCTTGGCGAGGGACTCCAATTCGGAAATCGCTTCGGCGTGGTAGGGGCTCAGTGGCAGGGCCCATCGAATGGAGCGGCGGTAGTGCTCGATTGCACGGCCGGAACCACCGTCGCGGCGGTAGGCGTTCGCCGCGGCGAGCTCCTTGCGAGACTCGGACGCGACGCGCCCCAAGAGCAGTGCGAGCACGGCGATGATCGCGATCCCAGCCACGATGCCAGAACGCGCCCACACGGAGCTCACAAGAAGTCTCTGCGACGGAAGATCAGAGCAGCGATGAACAGCGTGGCTCCGGCGTAAAGGATCGCGTAGCCCATCGACGTTGCAAGGTAGGTCAGCGGTTCGCCGTAGGCGGCGGTCCTGGTCACCAGGGTGTTTCGACCCGGGACGAAGAGATTGAAGTTGGGAAGGAACTCGGCCAGCCAACGGAGCAGGGTCTTCATCGCAGGGGTGAGAACCCGAGTCTCCATCGCCACCATGTCGTGTGCCGCTCGGCCAACCAGCCAAACCCCGAAAGTGAACGCGCCGGTGAGAAAGGGAGTCGAAAAAGACGAAAACAAGAGCGCTACCGCAGTCAGAATGAGCACTTCGCCTAGGCTCAGAAGTAGGGAAGCGAGCAACTGGAAGAGCTGGACATCCACCGTCGAGCAAATCCAAGCCGACGCGCCGAGCGCAACCAGGGACCAAATCGGCACGACCAGCGTTCGGTCTTTGGCGACCAGAAAGGCAACGCCGAGACTGACCAGCAAGGCAACCGGCACGGCGATGACGAGCGTGATCGACGCCTCTGCCTGAATGGCGGTCACCAGGAGCTGAAGGGCCCCCATGATCGCGATGAACACCGAACAGGTCGAAACGATACCGAAGTACTTACCCAGCAAGAATTCGAAGCGCGCAATCGGCTTGGGAAGAATCACGTACAGCGTCTTCCGCTCGATCTCTTTGTAGAGAAGTGAGGAGCCGAGGAAAATCGCAACCACCACCGAAAACAACGAGATCGACGCGAGCCCGAGATCGGTGACGACGCGCATTTGCTGATCGAGCGAAAGCTCCCCCAGCGCCAAGGTCAGCGCGAGGACGGCCGCCGCAAGGACGAGAACCCCAAACAAAACGCGGTCGCGCACGGCTTCGCGATAGGTGTTCAGGGCAATGGCGTAGATTCGCGCGACGCTCACGGGCCCATCCAGTATGCGCGCCCGGTCACGAAGTGACTCAGGACGTTGATCGCCATCAGCAACATCACAGCCGACGTCAAGGTACTGGCGATTTCGAGCCAGCGTGAACTTTCAGGCCGCTGCGCGAGACCCCATGCGCGAAACGAAGCCGCGATTCCCTGCGACAAGAAGAGACCGAGCGCCCCGAGCCCGAGCACATAAAAGACCAGGACGGCTGGGCGTGACAGAAAATCGCGCAATAGCTCGTACTGGCTGATCGCGACCGGCCCCACTCGGACGGTCATGACCCAGTGCAGGACGAGCTGTGAGACGACAAGAGCCCACGCAAGCCCGCCGGCCAGCTTCTGCACCCGCCAGCAGCCATTCGAACGGTACGGCCCGGCGCTTCCGGCGGCCTCCGGCCCGAGAATGCTCCAACCTCGCACATAGGCTCCAAGGGAGCCCAAGACCAGCACCGTCCAGGTGAGGAGTGAAAGCCAGCTCGCGGGCGACCCTTCGGCAAACGACCTTGCACCGCGGAGTGCAGGCCAAAGCCGGGCCAGCTCCAAGACGAAAAGGACGGCGAGGGGCCAGACCGTGAGGGCGATGTGGCTTCGATAGCGCGGCACAGACTACTACCTAACGCTCTGGTGTTTCGCTGGTCAATTTACTTCAACGCCGGGATCTGCCTCGAGCCGTCGGTCCGCCGCCGCAGGCCCATGAGTGTGAGTGGCTCGTCGGATAAAGTCAGACGAATCCGGTCGCCAATACCGATGGCGTACACCTTTTGGGTACCGTCGAGAAAGATCCGGCCCTTGGTCATGCGACTGGTGATCTCGAGCACCTCGTCGCGCGCGAACATGCCTTTGACGAGCCGATACTTGTGGTCGACGCCGCGGTAGGGCTCGCGGATGACGAACTGTATCTTCTGCGAGCCTATCGGGAGCACCTTGCCACCAGCCGAGCGAAGCGCCGCGGTCGAACCGGCCGCCGGGCCAACCCAAACCCCACTCGACATCTGACGCTCGTGCTCGCCGCCGAATTTCAGAATGTAGCGCGAGGTCGCAGCGGGGCTCTCGTGGCAGTAGAGCGCGTCATTGAGCACGCGTGTCGAGATGAGCTTTTCGCCCACATCGACCCGCATCCGCGCAAGACGGCTCGACTTCAGGCTCCCATCGAGGGCAGCGGCCAGCACTTCACCGACATTGTGCCCGTCCCCGGCGCAGAAGTAGCCAACACTCGTATCCGGCGCGCTGTTGATCGCCAGCATCGGCGTCGAGGAGTCGGCAAGATGGGACGCCCAAAGGAGCGTGCCATCCCCTCCGAGCGTCACGATGAGGTCCCAGGACCCCTCTTCGGGCATCGGCTCGGGGCGGTATCGAAGGACCGCTCGCGCCCCCAAGTCGCGAAGCGCCTCCTTAGCGCGCTGCAGCGTCCCCTGATGGACCTCGTGCTCGTGCAGCAGGCCTTCGACCGAGACGTCGCTGTGCTCGATGAGCTCCTGAATCCGTGCCTGCGCGCGACCTACGTAACGCTGGTAGGTGCTCTTCTTGTAAACGACGAGGACTCTGGGTCGCATGCATGACTCGTGGTGAGGTTCGCGACTCGCTGCGCCTTACCCGGTCGGGATCTTCCTCGCATCGGCCAGGAACCGCTCCAGGCCGACGTCCGTCAGGGGATGCTTCAAGAGCTGGAGGATCACATTATGCGGAATCGTTGCGACGTCCGCGCCGATGAGCGCGGCCTGCACGGCGTGAAGGGGATGACGAATGCTCGCGGCGAGGACTTGCGTGCTCAGCCCATAGTTCTGGTAGATCGTGAGCAATTGCTCGACGAGCTCCATCCCGTTGCCGCCGATGTCGTCGATACGGCCAATGAACGGACTGATGTAGGTTGCGCCTGCCTTGGCGGCGAGCAGCCCTTGGGTCGGGTTGAAGCAGAGCGTGACATTGGTACGAATGCCTTCGTCGGTGAGCGTTCGCACCGCCTTGAGGCCCTCCGCGATCAAGGGGATCTTGACTACGATGTTCTCGTGCATCTTCGCGAGGACTCGCGCCTCTTTGAGCATCCCTTCATAGTCGGTCGCAACGACCTCCGCGCTGATCGGCCCGTCGACGATCTCGCAAATGTCGACGAGCACCTCATGGAACGGCCGCCCGGTTTTGGCGACGAGCGATGGGTTGGTCGTCACACCATCGATGACGCCCATGGCGGCGGCATCGCGGATCTCCTCGATGTCCGCGGAGTCGATGAAAATCTGCATGCCGCTAGTAAAGGGCGGGGGACTCGCAGGGTCAAGCAGAGTCTGGGCTCCGCCCGGCGCCTCGGAGAAACCCGGGATCCCGTCACTCGATGAGCTCCGGCTCGAACTCCACCTCATCCGTCACATCAGGAGACTCGGCGGCGGGCTTGGACAGCGAGCACACGACGAGGCTCGCGAGAACCGCGGCGATCAGCCACAATAGGCTGCCCCCCAGGGTCCATTTGCTCTTTTCGCGCACGGTGGAGTCCTCTCGAGGGCCGTTTTGTCGCGGGATTGAAGAACAGGCAAGCGAGGTCGTCCAAACCGCATGCGGAGATTTCTCACAGTTTTCATCCTCTTGGTGGCGTGGAGCAGCAGCGCGCTCGCGGAGCGCGAGAGCGGCAAAGTAGACGCTTCCGTTGCGCGGCTCGGCGCCCTCAACGTCGAAGAGCGCGCACTGCTCGCACCGCACCTCGCAAACGGGCCCGTCCTGCTGACCGAGTTCCGAAACCAGCAGACGGACCTGCCCGCCGTGATCTACGCGGCGCGCATCCACGCGCCCGCGAAGACGATCGGCGGGGTAATCGGAAAACCTGCAGAGTATCCCCGCTTCATGAATGCGCTGACTTCGGTCGACATCCGCGAGACCAAAGGGCAGATGACCGCCTTCGACTGGAGTTGGGGCGTGACGCTGTTCTCACTCACCGGCCAGAACGTGATGACGAGCTACCCCGGCGACTCGACGCACGGGTACCGCTTCGACATCCGGACGACGGGAGGAGACCTGGGCATCGGGCGCGTCATGTGGCGCGTCTACCCGGAGGGTCCGAACAGGTCGCTCGTCGTTTTCTCCTCGCGGCTCGACATGCGCAACGCGAACTACATCACCCGTCAACTCGCTTCGGAAGGGAACGCGGTGAATCGAACGGTCAACGTCTCCGTGGCCATGGTCACCCTACTCGAGGTCAAGGCGGAAGCCGAACGACGTGCGGGCACGTCCATCGACGGGATCTACGCCACAAAGCCCCTTCGCCGGCCGCGGGTCGACATGTACGCGCTACGCTCGCTACTCTCGCGTGGGGACTTGGTGTTCATGGACATGGACGGAACGACGCTGCACAGCGTGGCGGTCGTCGGCCGCGCCGGCGCGAGCGAGAGGCGGGTCCGCCGGGTGATGCTCGACCCCGAGGAGTTTGGCAAATCGCTACTCCACGGAAGCTGCGCAGAGGTCGTCGAACGCACCGAGAAGGGGACGCGGTTTGAATGGGAGATCCCGATCCCCCTGCTGCACGTCGGTGGAGAGATGATCTTGCGACCCAGCACCACCGTGGTCTCGGTCGATGGCATTTCGGGCACGCTGTCGAAGGGCCGGTGGCGCTTCGACACCTACCGCTACCCCGGAGGTGAAGCCGGCGTCATCGCCTGGGCGACCTTCGATCCGGCCGATTCCCCAAAGCTGATTCGTAAGCTGATCGCGGGAAACACCTATTTCTCACACGGCTTCGTCGCGGCGACCCAGCTTGCGGTGATGCGTTCACTTCGAACACGCGTGCACCTGCTCGGCCGCTAGCCCGCATCCGCGGCTGCATCGGCCGCTGCATCTTCTCGCGCGTCGACCGTTGCGTCCAGACCTGCATCAACGCCGCCATCCATCCCCGAATCGAGCAGGCTTCGGTCGAAATCGACGATGAGCGAGCAGCCGCCGATGAGGATGGCAAGTAGCAAACCGGCGACGGTAACCGTGAAAACGAATCGCGCCATATCAGAACCGGAGGGTCGCCGAGGCGCCTGCGCCCAGTGTCTCGATTTGCAGTCGCGCCGTTTCGCGCTCGCGCTTCCGCTTGTTCTTGTGGGTCATGAATAGCGTGAACGAAGTGATCGCGGATAAGGCAGCCAAGCCGAAAGACACGTCCGCAAAAAGCGTCAGCCGCTCGCCCCGGTTGGCGGCCTGTTTGGTCGGATCGGCCCGGTAATCTTTTTCTTCACGGAGTGCCAAGGCCCCCAGAACAGCACCCGTGACCAAGGCCGCTGCTGCGATGCTGCCGGTGGAAATGACCGCACGGCGGATGGTCCGATCTTCACGTTCGATCCCGAGCTGAGCCGCCAATTCCGCCTCGTCGCTTTGCTCGACGATCACGTTGCTGGTCGCCCGGGCACTGAAATCGAGCTCCTTTACCTCACCGTATCCAACCTGCACCGTCTTCTCGCCGACCTGCTTCCCGTCGCCCACGACGACCACGATGTGAACCCCGGGATCGACCTCGAGCTCGGCCGGCGTCCTTTTTGTGCTGGGAACGCCATCGAGCAAGATCGCCCGGCCGACTTGCTCCGAGCGAACCAGCAGCACGGCGGGGCTCTTGAGAAGGGTCGCGATCCGCACTTTGACCGATTCGGCGTCCGGAGCATCGGGCCGCTCCACCAAGTACTGCTCCAGCATGGCGACGGCCCCGGGTTCGTCTCCACGGCGTTGCCGCGTATCGGCCACCGCAACGAGGAGCGTCGGGTCTCGATTCAGCGCGAAGGCTCGAAGCCAGGCCTGCTCTGCGGCTTCGTAGCGAGTCACCTCGAAGAACCGTCTGCCCAGCTCGTAGGCATCGGCCGCTGTCGTCACAGGGTTCGAAAGGAGCGCGGCGAGCTCGTCATCCGAGGGCAACGACGCAGCCTCTGTTGGGTCCGTAGCCGGCTGCGCACCGGCCTCGGCCGCGAGACCAAGAATCAGCACCGCGAAAAGAAGCAGTCTCATGGAGACTAGGCTCCTCCGTTGCCGCCTTGGCCGCCCGCGCCAGCCGATCCAGCGATGCCGGCAGCGCCGCCCATTCCAGCGGCGCCGCCCACACCCCCAGCGCCTGCCATGCCTCCAGCGCCGCCTTGGCCAGCGGTGCCGCCTTGGCCGCCTTGGCCAGCGGTGCCGCCTTGGCCGCCTTGGCCGTCGGCGCCGCCTTGGCCGCCTCGCAGATCGTCGCAGACCAGTTGAGATTCACAGAAGCCCTGCGTGAATGGGCTGCTCAAGTGACAGCAGATCAGGGAGCCGTCGCATTCGTCGGTCTGAAAGCAGGTGGTGCCCACGCCGCCCACGCAGGCGACCAGAAGAAGCAGGAAAACCGAAAAAACCCAAAGCAAGGGGGAAGTGATGAATCGCATGAGCGCGGCGAGCATAGCTCAGAGGACTTCGGGGGGCCACGGTTCCGGCTCGATCCACGGCAGGCCCCCGCTACACTCCCGCCCCTCCATGCCGATCCCCGAAAACCATGCCGATGCGGCGCGCGCCGGCCGATGTGCGATCGTCGGCCGGCCCAACGTTGGCAAGTCGACGCTGCTCAACGCGCTTCTCGGCCAAAAGCTCGTGATTGCAACGCCACGGCCAGGCACGACCCGGTCCTGCGTCTTGGGGGTCTACGCTTCCAATCATCCGCCTACGCAAATTGCCTTCGTGGACACACCAGGGCTCGAGCGGCCCAAGGGAGCGCTAGGCCGGGTCCTGATCAACAGCGCCAAGCAGGGGCTCGTCGACTGCGACGCGATCGTTTTCGTGACCGAACCGCCGAAGGCAGGCGCAGCGCTCGCGGTTCACGAAAAAGATCGCACCGCCTTGCAGGCGCTGGAGGCCTCGAACGTACCGGTCATCCTCGCGATCAACAAGGTAGACCGGCTCAAAGTCAAAGAAAGGCTCTTTGCCGTCATCGAGGCGTATCAGAAGCATCGCGCATTCGCCGCAGTGGTGCCGATCTCGGCAACTCGGGGCACCAACCTCGACGCGCTGCTCGGTGAGATCCGTGCGACCCTGCCCGAGGGGCTTCTTTATGATGCCGATTTTCTGACCGACAGGCCTGAACGTTTCTTCGTGAGCGAGCTCGTTCGTGAAGCGGCGATGCTCAACACTCGTCAGGAAATTCCGTACGGAATCGCCTGCGATCTCGAGAGCTATCGTGAAGAGGGCGGCCTGCTCCGAATCGAAGGCGCGCTCATCGTCGAAAAGGAGAGCCACAAGGCGATCGTGATCGGGAGCCGAGGCGAGGCGATCAAGAAGATCAGCACCGAGGCGCGCCAGCAGATCGAGGCCTTCTTGGATCGCAAGGTGTATCTGCGCTTGTGGGTGAAGGTCATCCCCGGTTGGACCCGAGACCCGACGAAGGTGCGCCAGCTCGCAATCGAAGAGGGTCGATCATGACCGGGCGACGTCGCAACCACGCACGAAGGCCTGCGGGCTCGGTCGTCAACAAGCCCTTGGTCGCCATCGTCGGTCGTCCGAATGTCGGCAAGAGCACGCTGTTCAACCGCTTGGCCGGGCAGCACATCGCCATCGTAGAGGACATCCCAGGGGTGACCCGGGACCGCCACTACGCCGACTCGTTCGCATTTGGTCGGGAGTTCGTACTGATCGACACGGGTGGGTTCGACCCGGACAGCGACGATCCGATGAAGGCTGGCATCACCAGCCAGGTTCGATTGGCGCTCGAAGAGTGTGATGTCGTCGTCTGCGTGGTGGATGCCACAGTCGATCCGTTGCCCGCGGACCGCGAAGCCGTTGCGCTCCTGCGTGACGCGGGTAAGCCGGTGATCTTCGTCGCCAACAAGGCGGACTCGCAAGCAAGGGAGCACGACGCGGTGTCGTACTACGAGCTTGGGATCAGCTCGATCATGCCGATCTCCGCGCTTCACGGGCGGGGCATCGGCGACTTGGAAGAGGCGATCTTCGAGCAACTCCCAGAGGTCGTGGAGATCACCGAGCCGGCGCTCGATGTGCCTCGCGTTGCGATCATCGGTAGGCCAAACGCGGGCAAGTCTTCGTTGGTGAATCAGCTCTGCGGCGAAGAGCGTCAGTTGGTCGACGACCGGCCCGGCACCACCGTGGACAGCGTCGACACGCTGGTCGAGCGCGACGGGCAGAGCCTGATCCTGATAGACACCGCTGGGATTCGCCGCAAGCGGAGCGTGAAGAAGCGCGGTGTCGAAGGCTTGAGCGTGCTCCAAGCGATCCGATCGATCGAACGCAGCCACGTCGTCGTGCTCATGATCGACGCCGAAGCCGGGGTCGGTGAGCAGGACGCAAAAATCGCCGGCCTCGTCCACGACCGGGGCCGCGCCCTGATCATTGCACTCAACAAGACCGACCTGCTCAGTCGGGAGGCCCAGAAGAAGGCGATGGATCGAACGCGCGAAATTCTGGCTTTCGTACCATGGGCACCCATGGTGACCGTGAGCGCGCTCGAGGGACGGGGGATCAAGGCCTTGCTAGGGCGCGTAGATGACGCGGTGACAGAGCATCGCAAGCGCATTGGCACGGCCGAGCTCAATCGCTTTTTCGAAGAAGTCCTGGACAAGCACCCTGCCCCGACAATGCACCATCGGTCGGTCCGGCTATACTACATCACTCAGGCGAGCGTCGCGCCGCCAACGTTCGTGATCATGGCCAACTCGCCCAAGGACGTGCACTTCAGTTATCAGCGATACGTGGTCAATCAGATCCGCAAGCGATTTGGCTTCCAAGGGACGCCGATCCGCGTGCGGTACCGGGGAAAAAAGAGCCGGGGGTAGCTAGGCTCGCACGGTTCGGAGCGCTTTGAGCTCTGCGCGTGCGGAGGGATTGCCGAGCTGTCCGCAGGCAGCCATGACGCTACGGCCTTTGGTCACACGCTCGCGCACCGGCAAGCCTTCGGCGCAGAGCCAGCCGATGAAACGCTCGACCTCGGCCTCCTCGGGCGCGCGCGTGAGCGGCATCGAGCCGGGATTGTAAGGAATGAGGTTGACGAGAACCCGATCCAAGGGCTTGCAAAACGCGGCCACGGCACGCGCATCGGCCTCGGTGTCGTTGATCCCCGGCAGGAGACAATAGTTGACGCCGAGCACGAAGTTACGACGAGGGCGGTACGCCGTTAGGGCTTTCTGGAGCTCTGCGAGGTCGCTGCGTCGATTGATCGGCATCAGCTCGTTCCGTAGCGAGTCGTTCGCCGCGTTCAAGCTGATCGAAAGATTGAGCCGCTTGAAACCAAGCTGGTCGAGGAGCCGGATTCCTTCGACATGCCCGACCGTGCAAATCGTCAGACGTTCTTGGCCGATCGCCAAGCCGGCCTCGTCGTTCAGGACCCGCAGCGCCCGGAGCACGTTTTCGGGATTGTCGAGCGCCTCACCCATCCCCATGAAGACGAGGTTGCGAATCGGCCAGCCGAGGCGGTGCCTTGCGACGAGCAGCTGGGCGATGATCTCGTCGGTCCGAAGGTGGCGGAGCAAACCCATGCGCCCGGTTTCGCAAAATGTGCAGCCCATCTTGCAGCCGACCTGGCTCGAAACGCACAGAGTATATCGACCCCGCCCCATGGGGATGCGAACGGACTCGACTTCGAGCCCGTCTTGCAATCGCAAAACCATCTTGGAGGTCGCTCCATAGTCGCCGTCATCGGATTTCACGGCGACGAGCTCGGGGAGCTCGAAGGAAAATGCTGCACGCCAGGCCTCAGCGGCCTCCCGACCGAGCCCAAAGCTTTCGGGCTCGAAGCGGCCTTCGCGCATCGCTTGCCGATGGATCCGCCGAGCCATTCCGTGCCCGCGAGGGAGCAGCGTCTTGGCGCGTTCGGCCAGCTCGGCGTTGCAAAGGCCGTGAATCGGCTGCTTGGTCATCTCACTCTTGGACCAGGAGAAAGTGCGCGGTTGCCACGGCGACCGGACAGTCCGGGTCGTCCTGATAGGCGAATACACGAACGTTGGCGACTCGCCTTCCGCGCCGCGTGAACTCCGCCCGAGCAAACACGTCCTGGGGACCGGCGCCTCGGAGGTACTCGACGGTGATGTTGATCGTCTTGGGGATTGCCGTCGTCTCCCCGTGCCAGAGCAATTTGAAGATCGCGGTCGACTCCATGAGCGCGCCAAGCGTGCCTCCATGAAGCGCGGGCACGTTCGTGTTGCCGACGAGATGGTCCGAGTAGCGCATCCGGCCAATGACGTCGCCGTCGACGAGCTCGCCACTGATGCCCATGAATCGCGCGTAGGGGATCGCCTCCTGGAGCGACGCGAAGTCGCCAGTTTGACGAAGGTCCACCACTGCATCGCGCAGCCTCATTCGGGCACCCCGTCCTCCGTTCGCCGTCCTTCATCCGGGAAAATCACGAACGTTCCAGATGCGGTTGCGATGGGATTTGCGTTGTCACCATGGTGCGCTTTGGCACGCACAAACGCTACGTGCCTCGTCACTTTGTAGCAATGCGCGCCGCAGATGACTTCTTGATGCGGCAGGGCCGGGCGCACGTAGTCGATTCGAAGATCGAGCGTTGCAATTCGCCGTGGAGCAGCGAGTGACATGATGACTGCTCCACCACAGGTCGCGTCGATCAGACTGGTGATGCAGCCTCCGTGAAGCACCTCCGTCTCGGGGTTGCCCACGAGATCCACCCGATAAGGAAGGGCAAGGGAAAGATGCTCCGGCCTGTAGTCGACGACTCGAAGACCCAAAGCCTGGTTGTGAGGGACTGCGCCGACGTAACGCCCCTCGAGGCGTCGCCTGATTTCATCCTTCTGCGGAAGAAACGAGTCGGACACGCATCACGCTGTAGCAGGCCTAGGCTACTTGGCTCAAGGCGCGAGGCTAGACACGGGGTGGTGGCGGTGGGGTGACCTGCTCGCCCAGCCAATCGTCAGATGAGACGAACTCCACGCCTTGCGCGCTTTTATCGGCCAGAAGATCCGGGTGATCGGTGAGGACCCGAGCCACCCCGGCGGCCTTTGCGAGGGTGACGAGCGCCTCGTTCCAGTCTTCGATGAAGAAGTCATTCGTTTCGACGACGTCGACGAGACCGCGAATGGTCGTCATCTGCTGTGCAACCGCATCGTCTTTGAATTCCGGAAGCGCATGGAGCATCGACTCGACGCGTTCCATCACCCATGTCGAAGTCTTTGGTTTGGCAGGGCCTCCAAAGGCGCGCCGGACAGCATGTTCCGGTGGAGAGCCGAGCGCGATCGAAGCGTTGACGTAGATGTCGGGGGCTAATACGACGTCCATGCCCGAAGCCTAACACGGTGCCGGGTGGCTTGACATCGTTCTGGCCGGAGTTAGTCGTCAGTCATGAAGGCGATCTGGATTCCAAAGCACGGAAAGCCCGACGTCCTCGAGCTCCGTGAGAGCCCGGACCCGATCCCCGGACCCGGCCAGGTCAGGATTCGCGTACGAGCGTCGGGCATCAACTTTGCAGACATCATGGCCCGGCAGGGGCTGTATCCGGACGCGCCATCCCCACCGATGGTGGTCGGCTATGAGGTGTCGGGCGTCATCGACTCGGTGGGCGAGGGAGTCGCCGATCGGAGCGAAGGCCAACACGTCTTGGCGATGACGCGGTTTGGCGGTTACGCAGAGTCCGTGTCCGTCGATGCGGCGCAGACGTTCCTGATGCCTGAGCAAATGAGCTTCGAAGAAGGTGCCGCGCTTCCCGTCACGTATCTGACCGCCTACCACATGCTGTTCAACGTGTTTCGATTGAGAGCAGGGGATCAGGTCTTGATTCACCAGGCGGCGGGCGGCGTGGGAACCGCGGCGAGCCAGCTCTGCCGCACTGTCGGAGGGGTCACGACCTACGGTACCGCGTCGAAGGCCAAGCACGATTATGTGCGGGGCAACGGCTGCGATCACGTGATCGACTACCACTCTTTCGACTACGTAAAAGAGGTTCGAAGACTGACCGGTGGCCGTGGGGTCGACTGCGTGCTCGACGGGCTCGGGGGCGATGACTGGAAGAAGGGCTTCTCGTTGATTCGACCAGGAGGGCTCCTCATCTCGTTTGGCTGGGCGAACATGGCGAAGCACGGAAAGCGCCGTCTGACCCATCTGCTCGGCGAATTCACACACGTTCCCTTGTGGACGCCGATTCGGCTGATGCAGCAGAACAAGGGTGTGGCCGGTGTCAACATGGGGCAGCTCTGGGACGAACGCGATCTGACATTCGACGCGTTCACGGCGCTCTTGAAGCTCTACGAACGAAGCCTGATCAAGCCGCACGTCGATCGCTGCTACCCCTTCCGGCTCGCAGCCGAAGCGCACGCGTACATCGAAGCTGGCCAAAACACCGGAAAGGTCCTACTCACGCCATAGCCATGACCGTCCGCGTCTGTTTCGTTTGTCTTGGGAACATTTGCCGCTCGCCTACGGCGGAAGCGACCATGCGTCAGCACGTCGAACGCGAACAACTCAGCGACGAGATCAAAATTGACAGCGCGGGAACGGGAGACTGGCATGTCGGCGAGCCTCCCGACCGCCGGGCGGGAGCTTCCGCGAAACGCCGTGGCATCGAGTTAGCCGGCCGCGCGCGCAGGGTGGAGACGAAGGACTTCGAGCGTTTCGATTACTTGATCGCGATGGATCGGGCGAACCAGCGTGACCTGCGGCGGATGGCGCCCGACGACGCAGCCAAGGCGAAGGTCGTTCTTTTCCGGAACTACGATCCCGACTCACCGCGCGACGCCGATGTGCCCGACCCGTACTACGGCGAGGGCGACGGTTTCGAAACCGTGCTCGACATCTGCGAAGCGGCGTCGCGCGGGCTTCTGCAGCACATCCGAGAGAATCATCGGCGATGAGCCCCGAGTTGCGCGCGGCCCTCGAGCAGCGCTTGGGCAAACATCTGCGCAGTGCAAAACGCCTTGATGGTGGCGACATCAACGATGCGTACCAAGTCGCTCTTGGTGACGGGACGCAGCTCTTCGTCAAGACCCACCCAAACCCGCCGCGCGGCATGTTTGAAGCGGAAGCGCGCGGGCTTCGCTGGCTCGAGGAAGCGGACGCAATTCGGACCCCCGGTGTCATCGCCGTATCGGATGCGCGGCCGGCGTACTTGGCGCTCGAGCTGCTGACGCCAGCCCAGCGCCGGGCGGGCTTCGATGAAACATTGGGTCGATCGCTGGCTGCTCTGCACGCCTATGGCGCGCAAACGTTTGGGCTCGACCACGACAATTTCATCGGCCGGCTCGCGCAATCCAACGCGGTGGCCGACGACTGGGCATCCTTCTATTGGTCGTCCCGACTCGAGCCGCAGCTGCGGCTTGCCGTGGACCGTGGCTTGATCGATTCCGCGACGCGTTCCGGCTTCGACGCCTTGCAGCGTGTTCTTCCCGATCGGGTCGGCGCCGCAGAGCCTCCGTCCCGCCTACATGGCGACCTCTGGGGAGGAAACCTGCACGTCGATGACAGCGGGCAACCTGCATTGATCGACCCTGCCGTCTACGGGGGTCACCGCGAAATCGATCTTGCGATGATGCGTCTCTTCGGTGGCTTCGGCGAGCGTGTCTTTGCCACGTACGCCGAAGCTCGGCCGCTCGCGCCGGGTGCAGCCGAACGGATCTCCCTTTACCAGCTCTACCCTCTTCTGGTGCACGTCAACTTGTTTGGCGGCGCGTACGTCGGGTCCGTCAAGCGCGCGCTGTCCGACTGCGCTTGAGAGCTGCGCGGGGGCCGTAGTTCTTGACACCGTGGAGCGAGTGACCCAGATAAGCACGATGGGTTTCTCCGGCGCAGACGAACAAACGACGGATGAGCGCCCCGCGGTACTCTTGATCGACCACGGGAGTCGACGGGCTGCGGCCAACGCGCTGCTCGATGAAGTCGCTGCCTTGGTCAAGAAGCGTCTTGGTGCGGGAAGCATCGTGGAGCCTGCGCACATGGAGATTGCAGAGCCAACGATCGCCGAAGGCTTCGCTCGCTGCGTCGAGCAAGGTGCGACCAAGGTGGTCGTTCACCCGTTCATGCTTTCGCCAGGCCGGCACGTAACCGAGGACCTGCCGCGCCTAGTCGCGGAAGCCGCTGCACCACACCAGGGTGTCCGGTTTTCGATGGCGGCCCCGCTCGGCAGTCACTCGGGCGTCATCGACGCGGTAATCGAACGCTGCCAGTCGGCGCTTCCAGACGCCGAGCCTTCGGAGCGCTAGGGGATCAGAATCACCTTGCCGGTCGTTTTGCGGCTGCCGAGCGCAGCGAGGGCAGCTTTGGCGTCGCCGAGGGGATGCGTCGCAGAGACCAGTGGGGCGATTTTCCCCTTCGAATGCAGGCGCAAAATGGCTTCCTGGGCTTCCTGAATCACCTTGGGATTCTTCTGAAAGTAGAGCCCCCAGTGCAGCCCGACCAAGGAGAAGTTCTTCACCAGGACTCGGTTCACCTTCGCAGATGGGATTCGACCGCTCGCGAAGCCAATGATCAGAATCCTTCCTTCGAACGCTATGCACTTGGTCGACAGGTCGAAGATGTCCCCGCCGACCGGGTCGAAGATCACATCCGCCCCACGCGCTGCGGTCAGCTCTTTCACTCTCTCGACCCAATCCTCTTCGCGATAGTTGATGACTTCGTGCGCTCCGTTCTGTTTCACGAGCGCGAGCTTGTCCGCCGTCCCAGCAGTGCCGATGACCTTCGCACCGAGCGCGACTCCGAGTTGAACCGCCGCGAGCCCCACTCCTCCGGCCGCTGCGTGCACCAGGAGCGTTTCGCCTTCCTTTAGGTTGGCGCGATGCACCAAGCCGACGTACGAGGTCTGATAAACGAGCCCGAGGGCAGCGGCTTCCGCGAAAGTCATCTCCGTAGGAATGGGGAAGACACGCGCTTCAGCCGCGGCCACCGTCGAAGTGAAACCACCGTATTCCAGTAAGGCGCTCACCCGGTCGCCGACTGAGAAACGAGAAACACCTTTGCCAAGCGTTCGAACGATTCCTGCGACTTCGGCACCCGGCGAGAACGGCAGCTCCGGCTTAACTTGATACTTGCCTTCGGTAATGAGGATGTCGAAGAAGTTGCAACCAACCGCCTTCACATCGATGACGACCTCGCCCGGGCCGGCAAGCACCTCGCTCAGCTCCTCGCGCTGAAGGGCGGCCGGACCCGCCAGCTCGCGCACGACCATCCTGTACATGGAGGCGAAGTTTGCCCCAAAAACAAGGCAAGACTAGCGGGTCGCTCCAAAACCGCCGGGTTCCTGGTATAACTGTGGCGATGGCTGGGCCGAGGCGCAAGTACCCGCTACCGGCGGGTGTCATTCGGGCGGCACCGGAGGGTGGCACGGAGGATAGTGGGTCGCGCGTTCGCACCAAGGCGCCCGCAGCGGCGGATAAAGGCTCCGACAGCCAACCCGTGCTCAAGGAAACCCTCGTCGATCTCGCGCGAAGGCTCGTCGACGAGCTCGTCACTCTCGGCCCCCATGAGACCGCACCGGTGGTGAGGCGCCTCATGGCGCTCGGGAATTTCGCGCTCGAAGAGCTAGCAGAAAGCTTTCCGGGACCGCTACGGCGCCATGCCTTGGCCACAGACTCCCGATTGCAGCGTCCCGACGAAATCTCGGCGATTGCAGCCGCCCTCGCCGCATTCGAGGGCGAGGCGATCCCGTATCTCGTCCGCTTGATGCGTCACCCGACCCCAAAGGTTCGCTACTACGCGGCGGTCATCTGCGCAGCGTATTCGAGCCCTCGCCTCATCGAGCCGCTCATGCAAGCCTCCCTCGACGAAGACCGGGAGTGCCGGCACGTTGCGCTGCATTTGCTGAGCGCGTATCAGCATGAAGCGCTCTACCGAAGTGCCCTCGGCGAGTTGCGCCGCTGTGCGTCCGAGGTCAATCAGCCGCTCCCCCTTCGGCGCCGCGCAATTTCGGCGCTGACCCAGCTGCGCGACGAAGCCTCGGCGGCCCTGTTCGTCGATTTGCTGGCCGACCCCGATCGCGGCATCGCAACCGCATGCCGTGTAGGGCTCAGGGTGCTGACCGCCCACGACTTCGGGTTTTCGCGGGACCCTTGGCTCCGCTGGCTCTCGGAACGCGGTAACGAAATTCGCGTTCAGTGGCTGATCGAAGGCCTTGGGGACGGCCGGGCCAACATTCGTCTGCTCGCATCACGCGAGCTTTGGCATCTGACTCGCTTCTTGCATCCCTTGTCCGAGACGGCGGACCGCGACCAGTTCCTGACGATCCAGGCGAGTTACCAGCGCTGGTGGGCGAAAAAACACCCCGAGTAACTACGGCACGCCGGCTTCCTGCAACGAGACGCGCAAGGGCTCGGCCCCTTCGAAGACCACGCTGTGAATCCTGTGATCCCGCGCAGCTTCGCAGTTGCCGACACGATCATCGATGAAGACGCAGCGCTCGCCGGCCACCCCGAGCGCATCCAAGGCCTGTGCGTACGCTGCCGAGTCCGGCTTCCGCAGCCCAGTGAGGCAAGAGACGAAAGTCCAATCGAGAAATCGCGACAGCCTCAGACGTTCTTCGATGAGTCGGTACCAAACCGGATAGTTGGAAAGCGCGTACATGCGGCATCCTGCGCCGTGAAGCTCCTCGAGAAGCACTTCGAGGCCGGGAAGCCATCGGTACGAAGAGCGAACGAGCCTCACGAAACCCTCGTGGTCGAAGTCCCGACCATCCGCAAAAAAGCTCGCGAGAAAGTCCTTTTCGCTGCGTTCACCGCGCTCGAACTCGACCCAGGCGCTTGGATGCTTGACGGCGAGCAGCTCCTCGAAGCTCAGCCCGAAGAACTCGGGCATCTCCTCGAAGAACGGATCGTGTACCAGCGTGCCCATCACGTCCCAAAGGAGGATCGGTTGCATCGGTTCAGCCGACCGCTGTGCCGCCGAGGTCGTGCGGCGCGCGTTGCTCCAGCCCGTGTCGCCGGAGTTTGTCGAGGAAAGTTGTACGCTTCAGCCCAAGCATGCGCGCGGCCTCACTCTTGTTGCCCCCGGACCGAAGAAGGGCGCGCTCGAGGAGACGGCGCTCGACCTCGATATAGGTACCGGTCAGCGGCTCCCCTTCGTCGGCCCCGGGCCAAGCGAGGGGGGGCAGATCGCGAAGGGCGATCGTCTTGGAAGAGGCTTTGGCGACCGCAAGCTCGATGATCAGCTCGAGCTCGGCCACGTCACCAGGCCAGTCGTGATCCACGAGAGCGGCCATCGCGTCTTCCGCGATTCCTACGGGCTCACGTGCCAGAACCCGGCAAGCCCGGTCAATGCCGAGCAGTGCGAGCGAGGGAACGTCTTCGCGCCGGTCGCGCAAGGCCGGAATCGTGAGACCGGGTCGCGTCAATTGTCTCGCGAGCGCGGGGTCGAGCGCGCCGCGCCGCTCGAGCTCGCCAAGCGGCGCCCGCGTGGTCGCGATGAGCCTTGGCCGTAGCAGTCGAGGTTCTTCCCTCTCATGCTCTTGGGCATCCTGCTCGGCCAATGCTGCGGCAAGACGCGCCTGATTTGGTTTGGAGAGTGCTGGAAGGTCTCGCAGGAGCAGGGTCCCGCCCGCAGCAGACTGAAACCAACCCGTGCGGCTCTCGCTCTGCGAACCAAAGAGCAAGCTTGCAACCTGATCAGGTGGTGCGGCTGAGCAATCCGCGACGACGAACGGTGCCTCCCAGCGCGGCCCGCGGTCATGGATGAAGCGGGAGACCGGCAAAACCGGAGACCCCGCCGGAGCGATGAGTAGAACCGGATCGGCCACCGGGGCAAGCTCGATCGCGCGCGTCTGCACACGCCTCATCGACTGGCTGTACGCCACGTGCAGGGTCCGATCTTCAGCAAGGCCGCGCCCGAGCACGTCACACTGGCCGCGCAGTTGATCGAGCTCCCCTTCGAGCGCCGTGATCCGGTCTTCCGCCTCACGCCGCAGCGTGGATAGCTCGTAAATGTGGGTGTCGGCCCGGCGTTGTGCGAGGGCCGAGGCTAGAGCCCCTCCGAGCGAATCCGCCAAGCGCTCAAGCTCATCGAGCTCGGTCCGCGAGAGCGCCTCCGACCGATCGCCCAGGGGCAAAAGCAACACACCTTCGATGTGGTCGAGATGCATGCACGGGAGTGCGCAGCCCATCCCGTGGTCGTCCATCGTGTTCGCGAGCTCTCGAATCGATGGCTCGCGAACGACCCGGGCCCGCAGGCTGACGAGATCGAGAACCCCCTGGTGACCGTCGGCGAAGAGCGCCCGCGTGATCGCGGAAGGGGCCTTCGCCGGCCTGATATTCGCCCGCTCGCCGGCGTCGAGCCGGAGTCGCAGGGAGGGCTCCAAGGTGTAGAGCTCGGGAGACCCATCGCTGCCCTCGAACACCTTGCTGAACGGGACGAGAATTCCGGTGGCGATCTCCTCGAGTGCCGCGCCTCCGACCAAGCGCCGCCCCGCCCATTCCGCGCCGTCGGCGAGGCGGCCCGAAGTGCTCCACACGGCGCGATTGGATAGCCTTCGCGCAAACGAAAACGTGAGCCACCAAAGCACCCCCGAGCCGAGCGCGAACAGGCCGAGTTGCCATCGCTCGAGAGGCGCGTCGGGAGCGAAGCCAAACGTCACCGCAAAACAAAGCGCAGATGCGACGACGACCGGCACACCGACACGCCGCAACGAGCGCCATCCTGGATCGAGCCAGGCGAGGTGCCCGAGCCAGAGCAGCGAAGCCACGCCAAACTCGACCGTGGTTGCAAGCAAGCCGTCGAACGGACCGAACCAGCAATACGCAAGCCCCACGGAAATGCTTGCCAGTGCGATCCCCGACAAGCCGCCTTCGAGCACATGTCCTCTGCCAACCAGCACGATTTGGTGAAGGGCGCCCGTCGCCAGAATCCCGAGGACAACCACGACCGCAAATGTCATTTCCGGAAGCAACCCCTGTCGCGCCAAGCCGGCCCCAACGAATGCAGCCGACGCAAGAGCTCCTAGGGCGCCGTATCGGACAAGCGAACGGGTCTCGCGTGGCAAGACGAGATCGAGCATCGTCAAGGTTGCGAGCAGCCAGGCGATGTCATGGGTGAGATCGAGCAGCGGAGAAGCGGTGCGCGCCGACGCGATCGCAATGGCGAGGGTCACCCCCATGAATGCCAGTCGCGACCCGCCACGCCTGCTCGACCACGACGCGAGCACCACGACCGGTGTCAGAGAGAATGCGAGCGAGAGCAAAGCCAGCAACCAGTCGGGGGAGGCCGCGGTGTTCGAAGAGGCCCGCGCGGCCAGAACGTAAAGGACGGACGCAGGACCCAGTATGGTTAGAAGCCTCGGGATTCGCACGATTGGAGCTCGTCTAGGCGATGCGGGCGAAGTCTATCACCGGCCGTGCGCATGACCAGAACCGCTGGGCCGTGGTTCCACAAACATCCGAAAACCGACGCCTACCCACCAGGTCCGGTACTTCTTCTGCGCGGCGATCCGCGTCTTCTTCGACTTCCCCGGCTCATAGCCGAAGTCCTCCTGCGTGAGATGTCTGAGCTCTTCACCGGCGCGCCGACGCAAACGCTCGTCGGAGTGCATGAGCGCGTTGATCAGCCAAACCACCCGGTGATCTGCGCGGTGCTTGTCGTACCAGGCGTTCCATTTCTTCTTGCTGCGGTTGAAGTCCTGGCAACTCAGGCGCACCAGGCTTGCGTGGGCAGCTCCGACCACCTCGGACTCTGGGCTGTCGAGCAGGGAGATGAAGAATTCGAACGAATCCGCGTCGCGCAGCCTTCCTAAGGCGTCGATGGAAGCCGCCTGAGATTCGACGATTCGGCCGTCCCGCGCCGAGGCGCGAAGCCGCTCGATGAGCTGCGTGAACTCTACCTCGCAAGCATAGAGGACGCTCAGCGCGCGGTACGCACTACTACGGACTCCCGGGTCGGGGTCGAACAAACGACGGCCGACGGGCTGCACGAGGTCGGGATGCACGAACTCCGAAGCGACAAGCGAAGCGTAGTAGCGAATGTCTGGGTCCTGATCTTCGAGCAAGGGGATCAAGTACGGGACCGAATGACCGCCGAACGCCACGAAGGCCCTCGCAATGGGAGAGACGTCTCTTCCTGCCGGGATGTTCGCGTGCGGCTCATTGCGGTCGAACCAAAGCTTGCCAGGGAACTCCCGAGCCAGCGCCGGGAGTGCGGCCTCACCGAGCGCCAACAGAGGTGGGATCAGCATTTCGTCTTCGGGGCTGCCATCGCGAAGCCCGGCAACGAGCGCTTCGACCTCTTCCCCAAAGTCGACGATGACGCTCGGAAGCGAGCCGTCGTCGACAAGAGGCGCCGGCGCGGAATTCCACCTCCGGCCCACCGACTCGCCGTCCACGGTGGGCGGTGCCGAGCTAGGCGCACCGGGGCGCAGGGACACGACGTCGTGCGACATCGCGCTTCCGTCGTTGTCCCGCCGCGGATCGACAGGAAGGTGATGCCCGGAATGCGCGGAACGCGGCGGGGGCGCCGGTTGCCATCCGGACTGAGGCTGAGGGGGCGCGGGTGCAGGTTGCCATGCGTTCGTCGGGCCGCTTGGCCTCGAGGCTGCACGACCGCTCGCGCCCGAAGGCCGCTGGGAGCTCCTTTTCCTCATCGAAGGCCGTCCGAGGATCTCGGGTGGGCGCGGCGGAAGGCTATATCGCGTCGCATCGACGAACCCGGTCTTCGGCACCGAGTGCCTGCGGGCCGTCCCCGGATCGGAATCCCGAAATGTGCCCGCGGGAACCGAAGTTGCCACCTTCGGCGCCACTGCGACTGGGGGCTCGGTATCGGCGATGCCGGCCGGCGCTGGTATCGAGGAGTTGGCACGTGGGAAAGAGCCTGACGCATCTTTGATCGGCGGGATCGAGCTCCGGCTTCCGACGCCTTCGAACGGCGCGACGTAGGGAATCGAGCCGGCATCCTCGGCCTCGAGCTGGTGGTTGAGCTGCCGCATTCGAGCCGTCATCTCGATGTCGTAGTGAAGCGACAAGCCCGCTTCGACGCGTACCGAGCAAACGATTCGCTGCACCGGGTCGATGCCGAGCTCGAAAGAGATTTCGCGCAGAGTGGCATCGGGCAAGGGACGGTCGACGGCCAGCACGACCGCATCTTCGGTTCTTGCAACGGGAATCAAGCGATGCCGAACGGCGAACTCGCGCGGCAAAATACGGATCGTGGAGATCGCAGTCTGCATCACCTCATCGCGCGTCGCGGGGAGTAGCCCGTACACCGCTGCGCAGTAGGCGTTCATTTCGTTTTCGCGCAGCAAGCCGAGCTCGAGGAGCACAGTGTCGAGATTGCCCCCGCGCATCACCTGATCCTGGATGGCTCCTTGGACGCGATCGACGGGAATGACCTGGTCGCGAACCAGGAGCGAGGCAAGAACCGACATATCCTCCTCAATGGTGGCTGTGCACCTGCCAACCTGTCAACGAGCTTGTCGGAAGTCACCGAGGCGATCTCCGACGATCGCCAGGGCAGCGGGCACGGCCGTCTCGACCCGCAAGACCCGGGTTCCCAAGCTCGCGACCGAAAAACCGGACTGTTCGAAGAGCACGATCTCCTCCTCGGTGAATCCCCCTTCGGGCCCCAGGGCACACCAAACCTGTTCCGTGGTGTGCTCGAGCGCCACCGATCCCTGGGCACGGGCACCAAACAGGACCCCTTTCGCGCTCGCCGGCATCTCTTCGAGCCACGAGCGGAAGGGTCGAGGGGCGTGAACGATGGGCACGTCGTTGCGCTCACACTGAGCGGCCGCTTCGCTGGCAATTCGGGTCAGTCGATCGAGACGTGTGCGCGTGCGCTCGGAATCCCAACGGGGAACCGTTCGTTCGGTTTGCATGAGTGCGACTTCGTCGACTCCGAGCTCGGTCGCTGTTCGCACGCAGTCGTCGAGCTTCGAGCCTTTTGGAACGGCAAGCATCAGGACGATGCGAGCGCGTCTCGTCGCTGCGGCGACAGGAGGCTCTGCGAGACAGACCACCTCACCGGCGACCGATTCCAAGCGGGCCGTCGCAGCGCGGCCGTTCCCGTCGAAAAGGACGACCGCCTCGCCAGCTCGAAGGCGGAGCACCCGCACGTGGCGGCTCGACGCTTCTCCGAGAACGACCGCCCCACCCTCGTCCGGCAAACCCGGCGCGTATAGCCTTCGAAGGGTCATGGCCCTGCGTGCCTCAACACGCAGGCGCACCATTCGCCCTCTTCGAGGCACGCTTCGAGCTTCATCGGAGCGTAGGCAGCGAGAAGCTCGTCGCGCTCGGGTCGCAGGATCCCACTCAAGACCAGCAGCCCGTCAGGCGCCAGCCGCGCCTGGAGATCCTTGGGCATGTGCATGAGAACCCTGGTCTCGATGTTGGCAAGAACGATGTCGAAGACTCCGTCGACCTCGGCCAATGGCTGCGTCGATGCCCGAACGCCAGGCGCCACGCCATTGAGCTCTGCGTTTCGCGCCGTAACGATCACCGAATCCTCGTCGATGTCCGTTGCGAACGCCGACCGGGCGCCTAGACGAACTGCGGCGATCGACAAGACCCCGCTCCCGCATCCAACGTCCAGCACCCGCTCCCCGCCGGCCACGCGCTCATCGAGAACCTGCAGGACGAGCCTGGTGGTTTCATGGTCGCCACTTCCGAATGCATTCTCCGGGTCGATCGTGAGGACCACGTCTCCGGGCTTGCTCTGCGCGGGCTCCCAGGAAGGGTGTAGCAAGAGCCGCTTCCCAATGCGCTGAGCGCCGAATCCACGTCGCCACTCCGTGGCCCAATCGGCTTGTGGCACGTAGAGGATATCGGCTTCGTACTCGCTTCGCATCTCGCGCAAGGCGTACTGCGCGGAAGTCTCGTCCGGGAACGCTGCGATGACGACGGCTCGGCCCGACTCCGCGTCGCGCACCAGGGTCGTCTGGTCCCGCTCTTCGAGACCGGTCGCGCCAAGCTCCCAGAGCCGGAGTTGCGCCAGCTCGAGCTGCTCGGATCGAACCCGAACGGTCACGAACGGATGGCGAGCCTCGGACATCAGACCTCGATCATGCGCGCGGAGAGATAGATCACCAAGAACAGAACCCAGCTGATTGGGCCGAGGCGGTTGCCGCCGCGCCACGCAACGATGGGCGTGAAGACGGGCACGAGGAAACCCAGGTAGCGCCACTGCGCAGCGAGGGGGCCTGAAATCACGCGCCAAGCCATCAGGAGGTGCGTGAACAGAAGCGTGGCGCCAGAAAGAGCCCAAAGCGCGAGCAACCAGAGTTCCACACCCGCGTTCTAGCCCATTGTGGGAATCGGCGCCCTGGAGATCCTGGGGCCGCGACCAAAACCGGGTCGATCCCCTCCCCTCCGGGCACCGGCACCCCGACAAGACATACGCGGTAGCGCGAGCCGAAGGCGAAGCCCGGCGCATAGCGCCGCCAAGGCCAAGCAAAGCGCAGGCCGCGGCAGGGAGGATTACGGGTGGGGGTGGGCGGGCGGTGTAACCAAACCAAACCACCCAACCAGCTCCCCCAACCCCCTAGCCCTCCACGAGTTCCGTCACCGCCTCCGGCTCCCCCCCACAGCTCGCTGGCCGCGTGGCCCCGGTGCCCTCCAAGCGCAGCCGAACGAGTTGCTCGTCGGACGCGGTTCGGAACCGCACCTCCCAACTCGACTCGGCCTTCGAGTCGGTTTCAAGCCATTCGATCCCATCGGCAGCGTTCAGCCCCAAGCGTCGACGCAAAATGATCTCCGCAGCCTGCGTCGGCCGATCATAGGCGCAGCGGCCTCGAAACAAGTCGAGCTCACCCACCTCCCCGGCTCGTCGGGCCGCCACCCACGCCGGCGCATGCTCGGCGCGGAGGCGTCCATACATCAGGCCGTCGGGCAGCCAGAGGGCACAGGCCGCAAAACGATGCCCGCCGAGGTGGCTCGTCTGCCAGGCGTCCACGCCCTGCGATTGAATCGCACGGAACACCGCGCCGCCCAGGACCCCGCAACAGCGATCGCGTCGACCGTGCACGCAAACCAAGCAAATTGGCTCGCTCGGCGCGACGGGTAGCGCGTCGAGGTCGAGGTCGACCAACTCTTCGTAGCGGCCGAGCTCGAGCTTCGACGTCTGCGACCGATCGCCGGCGGAGGAAACCGTCATGAAAAGCGGACGCTTGCCGGAGCGCCCTGGCCGCCGGATGAGCTGCAAGCGCGACCGCGGCGTTTCGAGCCAGCGGCCGAGCTGGGATCGCACTGTTTCGGGCAAGGCCTGGGTTTGAAGGGGTTTGGGCGCCCAGGCCTCTGTCACTTCGAGAAGCAACCAGCGATCGACCGACTCGACCGCAGTACCCGCGAGAGACTCTCCCACTTCGAGTGACGCTGCCGAGCACTCGGGAAAAGCCACGGTCAGTCCGATGTTACGGGAAGAGGACGCGCCATCTCTTCGGCGGCTTGGTCGATTGTGTGCTGCCGACGCGTCGCGATCTCGGATCGCCACGCGTCGTACTGCGATTGCATGCCGCCGAGCTGCTCAGTGGCTCGCGCAAGCCGCGACTCCAGACGCGCGCGCTCAGTCGCGTCGGTCGCCTCGGCGACTGCTTTTTGAACCGCATCACGAACGAGCTTCACCCGCGCTACGGCGTCGGGGAAGTTCTCTCGCTCCGAAAACCTACGGGCTTGCACCATCCAAACAGCCCAGCGCTCTTCTTCAGTCCTGAGGTCCATCGATCTACCAATCTAGGGCGTTTCGCGGGGCGGTCCAGTCGAGGCGCGGGGTCGGTGGTAAAGCCACCAGTTCTCGAAGTGCGCCACCCGCTGTATCGAGGGGTCCGTGACAAAGAGGGCATCCGGCGAATTCAGCCGACGAACCAGAAACCAGTCGAAAAACTCGCCGTGCTCCTCGAGCTGGAAGAGCTGAGGGCTCCACTCCCAGCGCACCGGCGTTTGCGGCGGGACGACTGCGTTGGGATCCGAGTTGTCACGATACCGGAACGGGAAGCCCTCCAGCTGGGCAAAGTGGAAGCTCAGCCAGCCGCCGCGCTCAGCCTGGGCGTACGCGGGCAGGTGGATGTACGGGCTGTTTCGGGCGCGCGAGCCCTCATGGTCGTACACCAGATAGAGAAGCTTGGGAGCCTTGGGAAGCTCGCGGACGATCTCTCGGAAGTGCACGGTGGTGGTCGAAAACTCCTTGTGCGCATCGGCGACAAATTCCCCGAGCGGCGCAACCGCAACCGCCGTCCAAATGACGAAGCCGAGCTCCGCCCAAGTCTTGCGGGGCAGGTTCGGCAGGAGCGCGGGCAGGAGAAAGGCTGCCGCGGTGATCTCGCGTGGAAAGACGTACCACCAGACCCCGAGCTCCATCGGAAGCGTCAGGTAGAGCCCGAGGAACACCAAGATCGCGACCCCAACGACCGCATGGGCCGGCACGACCCAGCCACCCTTGGGCCAGGAACGGAGGCGAACGATTGCAATCGCGAGCAGTGCGACCGCGGTCACCGCGAACAGGAGCCAGGTACGGCGAAACACGAAGCTGTCTTCGTCGCCGATGAAGATGTCGGTCGCGTAGGCGCTCGCCTCGGACATGCGGCTCCAGTCCGGCGGCCAAGCCCAGGCGATTTCGGGGATCGAAAGGTCCGCGCTGGTCGTCGCCCAGGCAACGAAGAGCGCGACGGATACGGCGATCGGAATCAGGAGGCCCCGAACGCTGTCCACTCGCCCGTGCATCGCTGCAGCGAGGACCAGGAGCATCAACACCGCGAAGGGGAAGCGGTACACGTGCGTGAAGAAGAGCAGAATCAGGACCGCGACGAGCACGCCCTGGAGCTTCATGGTCGGTCGATCCACGACGCGAAGGGCAAGACCGAGCGCCATGGCGAAGAGGCCGAGCGATGCCAGAAAACCAACGAGGCCCCAGTGCGCGGGAACGCCCCAGACGACAACGAGCCCCCAAAGCCCTAGAAATGGGGACTTCCTCAGCCCCCAGCAGAGCACCATCAGCCCGATCGGCAAGAGCGCCATTAACATGGCAGCCGCAAGCTTCGTCGCGACGACGGGCGGGAGCACGAGCATGAAGATCGCCGCGAACGGGTAGAAGGTCAGATAGGGTGCCGCGAGGATCTGAAACTGGAACTGCTCGTCGAAATGCCAACCCGGATCCAGGTAGTGACGGAACACCGAAGACGAGGCCGCGTGAAACGGGAAGTCGGTCATCATTGGATAGTCGGCTACCCAAAACGGTGCGCCGACGACGTACGCGATCGTGACGGCGGCGCAGACCCAGGCGAGCCACGAAAGTGGCGCCGGTCCCGTCACGCGCGCAGTCGGCCCTGTGTGCCCCCCCGGCATTGTGGCGTCACGGTATCACGGACTGCCGCTTAGCCATTGAGAGCTTCAGCGCCGCCAATGATCTCCATCAATTCCTTGGTGATGGCAGCCTGGCGGGCCCGGTTGTACTGGAGGGTCAACCGGTCGATCATGTCGCTCGCGTTATTGGTCGCCGCGTCCATGGCGGTCATTCGAGCGCCGAACTCCGAAGCCACCGACTCGAGAAGGGACCTGTAGATTTGAATCTCCACGTGCATCGGAAGTAGGGTATCGAGCAGCGCGACCTGGCTGGGCTCGTAAATGAAGTCCCCGAGCTGGTCGTCGGCAAGCTCGAGCGGCTTGATGGGCAGGAAAGGCTCGATGACGACCTGCTGACTGATCGCGCTCTTGAACTCGTTGTAGACCAAATCACAAGCGTCGAGATCGAGCGCGGTGTAGTCTTCGACGATGTAACGTCCGATTTCGCCTGCCTTATCGGCGCTCAGGTCTTCGAAGACCCCGAGGAAGTCGTGCCGGATGTTCGCGTTTCGACGGGTGAAGTAGTCGCGCCCCTTGCGGCCGATGATGCCGAAGCAAACCTCGCTACCGTCAGCCTCGAGCTCCTTCCAGCGCTTGAACGCCGCCTTGCAGATGTTCGAGTTGAACGCGCCGGCCAAGCCACGGTCGCTGGTGAGGACCACCAGCATGACGCGCTTCGGCTCTCGTCGCGACAGCAAGGGATGAATGCCTTCGTCGGGATTGACGCGCGCAGCGACGCCACTCAGCACCTCGTGCGTCTTGATGGCGTACGGACGAAGGTGTTCGATGTTCTCTTGCGCCTTCCGCAGACGCGCACCAGCAACCAGTTTCATGGCGCGAGTGATCTTCTGCGTGTTCTTGACGCTTCCGATGCGCTTCCGAATGTCCTTTAGGTTCGCCATTTCCGATTAGTCGCTTTGCGTGGGCTCGAAGATCTCTGCGAATGCCTTGAGCGCATCCTCCAGCTGGCCTTCGAGCGTGTCGTCGAGCTTTCCCTTCGACACGATGTCGGACAGGATCGAAGCACGCTCGGCCTTGAGGTAGGAGATGAGCTCTTGCTGGTAGCGGCCGATCGAGTCGACGGGAAGCACATCGAGGAAGCCGCGCGTGCCCGCAAAAATGGACACCACCTGCTCATCGACCGGCCAGGGCACGAACTGACCCTGCTTGAGCACCTCGACGAGACGCTCACCGCGAGAAAGCTGCTGCCGCGTCGCGGCGTCGAGGTCGGACGCGAACTGCGCAAACGCCGCCATCTCACGGAACTGCGCCAACTCGAGACGGAGCGTGCCGGCAACCTGCTTCATCGCCTTGATCTGTGCATTGCCACCGACACGCGACACCGAGATGCCGACGTTGATGGCGGGGCGAACGCCGGAGTTGAACAAGTCCGACTCGAGGAAGATCTGGCCGTCGGTAATCGAGATGACGTTTGTCGGAATG
Source organism: Polyangiales bacterium (assembly GCA_049645265.1). Lineage (GTDB taxonomy): Bacteria > Myxococcota_A > Polyangia > Polyangiales > Houyiibacteriaceae > SG8-38. The sequence continues at coordinate 31,829 of JBARTN010000275.1, forward strand.
TACGCCGAGACGTCCCCTGCCTGCGTCTCGATGATCGGCAATGCGGTGAGCGAGCCGCCCGAGTCCGCGAGCTTCTTTGCAACGTAGCCTCCGCCCTTTTCCTTGGCGGCGGCGTCGGCCTCATGCTTCGACTCGGGGCCGCTGAAAACCTGATTTCCGAGACGGCTCGGCTCCTGGTCCGCCTTCACGACGACCCAGTCTTCCGCCATCTTTGCGGCGCGCTCCAGAAGGCGACTGTGAACGTAGAAGACGTCGCCCGGGTACGCCTCGCGGCCGGGAGGACGACGAAGAAGGAGGGAAAGCTGCCGGTACGCGACGGCCTGCTTCGAAAGGTCGTCGTAGATGCAAAGTGCGTGCTGACCGCTGTCGCGGAAGTACTCGCCCATCGTCACGCCGGTGTATGGCGCGATGAACTGCAGCGGAGCAGGCTCGGAAGCGCCGGCCAGAACGACGGTGGTGTATTCCATCGCGCCAAACTGCGCGAGCTTGTCGACGACCTGGGCGACGGTTGACTGCTTCTGACCGATCGCCACGTAGAAACAGTAGACGCCCTTGCCCTTCTGGTTGATGATCGTGTCGAGCGCGACGGCTGTCTTGCCTGTCTGGCGGTCGCCGATGATGAGCTCGCGCTGACCTCGGCCGATCGGAATCATCGAGTCGATGGCCTTGAGGC
>JBARTN010000276.1:0-1548 GCA_049645265.1 Polyangiales bacterium
GGCGTGTCCCATCGATCGGGAAGTGAAGCGTGCTGTTCGCGAACCGCGGCCTCATTCGGATAGATCTCCGCGTCCATGAACGCCTGAAGGCGGGAGACCAGAGCTTGCGTTTTATCGCTGTACGTAAAATCCATGACTGTCCCCTGATTAGTCGACTTCTAGGATTACTTTGCCGCGGGCTCGTTTGGTTTCCATGAATCGGTGGGCTTCGGCGGCGTCGGCGAGCGGGAAAGAACGGTCGACCACGACCCGGAGGCTGCCTGCGTCGATCTGTTGGCGCAGCCAGTCGAGTTGGTCACGCTTGGATTTCACGATCACCAGCTTAGCGCGCTTTCGCCGTATGAAGCTTCTGGCGACGTCCTTGAAGATTCGCGCGCTCGGAATCGTGTTGACGTAAGTGCCCCGCGCAGAGAGCAGCTTCTTCAGCTCGTCGAAGCGGTAGTTGCCGAACACATCGAAGACTACGTCGAACCGTTCGTCGAGCTCGACGAGCTCGGTTTTCGTGTAATCGATGACTCGATCGGCGCCGAGCTCGGTTACGAGATCGACGTTTCGGTGGCTGCACACGGCGGTGACCTGGGCTCCCAGGATCTTGGCGATCTGGACCGCGAACACCCCGACACCGCCGGACGCGCCGTTGATCAAGACACTCTGGCCTGCTTTCAACTGCGCGTCGTCGCGCAGCGCCTGCAGCGCCGTTTGGGCCGCCAGCGGAACGGCGGCCGCCACCGCCAGCTCGATTGAAGTCGGCGCCTTTGCAAGCTGTTGGCAATCGACAGCGGCGTACTCCGCATAGGCACGGCCCGCGAAGTCGTTGATCATGCCGTAGACCAGGTCGCCTTTCGCTAGATCGGCGCCAAGCCCGACCTCGACGACCTCGCCGGCAATGTCGTGACCAACGATCAGCGGGAACTTCTTGCCGGTCGCAATTTGGAACTTCCCCTTGCGGACGATCACGTCTTTGGGGTTCACCCCGATGTAGCGTGTCCGGACCAGGACTTGGCCGCGCGTCGGAACCGGACGAGGGACGGTGGCTTGGCGTAGCACTTCCGGACCGCCGTATCGGTCGATGAGCACCGCGCGCATGGTTGCGCTCGGATGCAGGTGCTTACCGTACTGCGGAAGCGCAGTCATTTCTTCCTGAACCGGTACAGCGAAAGACCGGAGAGAATCTTGGGCTGAAAGAAGGTGCTCTTTTCGGGCATGACGACCTCCGGGTCTTCGAGACCGGCGTCGGCCACCGCCATGAGCTCGTCGAGGCTCACCGGGTGCAGCGCAATCGCCATGTCGTAGTCGCCACGGTCGACGGCGGCTTTCATTTCGTCGAGGGCAGACTCCGAGTAGTAGTCGAAGTGATCGGGATCGACGACCATGTCGTGGGTCAGCCCGAGCTTTGGGTAGAGCTCGCGCTCGAGGATCGCGCAGTCGAGGCGCCCGACGACGTCTTTAGGAACCTCTTGCGCATCGAGCTCGAAACAGCCGTTCTTCGTGTAGATGCAGAAGCTGTGCTTTTTGGGAGTGCGGAATGAATCGACCGGCCTCAATGGC
>JBARTN010000277.1:0-31578 GCA_049645265.1 Polyangiales bacterium
ACTGAGGCACGAGTTGGCGACCGGATACGGCTGGAAGTCCGGGTTCGGGCCCGCGGCGGAAACATCGAGGACTTACAGCTCGGCGACCTCAAGAAACACATCGAGCTCGAGATCGTATCGCATCAGACCATGCGCCCGATGCAGCTCAGCTTTGGCTTTGGCACCGGTGTCCAAAAGGAGTCGAGCATTGCGAACGTCTACGTGCTGCTCCCCAGGGCGGCCGGGACCTACGCGTTCGCGCCCGCCGTAGCGAAAGTCGATGGTAAGATCTATCGGAGCGAACCGCTGACCTTGGTCATCCGTCCCAGCGCGAGTGACGCGCGTGTTCCTTCTGACCCAACGAGCACCCCGGACACCTCGCTTGACGCCGATTTTTCGGATGCCCGCTACGACCCACAGGCGTTCCTGAGGACCGTCGTCGAGCCGAAGGACGTCTACATCGGCCAGCAGGTCAACCTCACCGTCTACCTCTACGCGCGAATCCGGCTCGCTCCGCAATCCGTGGTCCCAAGCAAGCCGTCGATGGACGGGTTTTGGGTTCACGAAGATCCGATTACGAGCTTGCAGTTTGAAACCGTTTCGGTGAAGGGGCAGCAGTACCGCGCCTACCCGCTCCAGCGTTCCGCGGCGTTTCCGCAACGCTCGGGCGAGCTCACCATCGGCCCGCCCAAGATCTCGTTCGATGCGGGCACGGGCAGCCTCTTCAACGCTCCCCAGCGGATCGAGCGCATCGGAGTTCCGGTCACCGTACGGGTCAAGCCCCTTCCGCCGCCCGTCCCTGCCAATGCTGTCGTCGGGAACTTCGCCATTGAGGCGCGGCTCGACCGACGCACCGTGAAGACGGGCGATGCTGTGACATTGCGCGTCGATGCAGGCGGGGTGGGAAACGTGCACGACCTGCGCATCGACCTGCCTCCAATCGCAGGAGTGCGAACCCTTCAACCGGCGATTCGGGACCAACAACGGCTTGCGAACGGCCAGCTCTCCGGCACGCGATCTTGGGAGTGGATCTTGATCGTAGAATCGCCCGGCGAGCACAGCGTTCCACCTATCGAGCTGCACTTTTTCGACCCCGACACCGAGGCCTACCAAACGGCTAGTACGCTGGCTCTGAGCTTCGCCGCAACGGGCGAGACCAAGCCCCCGGAGCCGACCATCAAACCGGTCGATGCACCTCCCAAACCGTCGACTGCGACCTTCGGTCCAATTCGGGTGTACAGCGCATTGGCCCGAGACCAGACCCCCGTGCGTGAACGTGCCTGGTTCGCGTGCTTTCTTGCGCTCCCGCCGACCCTATTTGTCCTGGTGTTGTTGGGAGTAGCCGTTTCGCGGCGTCGCGAGCGACGCGGCACCACCGCCGGCGCCGTTCAGCGGAAGCTCATCCGCGACGCCGAGAGCGCCCTTCAAGCAGACGATCCGAGAGCTTTCTACGACCGCATCGTCGCTTCGATCACCCATGCGTTGGACGCTCGGCTCGATGAACCTGTAGCCGGCCTCCCGCACACTCAACTCCTGGCGCGACTGACTGCTGAAGGTTTCGACGACGACTTGATGCAGCGGCTGATCAACGAGCTCGAAGGCGCCGACTTCGCACGCTTCGCGGCGTCCGGCGTGAACCGGGATGAAATGGAGCGCTGCCTGAAGCGGACCAGCGCGATCATCGAGCGAATCCAACGAGCGGGGAGCTCGAGCTGATGCGCGTCTGCCTCATCGCTGTCGCACTCTTTGTCGCGCCGCTCCTCGGACGCTCGATGGTGTCTGCACAGGAAACGCCTCGAGCGACCGGCGGATCCTCGCTGACGGAGATCTTCGAATCGGCCAACGTCGCTGCCTCGAGGGGTGACTATGCAATCGCGATCGCGGGCTACGGCAAGCTCATCGAAGCGGGGGTCCACGACCCCGACGTCTACTTCAACCTCGCGACCTCCTTCGCCCAATCCGGTGGCTACCCGCGCGCCATCCTCAATTATGAGCGAGCTCTCGTGCTGCGCCCGAACGAAAGCAAGGCCTCAGAAAACCTTCGGGATGCGGAAAAGGCCCTCGAAGAGCAACGCGCCGAGCTCGAAGGCGAGGCGACGATTCAACGAAGCAGCTCGATCAGCGATGCGGCGTACGGAAGTGTCTCGGAAGACGCGCTTGCCTACGCATTGCTGATTGCGAACCTGGTGTTCTTCATGGCCCTTGCCTGGGCCTCGACTGGCCGCCGAAGGCATCGCTGGCTCTACCCTCTGCTGCTCGCTTCGGGAGCGTCCCTTCTGATCGCCGCGCTCGGGCTGGCGACCAAAGCGGGCTCGCTGCGCGACGGACCGCGGGTCGTGACCCTCGACGATCGCCTCGTCCTGCGCGAAGGGCCCGACCCACGCGCTCAGCTTCGCGGCGAGGCGCGGGGCGGGGACCGGGGAGAGCTCGTCGATCGAGATCGCGATTTCGTGAAATTGCGAATGGTTAGCGGGCTCGAGGGCTGGACAGCGGCTTCGGGAGTAGGACTCATCGACTCGGAGCACGGTCTCCATTGACAAGCCGCGTCAACAGAACGACGATGCTTCCCAAACTGGGGTACGCCGGAGCATTGAAACGATGACTATGGACGCCAAGACCAAGATCCTGGTCGCCGACGATGACTTGGAAATCTTGGCGTTGGTGGCGCGGCATTTGAGCGCGCTGCCAGCTGAGGTCGTGGAAGCCTCGGATGGCGAAGAAGCGCTTCGCCTTGCCCAGCGCGAGAAACCCGACCTCGTCGTGCTCGACGTCATGATGCCCGGCATGAGCGGCTGGGAAGTATGCCGCGCCATCCGCGAGGACGAGGCATTGAGTGGCACCGGGGTAATCATGCTGACTGGCATCGGCGAGCGACTCAACGAAATGACGTCGCCGCTCTACGGAGCCGACGGCTTCCTCGACAAGCCCTTCGAGCTGGACCAGTTGAGCGCCAAGGTTCGCGAAGTCCTCGAAAGCCGGGACTCCGCCTGAACTTTGGCCTCGTTGCCGCGCATGCGGTATATGCTACCCGGCTGACGATGTCTTGGAAACCCGCCGTCATCATCCTGCTACCGCTCGTCGGTCTGGTCGGCCCAGTCGGGGGAGGCTGCTCGAAGCGGGTTGAAGATTCTCCCGCCACCGAAGAAGAATGGCCGCAGAACGGGCTCAGTGAAGCGCAGGCCAACCAGGTGCTCGCGCAGGTGGGAGATCGAACGATTACCGTTGGAGAGTTCGCCGACCGCCTCGCATCGCAGTCTCCGTATCTTCGCGCGCGCTTCGAGAGCCCGGAACGCCGAAAGGAGTTTCTCGACAACCTCGTGCGCTTCGAGCTTCTCGTCTACGAAGCAAAGCGGCGCGGCTACGAGGACAAGCCGGAGATCCAGCGAGCACGGCGGAACGCCATGATTCAGCAAATGGTAAAGCAGGAAATCGACGAGCCGCTCGAAGATTTGGAAGTCACTGATGAAGAGATCAGAGCGATCTACGATGCCAATCCGGACGAGTTCAACCGCCCGGCTCAAATCCGTGCCAGCCACATTTTCATCGAGAACCGCGCCCGGGCTCAGAAGCTTCTCGCCCAAGCCAAAAATACCGATCTCGCCGGTTTTCGGAAGTTGGCGCGCGAACAATCCCAAGATGAGAAAACAAAAAGCAGCGGGGGCGACCTCCAGTTCTTCATGGCAGATGAAGTAGGTTCGCCGGCCAAAGCGATTCGCGACGCGGCCTTCACGGTAGCAAAAGTCGGTGTCGTATATCCCGATCTGGTCGAAGAGGGCGGCGGCTACCACATCATCATGGTCACTGGAAAGCGCGCACCGCTGACGCGAACCTACGAGCAGGCCAAGCGCGCGATTCGGCACAAGCTCAACCGCGAGCGGAAAGACGCGGCGGTCGCGGCGCTGACCGAGCGGCTTCGAAAGGACATCGACGTCGAGATCGACTACGAAGCTCTGAAAGCCATCGAGGTCGTAGCCGAGGATACCCCGAAAAGCCCATGATCAGCCGCCTCACCGTCGCCGCGATTGTTCTCGTGCTCACGGCCAACTCGGCCGGAGCCGATGTCATCGAACGCGTGGTCGCAACGGTGAACAACGAGGCGATCTTCCTGAGCGACCTTCGAACGCGTGCAGTTCCCTTTCTTCCGCAGGTTGCCGAAGCAGCGACGGAACCCGAGCGGATGTCGCGTCTCAAAGAACTCTACGATGAGCTGCTCAATTTCCTGATCGACGAACAACTCGTTCGCCAGTTGGCGACCAGCAGCGGAATCCGCGTGACCGGCGCGGACGTCGACGGTGCCATCGAGAATCTCCGGATGCAGAACAACATGACGGAGGAGCAGTTCCAAGAGGCTCTCGATGCACAGGGCTTCACCATGGAGCAGTACCGAAAAGATCTGAAGCGGCAGCTCATTCGTCTCAAGGTGGTGAACGAACGCGTCCGCTCGCGGGTGAACGTGACTGAAGAAGAGGTTCGCGCCCGCTACGAAGAGCGCGCACGGGGCGAGGGCAACGACATTCGTTTTCACGTCGCGTACGTCGTGGTACCGGTTGCGGAGGGAGCGTCGGCCATCCAAGTGGCCGCGAAGCGTCAGGAGGCGGTCGAGCTCCGCGCCATGTTGACTCCGGAGAATTTCGACGCCCGAGCGGTGGAGCTCGGGGGCGGAGACCTCGGTTGGCTGACGAAGGGCGACCTGCCCGAGGAGTTGGAGCGAGCGATCCTTCCGCTCAGCTCCCGTGAGATCAGCGAACCTGTGAGGGGCTCCAAGGGATTTCACATCTTCTTTTTGGAGGAGCGCCAGGTCGGCACGGACTTCCCGTCCTTCGATGAGATGAAGCAGGAGCTGTTCCGCGAGATGTTGGACGCGGCGATGATCCGTCAGGAAAAGATCTTTCTCGACGAGGTTCGCCGCAAGGCCGTGATCAACCGGATGCTCTAGGCTGGGCTCCGATGAGCGGTGAAGTGAGAATCGAGCGGGATGGCCCCATTGCGCGGATGGTTTTCGACCACCAAAAGCGCCGCAACGCGATCACCGTCGACATGTGGGACGCGATCCCCGGCGCCGTCAAGACCTTGCAAGAAGACTCCCAGGTTCGAGTCGTGATCATGCGTGGCGCGGGATCCGAAGCGTTCGTCTCGGGCGCAGACATTTCGGAGTTCGAGAGGACGCGCACCGGAAATGCCGGAAGAGACTACGACGCGCTCACGGCGCGAGCATTCGCCGCCCTGCAGGCGCTGGAAAAGCCGTTGATCGCCTCCATACACGGCTTCTGCATTGGCGGCGGCGCAGCCATCGCCCTGACAGCCGACCTTCGCTACGCCGCGGACGACGCCCGCTTCGCAGTTCCGCCGGCCCGCCTCGGCCTCGGCTACCACACGGCCGGCATCCGCACCCTCATCCGCATCGTCGGCTTTTCCGAAACCGCCGATCTGCTCTTCACTGCACGACAGGTCGGTGCCGACGAAGCGCGACACATCGGGCTGGTGAACGAGGTCTTCGCCAAGGATTCACTCGACTCGAGCGTGGATGAGCTAGCTCAGATGGTCGCCGAGAACGCCCCGCTCACCATCCGCAGCGCCAAGATCAGCCTGCAAGAGCTCGCCAAGCTCGAAACCGAACGAGACACTGCGCGCATCAAGGAATCGATCGAGCGGTGCTATCAGAGCGACGATTTCAAGGAAGGCGTGAGGGCGTTCCTCGAGAAAAGGAAGCCGGAGTTCAACGGAAAGTAACGCTGGTGCCCCCGGGGCACGGGAGAACGACTGGCACGGGCGCGGCTCGGGATCTAAGAGAACCTCCGAAGGAGCAAGCCGATGCTAGACAAGCAATCCACCGGCCTTCTCGCCTTCTGGCGTGACTACGACCGTAAGACCTACGTCAAGGCCGCCGTCCTGGCAGACCGCCTGGGATACGACTCGTTCTGGCTCCCCGAGGTTTGGGGGTACGAAGTGTTTTCGCTACTCACCGAAATCGCTCTCAAAACGAAGCGGATCAAGGTCGGCACCGGCATCATCAACGTTTTCAGCCGTTCGCCGGCGCTCATCGCCATGCACGCCGCAACGCTCGACGAGATCAGCGGCGGTCGGTTCATCCTCGGAATCGGCACCAGCGCGAAGAACGTCGTCGAGGGCCTGCACGGCCGCGACTTCGAGAAACCGCTCACGCAGACTCGAGACGTCATTCGTGTCGTACGCACCTTGCTAGATGGGCGACCGCTCAGCGAAGCCGACACGAAGCTTCGCCGCTACCGGCCGTTCACACTCGACTTCGAGCCAACGCGCCGGCACATCCCAATTTATGTGGCTGCGCTCAAGCAAAAGTCGATCACCAGCATCGGGGAGATGGCGGACGGCTGGATGCCGATTTTCTGGCCGTACAACCACCTCAGCGATGGCCGTGCCTGGATCGCAGAGGGAGCTGCGAAAGCCGGACGCAACCCAAACGAAATTGCGACCGCACCTTTCACCACCGTCATTCCAATCCCCGGGAAGGGCGCTTCGAGGAAAGCACGGGAAATCATCTCCTTCTACATTGGCGGCATGGGCGACTACTACAAACAGCTTCTCAGCGGCTTTGGCTACACGGATGAATGCGAGGAAATCGCGCGGCTCTACACCGACAAGGCGACGCGCCAGATGGCACCCGATGCCGTGACCGACGATATGATCGAAGCACTCACCATCTCCGGCGATCCAATCTATTGCCGCCGCGAGATCGCACGCCGGCGCGAGCTCGGCATGGAGCAACCGATCATCAACCTGCCGCCCGGCATGGCATGGCCCGGGATGGCCGCGTTCATTACAGCCCTGGCGCGAGCGTAACGTCGCGCTGAACACGCGACACGCTATCCGGACGGTTCCGCGCAATGGGTAAACAATTACGTATGGATTGTGAACAATTACGTATGGATCAGATTCGCCAGATGACCTATTAACGAATCAACAGGGGCTAAGCAGACAGAGATCCAAATCGTGCGCTCAGCCACCTGCTCGACTCCTGAGTTGGGCATCGACGTGGTCGGTCGGATAACGGGCTGGCCGACCACGTCGCTTTTTTTTGTCTACACCACGATTCGTTCAGCAGTCGTAGCTCGAATGGACGGCCAGATTAGTCGCCGTCTCCTTCGTTTGCTGCGTCTTCGGTCATGATGGCGATTAGCTCGGCCTGTGAGTTGACGTCGGCCCTCCTGAAAATCGCACCGAGCTGGGTCGTCACCGTACGCAGGGAAGCGTTGCGCCGCTCGGCGATTTCCTTGACGGTGAGACCTTCCAAGACGGCATCGATGATTTCTTGCTCCGCCGACGTCGTGCCTTCTGGATAGCGCAACTGCGGAAGCGGGACGCTCAAAACGAGGATGTCCTCTCCTCCCACGCGCATCCGGCTCACTCGCGGCCCCGCGTCTGAATCCGGATTTGACTGGGGATCTTCACCCTCGGTCGGATCCGCACCATCTTTCGGATCTGACTCAATCGTCACAACACCGGAAGCTAAGCAAAACCCACCCCAACGGTCAACAATCAAACGCCTTAGAGCCCCATCTGTTTCGCGATGATCACCTTCATGATCTCGCTCGTGCCGGCATAGATTCGTTGCACGCGGGCATCTACATACGCGCGGCTGATCGGATACTCGAGCATGTAACCGTAGCCGCCGTAGAGCTGAAGACAGGCGTCCACGATGCGGCCCTGCATCTCGGTCTGCCAGAGCTTGGCCATCGAGCACTCCTTCACGAGGTATTCCCCCGCAACGTGCCGTCCGACGAGACTGTCCAAGAATGCCCTACCCACCTCGATTTCGGTCGCGCATTGCGCCAGCGTGAACTGCGTGTTCTGGAACTTGGAAACCGAGCGTCCGAAGGCCTTGCGCTCTTGCGTGTAGGCGATCGCGTCTTCGAGAACTTTCTCGGCGCTGGCCTGCGACAGGATCGCAACGCAGAGCCGTTCTTGCTGAAGCTGTTGCATGAGCATCATGAAGCCCATCCCTTCTTGACCGAGCAGGTTCCCGGCGGGGATCCGACAATCGTCGAACGCGAGCTCGGCGGTGTCTTGACTTTCCATACCCATTTTTTCGAGCTTGCGGCTCCTGATGAAACCCGGAGCATCCCCTTCGACGACGAACAGCGATACGCTGCGGTGGGGGTCGTCGGAGTTTGCCGTTCGGGCCGCGACGACGACGAGGTCGCAGCTCATGCCGTTCGAGATGAAGGTCTTCGCTCCGTTGATCACGTACTCGTCGCCGTCACGCTTGGCGGTGGTCGCAATCGCCGCTAAGTCGGAACCGGTCCCCGGTTCGGTCATCGCCAAGGCAGTGACGGTCTGACCACTGGCACAGCCGGGCAACCACTTGGACTTCTGCTCGGGGCTGGCAAAGGCGTGAATGTAAGGAACGATGATGTCGGAGTGAAGACTTGCCGCCCAGCCGGACTCGTAGGCTCGAGAGAGCTCCTCCATGACGATCACCGAATGGAGGAAGTCGCCCCCGGCGCCGCCGTACTCCTCTTCCATCCATGGACACAGAAAGCCCGCGTCACCGGCTTCGAGCCAGATCTCGCGGTCGACCACCCCCTGAGCACGCCACTTGGCTTGGTTCGGGAGGACCCGGGTTTCGACGAACTGCCGGAAGTTGCTTCGGAAGATCTCGTGTTCCTCGGAAAATAGGTGTCGCTCCATGGCTCTCCCTTGACTGAATCGCCATTCATTTACCCCAGCCGCCCATCGCTGGCAAGCGCGGTCCGGCGCGGCTGCCTTGCCCGGGCGAACCTCCGTATCTATGGTCCCGCGCGATGCGCCGCCGACCGGCTCGGTTTTTCCTTCTGCTTTTTCTGTTCGCGGCGATTCCGGCTACTGCGCTGGCAAGCGGCGATGGTCACGGACTGAGCTACGAGGTCTGGCTCATCCTCGCCGCGATGATCCTCGCTGCGAAACTCGGCGGCGAAGTCGCGGTGCGTCTGAATCAGCCGTCTGTCCTCGGTGAGCTCTGTGTCGGCATCGTACTCGGGAACCTGAGTCTGCTTGGCATCGATACATTCGACGGCGCAGCCGAGCTACTGCCGGTCGAATTCCTCGCGGAGCTCGGCGTCGTCCTATTGCTCTTCGAGGTCGGCCTCGAGTCGACCCTCACCGAAATGCGCGCGGTCGCGCCTACGTCGGGACTGGTGGCAATCATCGGCGTGGTCGCGCCCATGGCGCTCGGGTACGGCGTGAGCGTCTGGCTGCTTCCCGAGGAGTCAATGTCGCTCCACCTCTTCATTGGCGCCACGCTCGCCGCAACGAGCGTGGGGATTACTGCGCGCGTCTTGAAGGACCTCAATGCGATGGCCCGCCCCGAGACTCGCGTCATTCTCGGCGCTGCGGTCATCGACGACGTCCTGGGCCTCATCGTCCTTGCAGTGGTCGCCAGCATTGCCGAGTTCGGTGCGATGCCAGGGCCCTTGGATCTCACGAAGATCATCGGACTGGCCACCGGATTCCTCATCGGCGCACTCCTTCTCGGCGCCTACGTCATGCCCGGCGTCTTCCGTTTCGCCTCGAAACTTCGCACTCAGGATGTCCTCGCTGCGGTCGCGATCGGCCTTTGCCTACTTCTTGCTGGCATTTCCGGCGCCGCAGGGCTCGCACCCATCGTAGGCGCGTTCGCTGCAGGGCTAATCCTGGACGAAGTCCACGTCAGGCCATTTGGCCGCAAGTCCGCACACGACCTCACCGAGATCATCGGACCCATCGTCGCCGTGATGGCCCCGATCTTCTTCGTTCGCACGGGCATGATGGTGGTGCTCGGAGGCATCGGAACGGAGCCCCTGCTCCTCGCCCTCGCGCTGACGTTCGTCGCGATCGTCGGAAAGTTGGTATCTGGCCTGGGCGTGCGCGGCGGGGCCGCGGACAGGCTCACCGTCGGCATCGGCATGATCCCTCGCGGTGAGGTCGGGCTCATCTTCGCCAACGTCGGCGCAGGCATCACGCTCGAGGGCAAGCCGCTCATCGCAGCGGGCGTGTATGCGGCCATCGTCCTCATGGTGATGGCCACCACGATCGTGACGCCTCCCTGGCTAGCCCAGCGCATCCGACAGGTCATGCGCAAACAACCCGATGTCGCTTGAAGCGGCGTTAGAAGACGCGAACGCATCGATTCGTGATCTGGTGGAGTTGCTCGGATCCGATGCCCGGATCGACGTCGCATTCATCCCTCGAGGCGCCCTCGACTGGGCAATCGCGGAGGCCGCGTCGGCTCACCCCGATCAACGGTTCGTCGTCGTCGCGGCGGACCTCGAAGAAGCCTACCGCCACGAATCAAATCTCCGTTTCTTTCTTCCCGGCGAAAGCGCCGACGTCCTGCTGTTCACCGCGGCGGATACGAGCCCGCTCCTCGACGTAGTGCCAGACCGACGCGCCGAGATGCAGCGCATGGCTGTTTTGGCGCAGCTCGCCGAAGAGCAACCCTGGCGCGTGCTCATCGTTCCCGCCCCCGCACTCCTTCGCCGCGTTCCGCCCTCCGACCACGTGAAGGCCGGACTCCTTTCGATCGAAATCGCCCAGCAGCTCGAGCGCGACGACCTCGTCCGGAGTTTGTTGGAGCTCGGTTATCTCAGGGTCCCCCTGGTAGAGGATCGAGGAACGTTCTCCGCGCGAGGTGCCCTGGTCGACGTCTACGGTCCGGATTCCGCGCTCCCCTTTCGAATCGAGCTCGACGACGATCTGGTCTCTCGCATTCGTCGTTTCAACCCTGACGATCAGAAGACCGCGGACGAAATCGACTCGCTCCAGCTTGCAGCCGCGCGGGAGGTGCCGGACACGCCCGTCGCCGTCGCTCGAGCCAAGGCGGTCGTGCGCGAGCTTTGCGACGAAATGAACATGCCCACCCTACAAGCTCGAGAGCTGGTAGCCGAGCTCGACCGTGGCTCCGGTGCTTTGATGTCGAACGCGCTGCTGCCGGCTTACTTCGATCGGCTCGACACCCTCTTCGACTATCTTCCCAAAGACCTGCGCCTGGTTTTGGCCGACCCTCTGGCCATCGCGAGCTCGGTTCGTGCCGAACAGCAACAGGGTAAGGACGAGCACGCAGCACGGCGCGACCGACCCACGTTCGAGTTGTCCGGATACTACATGAGCGAAGAAGAGCTGACTGAACGGCTCCTAGGGTACCCGGCGATGGTGTCGCATCGCTTGGCGATTCACGGCGCCGCTGGCGAAAACGAAGGGCCTATCGTCGCCGCCTTTGCACCGCCGGGGGACGCATTGATTCGAGTGAGCGCGTCGGACCAGCAGCCGCTGATCTCAGAGCTACGCGCGCAGAAAGGACACGGGGATCGAGGGCTGCAACCCTTGGCCGACCAGCTCCAGGAATGGAATGAGCAAGGCTTGCGAGTCTCTCTGGTCGGCAGAACCCAGCACCAGGCCGACCGCTTGATCGATCTACTCAAGAGCTACGGCGTGGCAACGCGGATCTTAGACGAAATGACTTTGGGAGAGCTTCGCGACGGATTCGTGCTTTGGAGCGAAGGCATTGCCTACGCGACGGAGGAAGAGATTTTCGGATCGCGGGTTCGACAACGCCGCAGCCAGCGCCAAACCCGCCGCCAACAACAACGCTTCCTCGAAGACCTTCGAGAGCTGAGCCCAGGCGACTTCGTCGTCCACGCCGACCACGGAGTAGGCAAATACCTCGGCCTCAAACACAAAGCACTGAGCCTCACCGCGATGGACCGGCTTCACGGTCGCACCGCTCAGACGGTCGAGGTGATGGTCGTCGAGTATTCCGGTGGAGACAAGCTGTTCGTCCCGGTCACCCGTCTTGGGGTGATCCAGAAGTTCAAAGGCGGAGAAGGACACCAGCCAAAGCTCGATCGATTGGGCGGCACGACGTTTGGCACCAAGAAGGGGCGCGTACACAAGGCCGTGCAACAGATGGCCGAGGAGCTTCTTAAACTCTATGCGGAGCGGACCGCGGTCAGGCGGGAGCCGCTTGAGCCCACTGGAACCGCCTACGCGGAGTTCGAGGCGACATTCCCGTTCGAGGAAACCCGCGATCAGGAAAAGGCAATCGAAGACGTGATGGCAGACCTCGAAGAGCCGCAACCGACGGACCGGCTGGTCTGTGGAGATGTGGGCTTCGGAAAAACCGAAGTCGCGCTTCGGGCGGCGTTTCGCGTGGCGATGAGCGGACGGCAAGTCGCGATCCTATGCCCGACGACGGTCTTGGCTCAGCAGCACTATCGGACATTCTCTGCTCGCTTGGACGGGTACCCGCTTCGCGTCGAGGTGCTGTCGCGATTCGTCTCGCGCAGCAAGCAGCTCGAAGTGCTGAGCGGCCTGAAAGACGGCACCGTCGACGTCCTCATCGGAACTCACCGGGTTCTCTCGAAAGACGTTCACTTCGCCGCGCTCGGGCTCCTGGTCGTCGACGAGGAGCAGCGGTTTGGCGTCACGCACAAAGAGCGCATCAAGAAGCTCCGGACCAATATCGACGTGATCACGCTCAGCGCGACTCCGATTCCGCGCACCCTGCAGCTCGCGGTCGGCGGCATGCGCAACCTCTCGTTGATCACGACGGCTCCCCAGGACCGACGCTCTGTGCGAACCTTCGTCTGCCGTTGGGACGACCATTTGATCAAAGACGCGATTGAACGAGAGCTCAGTCGCGGTGGTCAGGTGTTCTTCGTCTACAACCGCATCGAAGGCTTGTACGAACGCGCTCAACGGCTACAAGATCTTCTTCCGAATGCCCGGATCGCCATTGCGCACGGCCAGATGAAGCCCGCGCTGCTCGACCGGACCATGACCGACTTCGTGGAGGGCGGTTACGACGTCTTGTGCTCGACTGCAATCGTCGAAAGCGGGCTCGACATCCCGCGCGCGAACACCATTCTGGTCGACCGAGCGGACACCTTGGGGCTGGCTCAGGTCTACCAACTGCGAGGCCGCGTCGGCCGCTCGGACCAGCGCGCGTATTGCTACCTGATCACTCCGCCGCCCAACCAGATGTCGGAAGAATCTCGAATTCGCATGGAGGCGCTCGAGCGCTTCTCTGGCCTGGGCGCCGGATTAAGAGTCGCGACCCTCGACATGGAGCTTCGAGGCGCCGGCAATCTCCTGGGATCGGAGCAAAGCGGCAATGCGTCGCTCGTGGGCTTCGACATGTTCGTGCAGATGCTCAATGAAGCCGTCTCGGAGCTCAAGGGCGAGCCGCCTCAGCAGGAAATCGACCCCGAGCTTTCGGTCGAGCTCGAACACTATCTCCCAGAGGAGTACATCGACGACATCGGGCTCCGTCTCTCGTTGTACCGGCGCTTTGCGACCGCGGTTGACGAGGCCTCGGTCGAGGAGCTTGCGATCGAGATGGAAGAGCGTTTCGGAGCGCCTCCCTCTCCGGCCCGCGCCTTCGTTCGCTTGATGTCGGTCAAACCCCTGCTCCGCGAGCTCCGCACCCTCGGTTGTGAAGCGGACCGCAGGCGGGTGACCCTGCACCTGAGAGAGGACACCCCACTCGATCCTGCGAAGCTCATGCCCTTGGTGGCGACGCCGGGCGCCGGCTGGAGCCTTTCACCTGACATGAAGCTGACTCGGCGCTATCGAGAGGAGGAATCCGGCGATGCGGTGGATCGCATTCGATCCCTGATCGTCGAGCTTGAGCCCATGCGCTCGACGGGGCGCGAGCCTTGAAGGATGTTTCGAACGATGTCACTTTCCGATGAGCTTCAGCGTATCTTCGAATCCGATCGCGCACTGCGAATGGCCGAGGTGGGTTTGCTTCGGCACAAGGACGCCGAGGAGCTGGTCGCGCTGCTCGAACGCGAAACCGAGCATGCCCTCGGGATGGAGGACCGCGAGGAAGGCACGATGCGGCTCGAACGACTGGCGGATCTCTGTGCACAGGTTCCTGGCCCCCGAATGACAGACTCTCTGATCGCAATCTTGAACGACGCGGAGCCGCGGGTGCGCGTCGCGGCAGGCGAAGCGCTGAGAGACCTAGGGTACGAGCGCTACGCCGAGGTCGCCCGTGGCATCGAGCGCGCCCTGGATCGCAAGGCGGACGGGCTCGCCATGTCCGAGCTGCCCTGGGTCCTCGCCGAGATCGCCGAGCCGAGCGCCCTGGGATTGCTGCGCCGCTTTCTCGATCATCCGAACGCGGACGTCGTTGCGGCGACCATCGAATCGCTTGCTCAGTTGCGGGACCCTGAATCGATTACGGACCTCGAGCGCTTCCTGAGTGACGCGCGCGTCGTGACCATCGAAGACTTCGAAGACGAAACCAAGACGACACTCGGCGAGCTAGCGGCGGACGCGCTCGATATCGTTCGCTGAGTGAAATTGAGTGCAGCCTAGGGACTCTCGCGTGTCCAGAGCGCGCGATGCTTGGCAGCCTTGGCGCGGGCTCGGTCCTTGGCGAAGAGCGCCTGGTAGTCCTCTTTGACCGCGTCCACCTCGACTTGATCGGGAAGCTCCGCTCGCGCCGCCTCCATGGCTTGAACGAGCGACTTGAGCGGCCCCGCCGCTTGTCCGAACGTGGAGGCCTCGATGCTGTCCGAGACTTCGGACATCCGGTCGACGACGTGCTTGCTCAGGTAGCCCCGTCGGGAAAGGTCATCGAAGCTAGCGACGAGCACTTCCGGGTTGAACGTATGGGCAACCACCAGATCCGCTCCAACCCGCAGCACGGCTTGCGCATCGAGCGCACCGTCTTCGAGCAGAACCAACGCCGGCTGGAAGTAGTTATAGAACGGGCACACGCGCCGCCCGAATTCACCAAATCCAGCGGTCGAGGAGACGCGCTCTAGATGGATGAAAATACGTCGAACCGCGTCGCCGCGAGGGACCCGGGCGGCGATGCGGACCAGCTCTGGGATATCGTCCGGATACATCTCTGCGGCTTCCGCAATCTTCATCAAGAGCTCCTGGCTCACCCGACCGGCCGCGATGTCCGCGTAGAGCGAATAGATGAACGCATCTCCTTCGGCATCGTCACCGAAGAGGATCTCGTCGGTCTCGGGTGACACATTGGTGCGCGAGCGAAGGAGCGCGGTGAGCTTGTAACTGAGTTGATCGCGCAAGAATCGAAACTTGCCGCGGACGAGGTTGCGTAAGCTCGGCTTGAGCGTGAATCCGTCCCAACGAATTCCATCGAGCCGAAGCTTCGCCTCGAGTACGCTGCGCATCTGCTCGGGGCTTCCCGACAAGATGAAGATCGCCGCTGGATCGGTAGCTCGAATCTCGCGCAAGAGCGTGCTCGCACCCGGATAGGCTCGTTTACGGGAGGCCGGCTCGAATGCTGTGCGCACCAAGTCGCGCAGCGTGTCGAACTCGGTACGAAGGTACGTCTTGTCGAGGTCCCAGCGATAGACGATTTCTTGCCTGCGCTCGCTCAAGTCCGGTGCCACCGGAAGACCATAGCAGCCAAGCGGCCGGAGATGCAGATGCAGTCGAAGCTGATATGGTCGACTCATGGCTCTCAACGCGGTGCTCATCGATGAGCGCACCCTGCAGCGCGGCTCAGAAGCCCAGCAGGTCGAGTGGGAAGCGATTGTTCGGGAGTTCCTTTCGAAGGCCAAGAGCACCATTGAAGACGCCGCGAGCCTTCACGTGAGCGTCACGGAGCAAGGTTTCGTGATGAGTTTTCAAACCGATCAGGAGCAAGGGCTCGGGACGATCGCGATTCCGCATCAGCTTTTGTCCGAGCACATCACCGAATACATCGATATCGTTCGCCAAATCGCCGAGGCGGACGGCCTCAACCAAATGGAGGCGTTGGACATGGCGAAAAAGGTGACGCACGACCGTGCGGGTCGAGTGCTCAAGCGAGAGCTCCGCGATTTCGGCTTTGATCTGGAAACCTCACGCCGCTTGTTCACGCTCCTGCTTTCGTTGCGGGTGGACACGACGAGAATCGTGGGCATTCACGGGCACCGCACGATTCGCTAAGGAAATACAGTGGTTTCACTCCCTTCGGGTGCCAATTCTTGCCGCAGGTTCGACCTTTTTCGTCATTTGTTGAACACTGAATTGCGAAGGGGGTCATGACAGCGTCGCTAAAAGAGTCGGTCCGTCCGCCGGCCGGGGGTCCGAATCCCCAGGCACAGAGCGCTACCCACTCGAAGCGCGACGAGGATTTCCTGCGCCTTCTCAACTCTGCAGGCCTCGCGGGTGAGCTCGCCGCGGACCAGCTCGAGGCCATCGCCTCGAACCTCGAAGATTCGGGAATCGATTCCCGCCGGATGGACATCCTGGAGCTCTACTACCGAGGCAACGACGACACCTCCATCGCTTTGCGCCGTCGCTCGAGCGATCGGTTCTTCATGCACAACGACTACTTCTCGGTGAACGCGCATCAGCTGGTGGCCTCCTTGGCGAGCCTCAATCCCGAGGTCGCCCCGGTCGAGCTCCAGCGAATCGGCACCGACGACGGGCCTTTGGTCCTTCGAGCCGGGGAGCACTTCAGCGCGGTGACGGACGAAGACGACGAGGACGTCGAGCAGGGCACGGTTGCGGTCCGCGCTTTGGTCCGCGCGCTCAATGTGCTTCTCTCCAAGGCCGGCGTCGACCAGAGGCTCGTTTCCCTCGTACCCGACGATTCGCGCGAGCTCTACGTTGGCGTCAGCCAAGAAGGAGCGATGACCCTCCTTCAGGGCGGATGCACAGAGCTTTCGGCACCGGCGGCTCTTCGTGAGTTTGCAAGCTGGTAGCTACCGCCCTAGGTGAGTGACTATGATTGATTACGATTACGACCTCTTCGTCGTTGGCGCGGGGTCGGGAGGCGTGAGGGCCGCTCGCGTGGCGAGCGAGCTCGGCGCAGCAGTGGCGATCGGAGAAATCGATCGCATGGGTGGCACCTGCGTCAACGTGGGCTGCATCCCCAAGAAACTCTTCGTGTACGGCTCCCATTTCGCCTACGACCTGAACGACGCGAAGGGTTACGGATGGTCGACGCAGCCTTCGTTCGATTGGGCCACGCTCAAGGAAAACAAGGATCGTGAGATCGCTCGCCTCAATGGGATCTATGAAAGTCTCCTCGCGCGCGCCGGAGTCGATATCATGCGAGGACAGGTTCGACTGCTCGATGCTCATACGATCGAGATCGGCGGCCTGCAGCGCTCGGCCAAGAGGATTTTAATCGCCACGGGCGGTAGGGCCATCGTGCCTGACATTCCGGGGCGCGACTACGCCTTGACGTCCAACGCAGTGTTCTCGCTCGAAGAGCTCCCGAGGCGAATGATGATCGTGGGAGCGGGCTACATCGCACTCGAGCTGGGCTCGATGCTCTGCGCACTCGGGGTCGATGTGACCCTGGTCCACCGTGGTGAAGAGATCTTGCGAGGATTCGATCATGACCTGCGATGCCACCTTCACGCCGAGCTCGAGGCCAAGGAGATGCGGATCGTTCTCGAAACACAAGTCACAGAGATTCGAAAGACGAGCTCGGCATTCGAGGCCCAGCTCGACAGTGGGGAGCTCCTCGAAACCGACTTCCCAGTCTTCGCAATCGGACGCGAGCCGAATGTCGAAGCCCTTGGCTTGGAAGAGCTCGGCGTGGAGCTCGGTCAGCGAGGAGGGGTCGTCGTCGACGATAACTACAGCAGCTCGGTCCCTTCGATTCACGCCGTTGGCGACGTCATCGATCACATCCAGCTCACCCCTGTCGCTGTCGCCGAAGGGATGCACTTCGCCCACCATTTCTTCGGCCGGGGTGAGCACCGTATCGACTACGCCAGCATACCGACGGCAGTATTCTGTCAACCGGAGCTCGCGACGGTGGGCCTGACCGAAAGGGAGGCTTGGCATCGATGTCAGGATGTGCGGATCTACAAGTCGGTCTTCAGCCCCTTGAAGCTCGCGCTGAGCGAACGAAAAGAACACACCATCGTCAAGCTCGTGGTGGACGCATCGAACGATCGAGTGGTTGGCTGTCACATGGCGGGCCATGGAGCCGCGGAGATCATCCAGGGCCTCGCCGTCGCCATCAAGGCGGGCGCGACCAAGGCGCAGTTCGACGCCACCATCGGGATACACCCGACCGCCGCTGAGGAATTCGTCGCCCTGCGATGATACTTGATTGAATAAGTCAATAATACTCTGTGCGTTTGGCGACAAAAAACGCTGTATTTTTCGGCTTTTAGAGCCTAGACTGCCAAGTCTGGGCTGGACGCATTGCAAAAGCGCAGCAGACTTGTCAAGTTACTCCGAGTCACCATGGAAGCTGCCCGCATCGCCTCAGTCGATTCCAACCTCGATGAAGAAAATCGAGCCGTGCGAGCCTTCACCGCGGAAGAGCTCATCGACTGGGCCTCGGGCCGATACGGCGAGAAGCTAATCGCGTCGACCAGCTTTGGCGCAACCTCGGCCGTGATGCTGCATCTCGTGCACCGGGTGGCTCCCCGGACGCCGATCATCTGCGTCGACACCGGCTACCTCTTTCCCGAAACCTATCAGTTCGCGGAAGCGCTGATCAAACGCTTGAATCTCGATGTTCGGTTTTATTCGGCGCCGATGTCTCCCGCTCGTCAGGAAGCCCTGTACGGGAAGCTCTGGGAACAAGGCGAGGAGGGCGTGAACCGCTACCTGCAAATCAACAAAGTCGAGCCGATGCAACGGGCGATTCGTGAGCTCGGCGCGGAGGCTTGGATGGCCGGATTGCGTGCCGAGCAAACAGAGCATCGCGCGGGCCTGCGACGAGTCGATCGCCAAGACGGCCGAATCAAGCTTCACCCCGTCCTGCATTGGACCAGCGAAGAGATGACGGCCTACATGGACCTTCATGATCTTCCCTACCATCCGATGTTCGAGCAAGGGTACCGCTCGATCGGTGACCACCATTCGACGATTCCAACCACCGCGGACATGGATCCCCGCGACGGTCGTATTCTGGGCAAAACACGGGAGTGCGGGCTTCACCTTCCACTCACCGAGGAGCAAAACCAGAGCCTGAAGTCGAGCGGCTTGTAAGAAGCTGGCCCATCGCGCTCCCCTCTGCGTAACCTCAATTCGAGGTAGCGAACGGTGACTCTGCTTCGGCTTGTGATTAGCGACCTGCATCTCGGGACGGGAACCCGGCGTGGACAGTTGAATCCGCTCGAGGACTTCATCCACGACGACCGCTTCGTCGAGCTCCTCGCATACTACCAAGATTTCTCGGGTCCCGAGGGAAGCATCGAGCTGATTCTCAACGGGGACATCTTCGATCTCTTGAAAGTGAAGATCGCAGACCAGTGGCCGACCGAGGTGACTGAAGACATCGCAATCGCCAAGCTGCAGCAGTGCCTCGAAGGCCACCCGAGGTTCGTCCTCGCGCTCCGCGAGTTCATTCAGAAGCCGACAAACCGAGTGACCTATCTTCCGGGAAACCACGACATCGATTTCTGGTTCGCGGGTGTTCAAGGGCTCTTCCTTCGCTATGTGGCGCCGGGCGAGGCTGCCGAACGCGTCCACTTCGTGACTTCGTCCGACACCTATTACCTCCCCGAAGGCATCCAGATCCGCCACGGCCACCAATTCGAACGCATTCACCGCGTCGACTACTCGCAGATGACGCGAACGCGCCGAGACGGAACCGAAGTTCTGGCGTTGCCCTGGGGCAGCCTGTGGATCCTCGAGGTGATGAATCCGCTCAAAGAGATCCGAAGCCACATCGATCGAATCCAACCTCTGCGGCGATTCCTTTGGTCGTCGGCGCTGCTGGATCCGGGCTTCGTCTTCAAATTCCTGTGGCGCTCGACGGTCTATTTCCTTCGGCACCGCGTATTCACGATCCAAGCTTGGCGCGACCGCATCATGAACTTCCCACGGCTGGTCCGCGAAGAGGTCCTCGAAGTCACCAGCGGCGGCTACGATGAGCGGGCGATCCGTGCGCTCAACAAGATCCGCGGCGCCCACACACTGATCGTCGGCCACAGCCACGGCCCCCGATTTCTGCAGCTCCCGAACGACCGCATCCTGGTCAATACGGGAACCTGGGTGAAGATGATCAACCTGGACCTGCAGTACCTGGGCCAAGATAGTGGATTGACCTACGCGGTGATCGCATACGACGACGACGGGAAAGCGGAGACGACCTTGATGAAGTGGCAAGGAGCACACGAGGCCTGCGAGGCGATCCCTTACGCGGACTAGCTCCGCCATCCCGAACGCGATCCCGGTCCCGCTCCAGCCCCCGATCCCGAACGCGATCCCCCTGCGGCGAGCCTTGACCCAGCCTGCGCGCGACGATGGGGAGGGAGTCTCAACAACAGACGTACGGTGTCTAAGGGAGACAGCCGAGCGGGTACCCCGCGACCGAGCACGCCCGTCCCGAGCCGTTCTCCAGTTGCTAAGTCGGGCTTACGCATGCACTATACTTATGTTCAGTGCCCCGTCCCCGCGACAACCCACCGATTCGGTTTCAAGAAGCCCACATCGACTGGGAGGGTGAGGCTCCACCTGCTGATCTTCACGTTCACGAAGAGCAAGCCAAGAGCGCGCTCTCCGAGAACAAGAGTCCGGACGTTGGCTTTCGTTGGAGCGTGAATCCGTACCGCGGTTGCTTTCACGGCTGCGCATATTGTTACGCGCGCCCGACGCATCCGTATCTCGGCTTCGGTGCGGGCACCGATTTCGAGCGGCAGATCGTCGTGAAGGTCAATATCGTCGATCGACTGCGGGCAACTCTTCGCAAAAAGTCCTGGAAGCAAGAACTGATTGCGTTCTCCGGAAACACCGACTGCTACCAGCCGATCGAGGCGCACTACCAGCTCACGCGTCGATGCCTCGAAGTTTGCGCGGAGTACCAAACCCCAGTGACGATCATCACGAAGGGCAAGCTCGTGCGGCGCGACGTCGATGTATTACAGACCGTACAACGCAAGTCGGCTTGCCGCGTCACGCTCAGCATTCCTTTTGCGAACAACGAGCACGCAAGAGCGATCGAGCCCTTTGCAAGCCCACCAAGCAAACGTTTCGAGACGCTACGCATGCTATCAGACGCGGGAATCGACACGGCCGTGGCCGTCGCGCCGATCATCCCAGGTCTCAACGATGATCAAATCCCGGAGATTCTGACACGCGCCCGAGACGCGGGAGCGTCGGGCGCCTTCAAAATTCTCCTGCGGCTACCGCTCGAAGTCGGCCCGGTCTTCTCGGCGCGCCTGGCCGAAGCCTTTCCACTTCGGCACGCCAAAATCATGAGCTCCCTTCGCGACGTGCGCCGAGGTCACGAGAGCAATGC
Source organism: Polyangiales bacterium (assembly GCA_049645265.1). Lineage (GTDB taxonomy): Bacteria > Myxococcota_A > Polyangia > Polyangiales > Houyiibacteriaceae > SG8-38. The sequence continues at coordinate 21,161 of JBARTN010000277.1, forward strand.
GCGCTTTGGCGCTCGCATGGTCGGGCAAGGGCCGCGTTGGGCGATGATCGAGAAGTTGTTTTCCCTGCAGTGCGAGCGACTGGGCCTGGAGTACCTCGCCGGCGAAGCAGCAGAGCCCGCGGCGCGCCGCGAGCCGGATGAGGGGCCCCAACTTCCCCTCCTCTTCTGAGCTGGCCCGTAGATTGCATCCTTCTCCAGGTATGACGGCGCATAGTCACCGACTTTCTCGGAGATAAACCAAGTGATTACAGATAGTTATATAGCATCAGAAGTTTTGGACGACTTGTCATCGCATGACATAGTGTCAATACTACCTGCCAGAGAGTCTCAAGTGGCCGATTCAACCGACATCTCGGTTCTCGTCGTCGACGACGAGGCATCTAACGTCGAGTCCCTTCGACGCATCTTCGAGCGAGAAGGGTTCAGCGTTCTCACCGCAATGAGCGGGAAGAAAGCCCTCGACCTGTGCCGCCACCATCAGGTGAACGTGGTGGTCAGTGACTTGATGATGCCTGGGATGAGCGGCATCGAGCTCGTCAAGGCCTTGAAGACGGTCGTCCCAGATGCCGAGGTCGTTTTGATGACCGCGTTCGGCACTGTCGAAAAGGCGGTCGAAGCCATGCGCGCAGGTGCATACGATTTTGTCGAGAAGCCATTGAAGCGGCTCCAGATGGTCAAGACCGTTCGCAAGGCAGCGGAGCGGCACCAGCTCGTCGTCGAGAACAAGGATCTTCGACAACAGCTTTCGCAACTCAGCGACCGAAGCATCGTCGGCTCGGCAGCGTCGCTTCGGAGCGCTCTAGAGATCGCGAGCCAAGCGGCGCCCTCTTCGGCGAACGTGTTGATCCTCGGAGAGAGCGGGACCGGGAAGGAGTTACTCGCGCGTCACATTCACGAACGGAGCGGCAGGAAACAGTTCGTCGGTGTCAACCTCTCCGCCCTCCCCGAGACGATCGTCGAGTCGGAGCTTTTCGGACACGAAAAAGGCGCCTTTACGGGTGCGGTAGCACGACGCGGCGGCCGCATCTCAGAGGCTGAAGGCGGCACGCTATTCCTGGATGAAATTGGCGAGCTGTCGGCGGCGGTGCAAGTGAAACTGCTCCGCGTTCTTCAAGAAGGCGAATATCAACCCGTTGGCGGACAGACCAAGAAGGCCGACTTCCGCTTGATCGCCGCGACGAATCGCGACCTTCACGCTGCGGTGGAAGCCGGAGAGTTCCGCGAGGACTTATACTACCGGCTCAACGTCATCGCCCTCACCAGCCCTCCGCTTCGCGCGCGACGTGACGATATTCCATTGTTGGCGGAGCACTTCGTCGCGACCTATTGCGCGAAGAACGAGAAGGAACCTCTGGCGGTAGACCGCGACGCGCTCGAACAGCTGGTCGCGTACGACTGGCCAGGAAATGTGCGGGAGCTGCAAAATGTGATCGAACGCGCCGTGGTTCTGAACAAGAGCGGCGTCATCAAGCTTGCCGATCTTCCAGACCCCGTCACCCGAGCCGAGCCGCAGTTCGATGCCTTCACGTTCCCGGTTGGAACCGCTCTCAGCGAGGTCGAGCGACGGGTGATTCATGGCACACTGAAACACACCTCCGGAGACAAACAGCTCGCCGCGCAACTCCTGGGAATTTCAGCGCGAACGATCTATCGCAAGCTCGGGGCCGAGAAGGGCGACGAGGCCGCCTGAACGGCCGCGCCCCTCAGGCTGTCATTTTGTCAATCGCAGCGGATCCGGCCCGCCACGTTGTCCATGTGCCTGGGCCAGAATCGGGTCCGGATCTACGAAATTATTCGTGTTTTCCCGGTTTCGATTCGGCACGGTGGTTGCTCTACTAGCGACGGTGGCAACTCCACGACAAAGACGGATTTCGGTTGCGATCGTTCTCGTAACGCTGGCCCTTTGCGCTTTCTTCCTGGCGCAGGGGACGACCCGCGTCTTGGCGGCGGAATTGCTCACACCGGATGCCGTTGCCACGAAGCCGCCCGGGAAACGTTTCACGGCGACCTCGCCGACATTTCTCCGCAAGCGCGATCCCGCGACGATCCTTCGAAGGAACATCTTCGATTCGGCGCGCGGCGACCTCACCGCTGAGCCACTCCCCGAGGTTCCGCTGGGCGAAGATGGGCAGCCGGTCGATGACTGGGACCCGAACCGGCCACCCCCAAAGTGCACGGGCAAGTTGCGGCTCGTCGGCTCGGTGGTGAGCCCGGTCGCCCCGAACTGGTCGTTTGCCGCAATCGCCGGTTCGAGCGACGGAAAGACCATGCTCTATCGCGAGGGCTCGAATGTGGACGGTTCCCTCGTGCTCGCGGTGCACGCCTCGAGTGTCGTGATGAGCGCCTCGAGCGGCGCATGCCAACTTCTGATGTTTGAAGAAGAGGGGGCGATAGCTAGCGCACCAGTCGCGCAGAAGCATGCGGCCGCCAAGCCGGCGGACGCCAGGAGCGCGGGCCTGAGCGAGGAAGAACTCACCGACGGCATCGAGAAAATCAGCGACTCCAACTTCAACATCCAGCGAAGCTTGGTCGACAAAGTCTTGGCGAATCAGGGAAGTTTGATGAAGTCGGCTCGCGTGATCCCGCACGAAGAGAACGGACGCGTCGTAGGCGTCAAGCTCTACGGCATTCGCCGCAACAGCCTACTCGGCCGTCTCGGAGTTCGAAACGGCGACATGCTGCGAACGATCAATGGGTTCGACATGACGAGCCCCGACACCGCGCTCGAAGCGTATTCTCGATTGCGAAGCGCCGACAAGCTCACGCTCGCGATCAAACGGCAGAACAAAGAAATTAGCATTAACTACAACGTCGAATGAGACGCCATCTTGGAAATTCAGGCGGGGAATGAATCGTGACATCTAGAAAACAACTCATTTGCTTGCTCGTCGGCTCGCTCCTGCTCAGCACGGGACCAGGCGCGGTGGCCCAACAAGACGAAGCGAAGCCAGCAACGCCGCCTCCGCGGATTCCCTCCCCGCCCGTCCCACTGCGACCGGCACCACCGAAGGCGGATCCGACCGCCACCCCCGGAGCTGGCCCCCAAGCAAAGCCTGAACCCGAGGCTGCCGAAGAACCGGAGCTCGAAAACGAGCTGCCGCAGTTCGAGACAGGGGTCGAGTTCAAGGCCATGTCGCCACGCACCCGCGTGACGTTCAATCTCGAGGAAGCGGAGCTCCCGGACTTGGTTCGCTTGATCTCGAACATGACCGGACGTCGCTTCATTCTCCCAACGAAGCTCCGCGCGATCAAAGCAACCGTGTTCGCACCGACGAAGGTGACGGTGGCGGAAGCATACCAAGCGTTCTTGTCTGTTCTCGAGGTGAACGGCTTCACGATCGTGCCGGCGGGTCGATATCTGAAGATCGTCGAAGCAACGCAGATCGAACGCCAAACGGTCCCAATGTACGAGGACGGAAGCTCCGTGCCTTCGACCGACCGTTACGTCACCCGCCTCCATCACCTGGAGCACCTCTCGGCTGAAGATGTCACCTCCTTGCTCGCGCGCTTCGCATCCCGGACTGCAAACATCACGTCGTACGCGCCGACCAACATGCTGATCCTCACCGATACCGGTGCCCAAATCCGCCGCATGCTTCGTCTGATCGCGGCGATCGACCTACCCAGAAGCGGAACACAGACCTGGATTGAGCCGATTCACTTCGCGAATGCGTCCGACCTCGCTGCAAGGTTGCTGGAGATCTTCGCCGCCGACGCGGAAGCACAGGCACCAAAACCGGCCGCGAGGCCCGCCGCGAAGGGCAGGGAACCGCCTGCGGTGCTCGGCAGCTCTTCGGCCGGGCCGACCATCCGGAACATCATCGCGGACGAGCGCACGAACTCTCTGATCATCATCGCCACGGAGCGTGCCTATCTGCGCATTCTCGAGATGATCCGGCAGCTCGACATTGCGCTAGAGGGTGAAGGCCGCATCCACGTCCACTACGTCCAGCACGGTGCTGCGACAGACATCGCAGCCGCGCTCACGGCGCTCGTGGGTGCCTCATCAGGCGCACGAGCAGCGCCTGCCGCTAGAGGCGCTGCACAGCGGGCCGCGGCCGCGCCGGCCAGGACGGCGTCGCTCTTCGAGGGACAGATCGCGGTCACCGCATACGAGCAGTCCAACGCGCTGCTCATCACAGCGTCTCTTCACGACTACACATCACTCAAGCGGGTGATCGAGCGTCTCGACGCGCCGCGGAAGCAGGTGTTCATCGAAGCAGTCGTCATGGAGCTCGGCATCGAGCGATCGTCAGACCTCGGTTTTGCGTTTCACGGAGGCGCGGGTGACTTCCCGACCGATGGCTCGCTCTCCCTGTTCGGCTTCAACGCGCCGTCGTCCATCGACATCACTCAAAACAACCTCACTGGCTTGGCGCTCGGCGTTCGTGGACCGACCATCGAGAACTCACAGCAGCTGGTCGGATTCTCGGTGCCAGGTTTCGGTGTCGTCGTGACCGCGCTCGCGACTTCCGGTGACGCGGACGTGCTCTCGACACCGCACATCATCGCGATGGACAACACGGAAGCTGAGATCAGCGTGGGAGAGAACATTCCGCTTCAGACCAACGGCGTCGCGCCGGGCACCTTCGCCGGTGCAGGCAGCCTGGGCGCATTGGCCCAAGCGTCCGCAGGCGGTCAGGATCTCGGCAACTTGGCCGGGCTGGCCGGTGGGCTCGGAAGCGTCGCTCGTCAGGACGTCGGCACCACCATCCGAGTCACGCCGCACATCAACGAGAACAACGAAATTCGGCTCGAGATCGAAGAGGAGATCTCCGAACAGGGTGCGACCTCGGGCACTTTGGGCGTCGTCTCGATCAACCGTCGTACCGCACGAACGGAGGTCATGGTACGGGACCAGCAGACGATCGTCATTGGCGGTCTGATGCGTGACGCGATTCAGAACAGCGAAGACAAAGTTCCCGTCCTCGGCGACATCCCAATTTTAGGCGCCCTCTTCCGCAAGACCAGCAAGCAGAAGCGTAAGACGAACCTGCTCCTCATTCTCACGCCGTACATCATCCGCGACCCAGGCGACCTTCGGGAGATCTTCGAGCGCAAGATGCAAGAGCGGCAACAGATGATCGACCGCTACTTCGTGTTCGGCGAAGACAAGTTCGAGCCGCACATCGACTACAGCCGCACGCGCGGGCTGGTCGCCGAGATCGTGAACGAGATCGACGGCGTGGAAGAAGAGATCAAGCTGGCTCTGGCTGCAGAGCTCGAGCCTCCTCCGGACCACGTGCCGCGCTCGCCGATCGGTCCGTACGGCGCGTCAGCGACCGCAGACGAAGACACCTACGTGATTGGGCCGAACGGGATCGAATTGCCCGAGGTGTCCAAGCCGGATCTCATCGAGTCGATCCCGCCGACCGCGGCGGACGAGCAAGAAGGAGGCGGGGCGCCGCCTCCCCCGACCGAAAGCCCGCACGGAGCCGAGCCGGAATCTCCGCCCGAAACTGAGATACCCGACCAAACGGAAGAACCGGCCGGCACGGATGCGCCGGATCAGGTGATCGATCCTGACCAGCCGGCCTCTGGACCGGAGGAGACCGCCGACACCAGCGAGCCTGCAGGGGGTCCAATCGAAGAGGCGCCCGAAGAGCCGCAGCAGCCCAGCAACGTAGAGACGAACGGTCGCCAGGAATGAGCTTCGAGCAGCGATACATCGGTGAGATCCTGGTTCGGCGGGGCGCGCTCGAGCCGGATAAGCTCGAGGCCGCGCTGGAGACGGCCGCGGATCGATCCATCGACCTCACCGACCTCTTGGTCGCGACCCACGCCGTCGAAGAGGTGAAGCTCGTACGGGCGCTGGCAGACGAGGTCGGCATGGAGTTCGTGGAAAAGCTCGCTACGGAGTTGATTCCGGAGGAGCTGATCGATGCGGTCCCGATCAACTTCGCGCGCCAGAACCACGTCCTCCCCTTGACTCAATCGGATGACAGCGTTCGCGTTGCCGTTGCCAATCCACTAGACCCGTTCCCCATCGACGACCTCCGCATTCTTCTCGGGAAGACCATCATTCCGGTCGCCGCGTCGGAGGAGAGCATCGATGATGCGATCAACCGCGTCTACGAGCGAAAAGACGAAACCGCGCTCGCCGAAGCAAAGGAAGGCGAAGAGGTCGAGGAGCTTCGCGACTTGATCGACATGACCGACGAAGCGCCGGTGATTCGGTGGGTCAACAACCTTTTCTACACGGCCGTCAAAGAGCGAGCGTCGGACATTCACATCGAGCCTACCGATGAAAAAGTCATGGTTCGGTATCGCGTCGATGGCCGGCTCATTCCCCGCAAAGAAGCGAATCGAGGATTTCTTGCTTCGATCGTGAGTCGCGTGAAGATCGAGGCAGGCCTCAACATCGCAGAGAGGCGCCTTCCGCAAGACGGACGCATTACCAAAAAGATCGCGGGCAAGGTGATCGATGTGCGTGTGTCGACCATCCCTACGGCCAAGGGCGAGCGCGTCGTCATGCGTCTGCTCGACAAGGAACAGGTTCTGCTGAATCTCATCGACCTGGGTTTCGCACGCCGAGAGCTCGACCAATTGGAGCATCTCATCGGGCGCCCAAACGGCATCATCTTGGTCACCGGACCTACGGGTTCCGGTAAGACGACCACGCTCTATGCCTGTCTGAACAAGATCAACACGCCTGAGAAGAACATCCTGACGGCGGAGGACCCGGTCGAGTACGAGCTCCGCGGCATTGGCCAGATGCAGGTTCAACCGAAGATCGGTCTCACCTTTGCGTCAGGCATGCGGAGCTTTCTTCGTCAGGACCCGGACGTGATCATGGTCGGCGAGATTCGCGACCACGAAACGGCGGAGATCGCGATTCATGCGTCGCTCACCGGACACCTCGTGCTCTCGACGCTGCACACCAACGACGCACCGAGCGCCATCACGCGCTTGGTCGACATGGACATACAGGCCTACCAGCTGTCTTCTTCGATTCTCGCGGTCCTGGCTCAGCGCCTCGTTCGAAAGCTCTGCGACCATTGTAAGAGCCCGTACACACCGACCAACCAAGACTTGCTCGAGCTCGGCATCGACGCCGCGATCGCCCAAGAAAAGCTCGTGGAGCTGAAGAAGCTCGCCGCCACCACCGTGATTGGAAACAGCAGCCCCCCGATCCTGCCCGTTCCCGCGGGCACAGACTCCGGTACGCTGACCTTCTATCACCATCGCGGTTGCGACGAGTGCAGCAACACCGGCTATCGAGGCCGAATCGGAATCTTCGAGCTCATGATGATCGACGAGCCCGTACGCCGCGAAATCTTGAACAACAGCGATTCAAAGACGATTCAGCGCGTGGCGCAACAACAGGGCATGCGGCTCCTCCGCGAAGACGGTGCCCGCCAGGTCGTCGCAGGGGTAACGAGCGTCGAAGAGGTGCTGGCGGCGACCCAGGCCGCCGAGGTCTGATCGATGGGGGTTTACGCATACAAAGGCATCGACGCGCGGGGAAAGTCGGTCAAGGGCGTCCGAGACGCCGAAAGCGCCAAGGGTTTGCGCACCGTGCTCAAGCGAGACGGAGTCCTGGCAACCGAAATCCTCGAGCAATCGGAAGCAACACGAAAAGCATCACGCGACATCGATTTTCGGCGAATTTTTCAGCGCGTCTCACCGGTGGACGTGGCCGTAGCGACTCGACAACTCTCCGTATTGCTCCGTTCTGGCGTTCCCTTGGTCGAAGCCTTGAACGCCTTGATTGAACAGCTCGATCACCCGGACCTGAAGACCGCGTTCACCGACACTCGCAACAAGGTCAACGAAGGCAGCACGCTCGCCGGCGCGCTCAAGGCGCATCCCAAGATTTTTCTCTCCCTCTACGTCAACATGGTCGCCGCAGGCGAAGCGTCGGGCACGCTCGAAGATGTGCTCGGACGACTCGCAGATTTCTTGGACGAGCAAACCCGGCTTCAGAGCAAGGTTCGCGGCGCCCTCGCCTATCCGATCGTGATGGCGGTGGTCGTGGTCGTCATCCTCTTCTTGATGATGTCGGTCGTGGTTCCGAAGGTCACGTCGATCTTCCAAAACTTCAACCAGGCGCTTCCCTGGTACACCAGCGTGTTGATTTGGGTGAGCGACATCTTCAGCAACTACTGGTGGCTCCTCGCAGCGCTGATGGGCGGGGGAATTTACTGGTTCCGTCGCTGGAAAGCGACGGAAGAAGGCCGAAGGAAGTGGGACCTCTTCGTGCTCGACGTGCCGCTCTTCGGGCCCTTGCTGCTCATGGTTGCCGTGGCCCGCTTCTCTCGAACGCTAGCCACGCTCCTCGCGAGCGGAGTACCGGTGCTCGCGGCCATGGACATCACGCGCAACGTTCTTGGAAACACGGAGCTGATGCGAATCGTCGAGGATGCACGGGAAAGTGTTCGAGAAGGCGAAGGAATCGCCAAGCCGCTGCGGCAAGCAGGCAGGTTCCCGCCGATCATGACCCACATGATGGCCGTCGGTGAGCGCACCGGCCAACTGGAGGAAATGCTCCTGCACGTCGCGGATGCCTACGACCAACAGATCGAAGTGCGAGTGGGCGCCATGACGTCGATCCTCGAACCTGTGCTGATCGTGGTCATGGGCGTCGTCGTTGGCGGCATTGCATTTGCCATTCTCATGCCGCTACTCCAGCTCAACGAGATGATTCAATGAGAGACGAGCATGACTCGACGACAACAAAGAGAACGAGTTTCGCTGCCATGGGAAAGCCGCGGCGGGCGCTGGCGCAATGCACTCAGCAACACACGATGGCAAGCACTGCTCGGAATGCTCCTGCTGGTCGTGCTGTCGGTCGGGTTCACGCGCTACGCACGGCGTCGAGTCCAGGTCCGCGACACCAGGGTCGCGGTCGCCCAGGTGAAACAAGCCATCGACCAATTCCGGGCGGACGTCGGTCGCTGCCCAAGCTCGGAGACGGAGCTGCTGCACCCGCCCCTGTCTCAGAAGCACTACCTCGATTCGATGCCGAAGGACGGCTGGGGGAGGTCCCTCACGATTCGCTGTCCAGGCTACTTCGAAGAGCAGGCCGAAGTGATTTCCGCGGGCCCGAGTGGCTCGCTCTCAAAAGACGACAACATTCAATGAAGGGAACGGGAGGCTCCATGCCCAACACGACTGACACGCGTCCGCAACGACGACTGGCCCGCCGGAGGCGCCAAGAGGGCTTCACGCTGATCGAGATCATGATCGTCATCACGATCCTTGCGATGATGGCCGGTGGCGTCGCGGTGGCGTTGCTTCCGCAGCTGGAAAAGGCGCGACAAAAGACCACCAAGACCGACGCTCAGGGGCTACGCTCGGCCGTGATGCTCTACGTCGCGGACAATCCAAGAGGTTGCCCGACGGTCGAAGACCTGGTGAGCGAGCGATATCTCGACGCAACGCGCCGGACGACGGACGCTTGGGACACCCCGTTCCAGATCAGCTGCGAGGACGGCGATATCTCGGTTGTCTCGGCGGGGCCGGACCTCCAAATGAACACCGAGGACGACATTTAACAGCTCATGCTCAGGCCCGTCCCATCTCGAACGAACCGTGGATTCACCCTCATCGAGGTGATCATGGTGATCGCGATCATTGCGGTCGTGGTCACGGGGGCGACGTTTGGCTTGGGCGCGATCACCCGAACCCGGCTGCGGTCGTCTGCCTTCAAAGTGATGAGCGCAGCCCGATTCGCCTACAACCGTTCCCTCACGCAGGGCACGACGACCCGACTCCGCTTCGACTTCGAGAAGGATACGATGGCCATCGAGGAGACCCGGACACCGGTCACTCTCGCCACCAACCAACAACTCGACGCCGATGAAGGGCAGGCGGTCGACCCCTGGGATCTCGCCAGGTCGAGGCTCGAACAGCCGCTGACCCCCGTGGAGCCAACCTCACCATTTCAACCCATTTCGAACCAAAATGGCAAGGTCCTAGAGCGGTATACCGCGAAGCCGGTCGGTGATGCGATTTCGGTGCACGCCCTAATCACGCCGCACGAAACGGACATTCGAACCGATGGGGAGGGCTCCGTTTACTTCTTCCCCGGTGGGCTGACCGAACATGCGGTCATTCAGCTGAGCGACTCGAGTGACACGGTCTACAGCATCGAGATCCATTCGCTCACTGGAAATGCACGGATTCACAACTTCGCTTACGAGCCGCTGGACGAGCTCGACGACGAGGGAGAAGTCGAGGATTCACTATGAATCGATCTGGCTTCACCTTGTTGGAAGTGATGATCGCAATCGCGATCCTCGGCCTGTCGCTCACCGCAATCTTCTCGAGCGAGGTGGGTGCTGCGAACGTCGCCGCGCGCGCACGCCGGCAGAACATCGCTGTGACACTTGCGCGCTGCAAGATGGGTGAGATCGAAGAGATCATCGGGATCGAAGGCTTGCCCGCACTCGAGAAGAAGGACACCGATACTTGTT
>JBARTN010000278.1:0-12620 GCA_049645265.1 Polyangiales bacterium
GTGAAGCTGCTGCGCGCCCTTCAGGAACGCGTCGTCGTCAAAGTCGGTGACACGAAGCCTCAGGCGGTCGACATTCGGATCCTTGCAGCCACCAACCGCGATCTCGAAGCTGCGATCAAAGAAGGGACGTTTCGCGAGGATCTCTACTATCGCTTGAACGTGGTGAACCTTCATTTGCCGCCGCTTCGAGAGCGCGGCGACGACATCACCATCCTCGCAAAGTTCCTGCTCCACAAGTACGCCGCGGAGTTCGGCGCAACGGTCAACGGCTTTACCCCCAAGGCACTCGAGGCAATGCACAACTACGACTGGCCCGGGAACGTTCGTCAGTTGGAGAACCGAATCAAGAAGGCGATCGTGCTTGCAGACAAGACGCTCATCGGCCCCGACGACCTAGACTTGGGTGGCGACCAGCAGCGCGCGGTGATTCCGCTTACGCAAGCCCGGGAGGACTTCACGCGAACGTACATCCTCGAAGTCCTCGAACGAAACGGTGGAAATCGCACGCGAACGGCCCGAGATCTGGGTGTCGATCCGAGGACCATCTTCCGATATCTCGAGCGCGAGCCCGACGCTCCGGAGCCTGGCGGAGCTGCGGAGGGCTGACATTAATGTCATAGGTAAGCCCCGAAATTCATGTGACAATGTCGAAAGCCCAAGGTTTTTCGGGTTCGGAACCGCGGCATGGCCTTTGCTTCTAAATTCGCTGGGATGCTTTACTTTGCTTCATCTGTGGCGGCGCTGGGCCTCGCCTCGAACGGCGGATGCATTGCGACCAGTCCGGTCGAGTTCGACCCCGCGCAGAACTCCCCGCCCTCGATCGTGAGCGAGCCGACCGCCGAGTTTCCGCTCAACCGGATTGGGCAACTCAACCTCGACGATCCGGTCGAGACCCCCGAGATGCCGCTCCAGATCATCGTTCGCGACTCGAACCTCGATCAGACCCTCGACTATCGGATGTTTCTCGACTCGCCCCCGGCGCCCGACGTTCCCTTCACCAGCGGCGAGATCCCGCCCTCGGGCTTCCTCGAGCGCCCGACCGCATTGTTTGTTCCCCACGATCTGCTCTCCGCCGGCGAATGCCACCGGATCGACTTGGTCGTCGTGGGGGCCTTCGACAGCTTTGTCGAGCCACGCCGTCCCGCTGAAGAGGGCGATTTCGATGATGCGACCTGGTGGGTTCGGGTAACCGACTCCGACAACCCGGTCATCGTCCAGGAGTGCCGATGAGACCGTGGTCGCTGTGGGCGCTCGTCGTGCTCATTGGTTGCAGCTTCGACTCAGAGACGGTCGCAACGATCGACAACTCTTGCGCGGGCGACGCCAGCTGCTTGCAGGGAGTGTGCGACGGAAACATCTGCATCGATGATTCCCGCGCTTCGGTAGCCCTCGCGATCGAAGTCGTCGGGGCGCCGGAAGCCCAAGTCGTCACGCCAGCGAGCTGGGCGTTTGCTGCAGAGCTCGCATCTGGCTCGGCCAGCCGCGACCTCCTCTTGCCCGCGACTCGGCAAGTCATCGGAACAGTTCGCTGGAACGGCTCTCCGGTGCCTGCGACGCTTCGTTTCGTTCGCCGGATGGATGACGCCCTCGCTCCGCTGGCGCCGATCGCGATCGAGGTGGACACCTTGCGGGAACCCTCGGCCGCAGACGGATCGGAGGGCTACGACTTCAACACCGTGCTGGTCGCCGACGAAACCTATGAGATCGTCGTGCTGCCGAGCAGCGACATGGTCACGGTGCCCGCACAAGAACCGGCGCCTGCGATTCGGAGCTTGCCTCCGCAGTATCTAGTGCTTCCAATCGCGGAAGGCGATCCCGCTGAGCCCTTTCGCATCGACATCTCTTTTCCCGCAGGTCTTGCCGACGACTGCACGGCCAACCGCGAGATCGGCTGCACATTTCACGCAGAGATCTACAGCCGCGACAACGAAGACCAGGTCGAGCTGCCCGAGGCGGGGCTGCAAGTCCGGGCCATCGACAAACAGTCCGGCCGCGTCGTTTCATCGATCGCGGAGACCGACGCCGACGGGCATTTCGCCATTCGAGTCAGCAATGACGCGTCCGACTATTTGATTCGCATCACGTCGAGCACGGGACGCGCTCCATTCCCGGCGGTGTCCGTCGACCCGGATCTGCTGTTTGTGAACAACCCGATCGACAAGGTCATTTACATCCCGCGGCTCGCCCCGGTTCTGGTCTCTGGTAGCGTCCGCGACAAGATCGGAAGGGCGGTGCCAGGGGCAACTGTGCGATTTCTGTCGACGAGGATCTTTGGCGGGGTTCAGCTCGGGCTCGAGGGCACCTTCAGCGGGTCTGCGACGACGAACGAGGACGGCAGCTTCGGGGCGGAGCTGTTGACCGGTTTCTATTCGATCACGGTCACGCCGCCCGAGGACATCGCGAACAGTTGGGGCATCCACTACGACGCCGCCGCGGTGGGTGAAGAGGGGACAGAGATCGGCACGTTGGTGGTCCCGTCGCAGATCGGCTTTTCCGGCACGGTCTCGACGTTCGGCAATGAGGCGGCGCCGGGGGTGACGGTTCTGGCTCGCGCCCGGCCGGCGGTGGATCCCAGCTCGGTTCACAGATCTCAAGAGGCGGTGTCCGGCGATCTCGGCGACTTTGCGATGAGTGTCGACATCGGCCTCTACGACATGCAAGTCAAGTTGCCAGCGGAATCCGGTTTCGCCTGGCTGGTCGAGCCGGAGCTACTGATGAGCCTCGATGAGGGCGACCTCCGCAGAGAGTATCGCTTGGAGCCTCCGGTCGCCGTCTCCGGGGTCATTCGAACGAGTGACGGGGAAACGGTGCCGAATGCGCTCGTGCGAGGCTACCTCTTCAACGACAGCAGCGATGGCACCCGTCCGCTCCAAGTCGCCGAGGCCGTGTCGGGAGAAGACGGCAGCTACCGGCTGCTCATCGCACCCCGTCTCGTCGACGAATGAGCATGACCAGGATGGCCGCAAGCCCCAGCCAGCCCGGCCAGTCGCCGATGCGCCCGTAGACGGTGTCCCCTTCGAGCATGTGAACGTCATATCGAAGGTTCTCGCGCGTCAGGAGACCGGTTTGGGCGACGACGCGGCCAAGCGGATCGATGACGGCGCTGATTCCGCTGTTGGTTGCCCGCACCAGGTAACGCCGATGCTCGATTGCACGATACCGTGACAGCACCAAGTGGATCCAAGGTTCCTGGCTGTCGCCGAACCAGGCGTCGTTGGTGAGGTTGATGAGCAGGTGAGGTTTGGCGGCACGCACCATCTTGCGGGTGAAGCGCGCTAACACGTCTTCGTAGCAAACGGGCGTGGAGATTCGCCATGGCCCCAGCGTCAACGGGCGAACGTGGGTCCCGGCGCTAAAGCGCCCGCTGTTCGGGGAGAGGTCGTAGAGGATTGGGAAGATGTCGCCGAAGGGAAGATACTCTCCAAACATCAGCAGGTAGGTCTTGTCGTAGGTCGAGCGCACCGTGCCTTCGTCATCGGTCAAAAAGACCGTGTTGTAGACCTTGCGCTTGCCGTCGGTTCGCTCCGTCGAAACGCCTCCGAAGAGGAGCGGGGATTTCAAGTCTTGGCGCACCAGATTTGCCGAGAGTGGCACCCTGCGCGGAAGGCCGTCGATGAACGCCGATTCGGGCCACACCAGCAGATCGAGCTCGCCCTCCTCTTCCAGCTGGCGGCTTTGTTCGAGGTGGCGGCGATGACCTTCGATGGCCTCGGTACGCTTCTCGAAGACGCCCATGTTCACCTGAACGACTCCGATGCGAAGGATCGGTGCCTCCTCGAGCTCCGCTTCGACTTGAGCAATACGGACCACTCCGTAGATCGTGGTGAAAGCGATCGCCGCAACGGTCAGGCCCCAGAGCGCTGTGGGAGCGGGTCGGCGTGCTCGCCTCCAGCGCCAGGCCTCGTAAATCGAGAGGTTCACCAAGGCCATCACGACCGTGACGAGCATCGGACCGCCGAGCTCTGCGATCTGGACGAACGCCGTCTGGGCGAAGAGGCTGTTGGAGAGATAGGTGGGAAAAAGCGACGGGTAGAGCCACTCGATCAAGAGCAGTGTCGGGATGGCGACGAGGCTCGTGCTCCAACCACGCTTTCGAAGTGCGCGGTAGACCAGGCCGTAGACCGCGAAGTTGAATCCCAGATAGGCGGAAAACATCAACCAGAAGAGGGCGCTCGCCGCGTATCCGTAGCCCGAGAACACGTCGAGGAACTCGACGAGCCAGTGGTAACCACCGGCGCAGGTCACGGTGCCGTAGAGCCAGGCGACCGCAAGGCTGTGACGCCAGGTTCGGTCCAGGCCGAGCTCGAGCGCGCCCCAGAGCGGAACAAGACAGACCAGGGACAGGGGCCAAAACCCAAATCCGGCCCAGCCGAGGAAATAGAACGTGCCACCAAGCATCGCGAGCCCGTACGCTTGGCGTCGAGGCCTTGGGCTCAGGTTGTTGGAGCTGCTTTCGGTCACCGGGCGCTTCGTAGCACGCGTTCGGTGGATTCGCGCACGATGCCGAGCAAGCGTTCGAGGTCGGCGTCCTCGATGTTGAGCGGTGGAACCAGATAGACGGTGTTGCCGAGGGGGCGGAGATGTGCGCCGAGCTCGAGGGCGGCTGCGGAGATCTCCCAGCCGACGGTACCCATGTAGCCGCGAGCTCCAACATCGAAGGCAGCGCACATCCCTAGGGCTCGCGGCGAGGACACACCGACGACCTCGTTCATCTCCTGTATGCGATTGGCGAGCCGTGCCGCTTTGGGCTTCGCGGCTTCGAGGACCTGCTCGTCACGATAAATCGCTAGGACTTCCCGCGCGACCGCTGCGCCGAGTGGATTGCCGCAAAAGGTGTGTCCGTGCATGAGTGCGCGGCTCTTGTCGCCGCGAAAGCCGTCGTAGATGCGATTGGTCGCCAGGGTGGCAGCAAACGGTAAGACTCCACCAGAGAGGCCTTTTGCCGTGCACAACAGGTCCGGCGCGATGCCGGCCTGGTCGCATGCCCACATCGTGCCGGTTCGGCCAAACCCCGTGAAGACCTCGTCGGCAATCAGGAAGGTGTCGGCTCGCTCGGTCTCCTTTCGAAGCGCGGCGAGCAGCTCCGCGGGGTACATCCGCATGCCAGCGGCGCCTTGAACGAGCGGCTCGACGATCACTGCCGCGATCTGATCGGCGTCCCTACGCAGGAGCTCGAATAGATTCTCAAACACCGGCTCCCATTGCTGCTCGACTGGATCGGCCGGCCTTCCCACATCGAAGAGAACCGGGCGAAAAACCGCAGAGAATTCGTCGACGGCGCCTGCGCTCATCGCTCCAAGGGTGTCGCCATGGTAGGCGCCGGGAAGGCCGAGGAAGCGTGTGCGCTTTGGTCGGCCGTTCTGCTGCCAATACTGAAAAGCCATTTTGAGTGCGACCTCGACCGAGGTGGAGCCGTTGTCGCTATAAAAGACCCGCTCGAGCCCGCTCGGGGCGATGGCCACGAGCTCGGCGGACAGTCGCGCGGCCGGCTCGTGCGTCACAGCAGCCAGGGTGCAATGCATCATCCGCTCGGATTGCCGCGCGATCGCTGCACGAAGACGCCGATGCCCGTGCCCGAGATTGTTGCACCACCACGACCCACTCGCATCGAGCACCCGCCGCCCATCCGCCGCGATCAACCAGGGCCCCTCGGCCCGGTCCACGACGAAGAGCGGACGCCTTTCGTGATCCTCACTCGAAGTGTACGGACGCCAAAGGTGCGCCCGATCGAGGGAGATCAGCTCGTCGTCGGTGGGCATTAGGCGGACTTTGCGATGCGCTAGCAAGAAGTGCCAACCGGGGCGTGGCGGAACCGCACATCGCGGCAACTGCGAGCCGTCGCGACCGCGTTACATTGGCCCGACGAGCACTTCTCGCCGGCCCCCCGCCTTCGAGCTCGGGGGCCCTACGACCCCTTCCTGTTCCATTTGCTCGACGAGCTTCGCGGCCTTGTTGTAGCCGACGCTCAATTGACGCTGGACGTGACTAATCGAGCAGTAGCCCGCGTTTGCGACGGCGGCGACGGCCTTGTCGTAGAGCGGGTCGTCGCTCTCGCTGCCGAAGCCTTCGTCGTCGCGTGGTTTCAGGATCTCTTCCTGGTACTCGGGTTCGCCCTGCTCGCGCAGGAAGTCGCACACCGATCTCACTTCTTCTTCGCTGACGTATGCGGCGTGCACGCGGTGCAGATCGCCGGAGCCGGGCGGGATCATGAGCATGTCGCCCATGCCGAGCAGATGCTCGGCGCCGGAGCGGCCGAGGATGGTCATCGAGTCTTGGCGCTGGGCGACCTTGAACGCGACCCTTGCCGGGAAATTGGCCTTGATCATGCCGGTGATGACGTCGACGCTGGGTCGCTGCGTAGCGAGGATCACGTGGATGCCCGATGCTCTCGCTTTCTGTGCGAGGCGAGCGATGCAGGCTTCGACGTCTTTGGCTGCGACCATCATCAGGTCGGCGAACTCGTCGACGACGACCACGACCGACGGCAATTTCTCCGGCTCGAAGCTCTCGGCGTCGGCGGCCTCGCCGTCCGTCGGGTCGAGGAGAATCTCGCGGCCGTTCGCGTCCTGGGCGCTGACCTTGCCCTTGCGCTTGGGCATGAACTTCTCAACCGGAAGATCCCCACGCAGAACGCGGTCGACCCGCCGGTTGTAGGTGTCGATGTTCCGAGTGCCCGCATCGGCGAACACCTGGTAGCGCCGCTCCATCTCGTCGACCGCCCAGCGAAGTGCGAGCGCGGCCTTCTTCATGTCGGTCACGACCGGCAGGAGCATGTGCGGAATGCCGTCGAAGACCTGTAGCTCGACGACCTTTGGGTCGATCATCAGCATGCGGACCTCTTCCGGCGTCTTCTTTGCGAGGATCGAGGTCAGCATCACGTTGAGCGCCACGCTCTTGCCCGAACCGGTTGCACCAGCGACGAGCAAGTGAGGCATTCGCGCGAGGTCGACGTAGACGGGCTGACCGGCAATGTCCTTGCCGAGCGCCATCGGAAGCGCCCCCCCCTGCAGCTCCCAGCGTCGATCTTCCAGGATTTCACGCAGGTGAACGGTTTGCCTCAAATCGTTCGGCAGCTCGAAACCAACCCGCGCCTTGCCCGCGATCGGGGCGACGATGCGTACCTTCTGCGCCGCCAGGGCCATCGCGAGATCATCGGCCAAGCCGGCGATCTTGGAGACCTTGGTGCCGCTCTGCGGCTCGAATTCGTACATCGTCACGACCGGGCCGGGGTGGATCTCGTCGACGCGGCCGCGGACGCCGTAGGCCGCGAGCTTTTCGGTCAGGAGCTCCGCGTTTTCGCGGAGGGCGTCCGCATCGACGTGGATCTCCGAAGCATCCGGCTCGTCGAGGAGGCTGGTCGGAGGCAGATGGAAGTCACGGTGGCTCCGCGCTGGACGCGTCGAGATCTCCAAGGGCTTTTGCTTGGTTTCTTTCGGTGCGACGATCGTCGGGCCGTCTGCCGGGCCGGGCTTGGGCTTCTGCGCTTTCGGGATCGGCACCGGCGCCACGTTGGTAGGGGCCGGCACGCTCTCCGTTTCCTCGCGGTCGTAGTGCATGCCCATGATGCGTGGCTGGCTCGCGCGAATTTCTTCGTCGTGGATTTCGCGCGCTTCGGCCCAAGCCTCTCGCAGCGCAACGAAGATCCCTCGAACCTTCGCCCATGCGGCATGACCGAGTTGCGCAACCGCTTGAGCGGCCTCTTCGAGCGTCCAAGGGGTCCGCAAAATGACGGCGGTTCCAAGGATCGCGAAGCCGATAATCACGGTTCCATAGAACCCAAGCAAAGAACGAAGAACCTCTCCCAGGAGCTCCCCAACCGCTCCTCCTGGTGATGCCCCCCAAACGGCTTGCGGCTCGATCAGCAAGTGCCCGAGCGCTGCGCCGATCACGACGAGCACGAGCGTCGACGCGATCGTTGCCAGACCGAGCATCGCGGAACGCCTGCGAAACAGACGCCAGGTCAGCAGGCCGCCCTCGAACGGCAAGATCCACGCGACGAGGCCAAACGCCAGCATCAGGGCTCGGGCGAATCGGTGGCCGACCGGCCCCACCAAGTTCGCTGCGCCGTTTCGTGCATCGTAGGAGACGAGTGCCAGAGTCAGCAGGACGGTCGCGGTCAGGGCGAGGATCGCAAGAACGTCCTGCCGCCTGCCCTCCGGCGCCACCAGGTCGCCCGAAGAGGTGGTTTCATGTGCGCTCAAGTAAGACGCCTCCTACATCCGCAGGCTACGCGCGCACGGCTTGGTTGGTCAAGAAATCACGGCCCTCCGGGTGTCTTGAAAGCCGGGCGGAATCCTCTATTATCTTGCCGGGTTGCATGCTCGGGGGGGATGATTTCTCTAGTCGGATGGGTTGGACGACAAAGCTCGTGGTTCTTTGCTCGGTCGTCGGCGTCCTGCTGGCTGGCTGTAAGGTAGATAGCGACGACGTCCAGCAATGGAAAGAAACCGTCAAAGGGCCGACCAGGCTTCGCGCTGTCATCGGCAGCGACCGGTACAGCCCTGAGCTGCGGACGGAAGCAGCGCTCGCGATCGTCGAGATGGATCGCAACGACATCGACGCGCTTTCCATTCTCTCGAAGGCGTTCGACGATCTCCAGCGCCAGGACCGAGCGACGAGCGAAACGATCGTAGGCGGAATGATCCCGCGCCTCCAAGCGCTTCTGTCGACCGCGCCCGACCCGGAGGCTCAGGGTCCTGACCCGATGCAGGTGCGCGCCAAGGACGCGGCCTACATGGTGGTTCCGTATGCGCCCGAAAGCTCTCGGAACGAGCTCATTCGTGCGGTCGTGGGCTGGTACTCCGCCGACTTCGAAGGTCGGAGCCTTGCGGGGGACTACAGCGCCGAGCAGGTGACGCGCGCGCTCGGCGCCGAGGCGGCGGGGATGCTCGTCGACGCGCTCCACGAGAAGATGCCTCCGCAGGCGATCATCAAAATTGCGGAAATCATCGGGGAAGACGGCGACGAACAAACCAAAAAGCGCGCCGGCGCGCGGCTCGTAACCATCGAAAAAGAGATGGAGACGCCCGCCTTCGTGAAGTGGCTTGCCGTTCAGATTCGCGAGTCGCTCAAAGCCTCGGGAGAAAAGGTGGATCAAGCGCGCGTGTCGTCGCTGGCCCTCTACAATCGGGAGAACTACATCAACCAGGGCGCGCTCCCGGCAATGCAGCACCTCGGCGAGCAACCACTGGTTTCGAGCAGGCTGCTCGCAATCGCCGATACCAAGGCTGGGGCGGGTGATCCCAAAGCCTGGGTAGAACGCCTCAACGCACGGCGAGCCACGGCGCTCAAGGCGCTCGAAGGGCACGTGACTCGCGCGCACCTCAACCGCTTGCTATCGATTGCGCTCGATCCGAGCAACCCGGTCGAAGTCCGCGACTACGCCTTCGATCGCGTCGGAGACATCCGTAGCCGTGCCGCGATCCCCCGGCTTTGGCCCCTCGTCGAGCGCGTCGGATGTACGGCGAGCTCTTGCACGGCGTCGGACACGCTCGCCAAGCGCCTCCGTTGGCGTGCCGGCGAGCTGGTTCTATCGCTCGGCGGCTCCTCGGCGATCGAGCCATTTTCCCAACGATTACCGTCGTCTATGGGAATTCAATACGAGCCGGAAGAGCTCGAAGGCTATGCGACGAGGATGAGCCAGATGACACCTCCGCCTACATCTACGGTCATCGCTCTGCTCAATTCGCCACAGTGGTGGAATCGTGTGGTCGCATTGCGCTATCTTGAACGCAGAGGTGGGGAGGCAGATGTCCCCGCGATGCGGCGATTGATGTCGGATGATGGCGCAGTGACGGGGCAGGGTTGGTCGGAGCTGAATCCACCCGTGCAAACGGTGGGTCAAGTTGCCGACGCGGCCATCAAGGCGCTTCGGAGTCGGGAGCAAGGTGACAAAAAGTGAGTAGTCGAAGCGATGGCTGATCAAGGCGACAGGAAAACGGTGCGAGCCTTTCAGTGCCGCGACTATCTTTTCGAGATCTTCGATCGCCTGAGCAACGAGCATCAGTGTTCGGTCGACTATCTGATCAACGAGGCGATGCGTGAATATGCACGCGCGCGTGAGCAGACCGTCACTTCCGTTGGCGCGCAATCCCAAGATCTCGTGGGCTCTGCCCTTGCAGGTGCATCACCCATGGGCGCTCCGTCGGTCGATTCTCGGCCGAAGCCAATGTTGACTCCGGTACCATCCCGCCGGCCGACCGTGCAGCCGGCGATCAATCCGCTTCACGCGGTGACCGTGCCGCCTCCGCTCCCCGGTCGCCGACCGTCGGACCTGGCGAGCCGCCGAGTCCTGATGCTTCAGTTCAACGGCGAGTCAATTCCCGTCGATAAAGACGAGTTCATCATCGGGCGGGGCGTGCGAAGTACCGATCTCGCGATTCGAGATGGTAACATTTCACGCAAGCATGCGGCGGTCGTGTTCCATGACGGTGCGTACTTCATGAAAGACTTGGGCAGCACGAATGGAATCGAGTTCGCGGGTCAACGTGTCGAATCCAAGCGCATCGAAGAGGGCGACATCTATCGCATCTGCGATTACGAGTTTCGCTTCTCGTATCAATGAGTCGAGTTGGGCGCGCTCCGTGTGCGCCGGTTTCATTCTGCTCGGACTCGTCTGCGCCCTTCCCGCTCCGTCGGGGTTAGCCGACGCGGTAAATCCCGAGTCGCAGACCGCGGAGCTCGAACACCGACTCGGCAAGCTCGAGGCACGCGACGACGCCAAGTATGCCAAAGGTGCGCTCGAGCAAGCCCGTCGAGCCTTGCTGCGCGCCTCCAGTTCGCTCGAAGATCCGAGCGCAGCTTCACGGGCTCGAAAGATCGCCGATGCGGCCTTGCGGTTGGCGGACCGGCAGCTCGCTCGCCGCGCGGCCCAGGCCGAGCTATTCGCGACGCAACGCCGCCTCAGCTCGATGCGTGAACGCGCCAATGCTCAGCGCCGCGCGCTCGAGGCGCTCATGCGAGACCGCGCATCGCTGGCACGGAGCGGAGAGCGCCCATGAGCTCGCGACCGACGCTCCTCCTGCTCTCGATCGCGATCGGGGCCTGCGCGGGGTCGCAAGCGGCCCGAACGTCGGATGCCCTCTTCGTCACGCCGGAAGCGGACCTTGCACGCGAGCACGCTCCTGATCTCTACGGCCAGGCACAGTCGGCAATGGCACATGCGAGTGACGCGCAGCGGCGCAAAGACGAGCAGGCGGCAGATGACCATCGGACGGAGTCGCGGCTTTGGTTGGCAGCGGCCATTGCAGAAGCCGCGCGGGTGCAATTGGATCGTCGGCGTGCGGAGCTTCAACGCGAGGAGGAACACTGGGGCAAGCAGCTTGCTCGTGATCAGGAAGCCTCCGCGGTCGTCGCACGGGACATCTCTCGCCATGAGGCCAAAGCGGTCGCGCTTCGTGAAGCGGAGCGGCTCGCGGCATTGACCGAGGCACCCACCGTGAGCGAAGCGACGCTCGATGCGGTGCTGACTCGGGTGCGCCTCAACCTCGCGCTTGCACAAGCTCTCGGTGCGACCGACGAACAACTCCTTCCGCTTCGCGAGCGTGCTGATTTCGTTACGCGCAATCGTCCCGACGCCGCAAGAATTGCAGAGGCGCTCTTACTCGAGAGCGAGATCCTGATCGGACAAACGCGCGCAGACTGGCCCGAGCCACGCCCCGGCGCCTCGACGGCGCTCGTCGAGACGGCTTTGGTCACGGGCTTTGCCGCCGATCGACTCGGGAGCGCCGTCCTGATTGGGTCCGAGCGCTTCTTCACCTCCAAGGGGCAAGTGTCGAGCGCCACCGTCAAACGATTCAGCGGCCTTTTAGAGGCCTTTCCACATGGTCCGGTCGCCTGCCAGGTTGCGGCGCCCCAGCTCAGCAGCCGGGTCTGGGCGCGACGGGTCGCACAGCTGGTAGACCGCTTCGAGCGCATGGGCGATCCAGGACGGGTCTCCACCAGCATGGTCGTCACCGAGTCGCTGGGTGCGGGGACGGTTCAGTGCACGTTCGCAGCCTATCGAGAGCCTTGACGGGGTAGGCGCCCGTTAGTCGAGCATGCGGAACGACTCTTGGGCGGCGGCCTTGGTCCGATCGGAGCTCGGTACCTGCTCGCGCGGTGTTGGCGGCGGAAGCTCCATGATCGAGATTCGCGTCACGTTGCTCCCGACCTCGAGAATCGACACGTCGACCTTGGTCGGGTTGACCTCTGCGCCACGAACACTCGCTCGCTTGTAGATCGCGCCTTTGCCGCGACGCTCCACGCTGCCGGTGACCATCATGGGTCCGATATAGGCCAGCACCTTTTCGACGGGGGCGCGGATTCGGTACACGTGTAGAAGCTCGTCTTCGCGATACAGCTCGGCGCCTCGCGGGAGACGGATGCCCACGATGTAGTCGTCCGACGGGATGAGACGTCCCTCTCCATCGAAGCGGCGCGGGCTGGCCGTCCGCTGTGCGGATTCGGCCTTCGCCTGCTCCTGCGGCCCCTCGGCACCGCCGCTCTGCGCCTCCCGCTCGGGCTTCGAGGTGCAGCCGGCGAGCACCAGCACGAGAGCGAGAACGAGGAGCGGTGAGCCGTACATCGGTCTAGGAGGTATCACTGTGCCACCGATCATTCCAGCGTGTCGGCCATGCCCG
>JBARTN010000279.1:0-1936 GCA_049645265.1 Polyangiales bacterium
ATCCTCGTGGGTTGCGTCGAGCGCAATCAGACTCCCGACGAAATCATGCGTCATGCCGGCTACACCAATGTCCGCAGCTTCCGACGTGCTATGAAGCGCTGGAACCTGCCGGACCAACCATGAAGCAAACCACCCCACACGTTCTTCTGGCACTGCTGCTCGCGCCGCTCTTCAGCTGCGCCGGGCTCGGCCTCTCGGGCAGCGGGTCGAAAATTCCAAACGTGAAGCCTCCGAAGGTCAGCATCGCCTCCGTGAGCATGGCCAAGATGCCGTCCAATCGCGACCTGGCGAGCTATTACTGCGCGCAATACCTCGGCCCGCTCATCTGCCGAGCGTTTGGGCCGGTGCCGAAGACCTCGGACATCGAGTTCGCATTCGATGTGGAGCTCGCGCTGGCGAATTCCAGCAAGGTGCCGCTGCCTCTCGTGCAGACTTTGTTCGCGTTCACCGCTTTCCCGGAGGCCCAAGGCGCCCAAAACCTCGGCACGGTATGCCTGAGCTTTTGCGAGGACCCGAACAACTGCAGGCAGGATGCGAATGCGTGCCGGTCGGACGAGCCCGAGATTCGCGACATTCGCGACTTCGCCAATGCTGCCACCGGGTTCTTGATTGCGACCGCGCTCGGCGAACGCAAGTTCAGCGACCTGCGCGTCCGCACCGTTCCGCCCAACGACGAGCTGAAAATGGTGGTCCGCCTCGGGCTCGATCCCATTCAAATGGTCGGCCTGATTCGCCAGCTCGGCAAAGGCGAGCTGGCGCGAATCAAGAAAGGCCAGATTCCCGAGTTCACCATCCCGTATGAGATCGAAGGGACGGCCTGGGTGTCGGTCGAGTCGCTGGGCCGCCTCGCGACGGGCTTTGGGCCCGCCGCGGGTCAATGGCGGCTTCAGCGATAGTCGTCCGAACCCTAGGGTGCGGGCGACTGCGTTAGCGTGAGGGTTGCCTCACCCGAGCAGGGGAGTGCGACGAACCACACGTCCGGGCACTCGTCGGTGCTGGTCTCGGCTTCGTCGTGGTCCCATGTGACGGAGAGCGTGTCGTTCTGGTCGAGGCTCACGTCGATGTTGTCGAGGCCGAGCTGCATGGCATCGTTGAGCATGACGATGCATGGGTCGTTGTTGTCGTTCTCGGCGCTGCCGGTGAGCAACACCTCGTCCGCCGTGTCGAAGTAGTTGTCGGTCGAGACCGTGAGCGAGGTCGCCGTGTCCATCATCGTGACCGTGCTGCCGTCGATGGTCATTTCGAAGCTCAGGGCCTCGGCTGGGTCGAAGAACTCGCAGGCATCCGTGCCCACCACCGTGAGGTCCGAGGCAACCCAGGTGAGCGGACCGATGACGCCACCGGCACCGCCGGCACCGCCGTCGCCACCGAAGCCGGTGTCCGTCGAGTCACAGCCCATTGCGACGGCTGCCGCGAACACGATAGTCAAGAAAATTCTCGTCATTTGTCTACCCCTCTTTTGATTTAACGACATTAGTAACGGCTACGCACGCCCGTGGTTGGTTTGCCTTCAGCCTCGGCCTCTTGGACGGCCTTCGGCTTCTTTGTTTTCGCGCGGCGAGCCGCGGCAGCCTTCTTCTTCGCAGCAGCTTCGGCTTCCGCGGCAGCAGCAGCTTCGGCTTCCGCAGCGGCAGCAGCTTCCGCGTCGGCCGCGGCATCCGATTCCGCTAGCGCAGCTTCGGCCGCCTCCTCAGCTGCCGCCAAATCCGCAGCACAGGCTTCCTGCGCGGCCTTGAGCTCGCTCAACGCCGTTGCCTGCTTCTTCATCGTCTCGGCGATGGCCGCCTTGAGGGCCTCGAGCGATTCGACGGTCGCCTCTCCGACCAGCTCGGGAGTCTCGACGGTGACCTCCTTCGACTTGATCACCGCGGGCTCGCCTTTGGCTTTGGCGACGTCGGCCTGGCAGTCCTCAATCTCTCCGGCGATGTTGGTGAGC
>JBARTN010000280.1:0-15635 GCA_049645265.1 Polyangiales bacterium
ATTCAGCGGCAGGTTCGGGAGCTGCGCGGCCGTGAAATCGAGATCGCCCAAGTCGATGCCGACGACGTGGCACAAACCGTGGCACTGATCAAACGAGTCCAGCCGGACCTGCTGATCAACGTCGCCCTGCCCTACCAGGACCTGCCTTTGATGGACGCCTGCCTCGAAGCCGGCGTGGATTATCTCGATACGGCCAACTACGAGCCGCCGGACGAGGCGAAGTTCGAATACAAGTGGCAATGGGCCTATCAGGACCGATTCGAATCCGCCGGACTCATGGCGCTGCTGGGCTCGGGCTTCGACCCCGGCGTGACCAACATCTTCTGCGCATACGCCCAGAAGAAGCTGTTCGACGAGATTGACTACATCGACATTCTGGACTGCAACGGAGGCGACCACGGCCACCCCTTCGCCACCAACTTCAACCCGGAGATCAACATCCGCGAGATCACCCAGCGCGGCCGCTATTGGGAAAACGGGAAATGGGTCGAGATCGACGCGATGTCGCAGTCGCGAATGTTCGACTTCCCTGCGGTCGGCGAGCGCAAGGCGTACCTGCTCTACCACGAAGAGCTCGAGTCCCTGGTGAAACACATCGACGGCCTCAAGCGCATTCGTTTTTGGATGACCTTCGGGGACGAATACATCACGCATCTCCGCGTGCTCCAGAATGTGGGCATGACGAGCATCGTACCGATCGAGTACGAAGGCCGGGCGATCGTACCGATTCAGTTTTTGAAAGCACTGCTGCCCGACCCCTCGACACTTGGTGAGAACTACACGGGGAAGACCAGCATCGGCTGCTTGATCGAAGGCCGGAAAAACGGCGAACCCAAAAAGGTGTTCATCTACAACGTCTGCGACCATGAAGAATCCTGGAAAGAAGTTCGCGCGCAGGCGGTCTCGTACACGACCGGCGTTCCAACGATGGTCGGCGCGAAGATGCTGCTGACCGGACAGTGGCGCGGCAAGGGCGTGTTCAACGTCGAGCAGCTCGATCCGGAGCCCTTTCTCGAAGAGCTCGGCCGGCGTGGCCTCCCCTGGCGCGTCAAGGAGATGTAATGCTTCCCTGCGCGCAGCTGGATCTGAGCCGCGTCGATTCACCGGCCTACGTGATCGACCTCGCTACTCTCGAGAGCAACTTGGAGCTCTTGGCCCACGCTCGGCGCGCGTCGGACTGCGCGATCTTGCTTGCCCTAAAGGGCTTCGCCGCTTGGTCGACCTTCCCGCTGGTGGGCAAGTACCTCGAGGGCGTGTCGGCGAGCGGCCCCGACGAGGCGCGACTCGGCCGCGAAGAGCTCGGCATGCAGGTACACACCTATTGCCCCGCGTTTGACGAGGCATCGCTTCGCGAGTCGATTCGCTACTCCGACCACGTCATCTTCAACTCGCCTTCACAGGTCGATCGCTTTCGCGCAGTCATCGACGAGCACGCTTCGGACACGAGCTTCGGGCTGCGCATCAATCCGGAGCACTCCGAAGTCGACGTGGCCATCTATGACCCCTGCGCGACGGGGTCGCGACTCGGCGCCACCAAACAAGCTCTGATGAAGGCCGACCTTCGGGGCATCGAAGGTCTGCACTTTCATACGCTTTGCGAGCTCGGCGCGGACGCGCTTCAACGAACGCTCGCTGTCATCGAAGACCGCTTTGCGTCCTGGCTGGGCGACGCGAAATGGGTGAATTTCGGGGGTGGCCATCACATCACCAGGCCCGACTACGACGTGGCGCTGCTCATCGACCTGATTCGCGAGTTCAAGCGTGAACACCGGGTGGATGTCTTTCTCGAGCCGGGCGAAGCCATTGGGCTGAACACGGGCGTGCTTGTCGCGACGGTGTTGGACCTCATCGAAAACGATGGCCAGATCGCCATCCTCGATACCTCTGCGACGGCGCACATGCCCGATGTGCTCGAAATGCCGTACCGCCCACGGATCCGAAACGGCTCGGAGCCGGGAAAACTGGCGCACAGCTACCGGCTCGGCGGCCTGAGCTGTTTGGCCGGCGACGTGATTGGCGAGTACTCCTTTGCCGAGCCGCTGAACGTCGGTGACCGGCTCCTCTTCGAGGACATGGCCCATTACACGATGGTCAAGACCACGACCTTCAACGGGGTCCGGCTGCCGTCGATTGCGCTCTATGACCCGAGGGACGACTCCTACCGCGTCCAACGCCGCTTTGGATACGAAGACTACCGAAACCGGCTCTCTTGAGCCTTGAACTTCGACCTAGAGCGGTAAGACTCGCCTGATGGGCGCCTTCTCGGATTTCACTGCGCACGCCAAGGAAACAGGTGCACGCCTGAGCGATCAACCGCTTCTGTTCGAAACCACAAAGCGACTCGACGTCACGCAGCAGGAGCTCTTCAACTACGTGAGTGACTTCGATCGATCCAGCGAATGGATCGTCGGCGCCAAGAAGAGCTGGACCGACAACAGCGACGCCGAAGCCCCAGGCGGGGTTGGGGCGGTTCGCGTGATCAAGAGCGGAGCCTCGACGCCGGTTCGAGAGCGTGTGACGGCGTACGAAGCGCCGCGCATGCTCGCCTACTCTGCCAATGACGAGGCGTTCTTGGGGCTTTGCTTCGACCACCTCGGTGTGATGACCTGCGAGCCACATCCCGACGGCGGCACGGTGATTTGCTGGCTGGCCTACGGCCGACTCGCGAGCAACCCGCTCAAGGCCTGGGCAGGCACAAAGCTGTTTCAAGTTGCGCTCGGCAGAGGTATGAAGAACCTGGAGCGAAAGTTCGCACCTCGTTGAGCCCATGGAGCTCATCCGCAGCAACCGAACCGAGAACCTCGCGGACGCGCTCGCATCGCTGATTCGCAAGAAGCCCCTCGGGCCGTTCGAAAACGAGGTCATCGTCGTTCAGAGCCGGGGCATGGAGCGATGGCTGACCCTCGCGCTCGCCGAGCGGCTGGGGATCTGGGGAAATCCCTCGTTTCCCTTTCCACGGGCCGTGATCGAAGAGGTGCTCGAACGAGCGATTGGACGATCCGACGAGGCGCCTGCGTACTCCCCCGATCGTCTCAAGTGGACGATCGCGCGCTTGCTCGAAGAGTCTGCGCCACAAAAGCTGCTTCCGTACTTAGGAGCCGAGGCGGACCCCGATCGCCTGCTTCGTTTCGCGGCCAGCCTCTCCGCGGTGTACGACGACTACGTCGTGTACCGACCGGAGCTGCTGTCCACTTGGGCAGACGGGGCAACCCCGGGCTGGCAGCCGGAGCTGTGGCATCGCGTCGCGCGGGCACTGGGGCCGCACGACCTCGCCTCGCGAATTCAACTGGCGCTGCCCAAGCTCCGAGGCGGCCTCGATACGAGCGAGTTGAGCTTGGAACGCCTCCACGTGTTTGCGCTCGAGACCATCCCGCCGCTGTTCCTCCAGTTCTTTAACGCGCTCTCGCACTCGGTTCCAACGACGCTCTATGTTTTGGAACCCTCCTCGGAATACCTGGGGGACGTGCTCCTTTCCCCCGAGGGGCAGGCATCGCGCGACGGACATGCGTTTCTATCGAACGTCGGACGCTTGAGCCGTAACTTTCAACAAGTTCTGCTCTCGGTCGACCAGGAGCTCGGCGGCCAGACGGAGGCGTACCAGCCCCCGGTGCGAGCGAACCTGCTCGGCTCGCTACAAGCCGACATGTTCGAGTTTCGAAGCCCGCCCGCGTCGGCGGAGCGGCCCGTCCACGATTCTTCGGATTCGTCGATTACGCTCCATGCGTGCGCCGGCCCGATGCGGGAGGCCCAGGTTGTCTACGAAACCGTGCAAGGCGCCCTCGAAGACGACCCGACGCTTCTGCCCGAAGACATCCTCGTCATGGCGCCGGATCTCGAGACCTACGCGCCGGTCTTCCGCGCTGTGTTCGGGCAAGAAGGGCGGCATCGGATTCCCTACGAAGTTCACGACCGCCTGACCCGCGACGACGCGCCTTTCTACGACGACTTCCTGGCGGTGCTCGACGTGCTGGGATCGAGGTTCTCGGTTCTCGATCTGCTGCCGCTGATCGATGCCGATTCGATGCGCGCGGACTTTCGCTTCAGCCCGGAGGAGCGAGCGCGTCTCACCGAGCTCCTCGCCGCGGCGGGCATACGTTGGGGCATCGACGCCGAGCACCGCGCCGAGCTCGAGTTTCCCGCGGAGCCGCTACACACCTGGCGGGCGGGATTTGGCAGGCTGTTCTTGGGATTTGCCTCGTCGCCGGAGGACACCGGGGTCTTCGAAGGCCTGCTCCCGCGGGGGGCGCCATCGCTCGAGGACGCCGCGTTGGTGGCGCGCTTGTCGCGGCTCGGCGAGACGCTGTTCGAGGTGCGACACCATACGCGTCATCCGCGCAGCATGGGCGACTGGGCGGAGCTCCTCGGACGGCTCTGCGCGTCGCTCTTCTCGGAGGATGATCAATGGACCGCCGCGGTGCGTGTCGTTCGCGAAGCGCTCCGCAGCTTGAAAGAATCGGCCGAGCAGAGCGGATACGACGGTGCTCTGCCGCTTAGAACCATACGCAAGGAGCTTGCGGGACTCTTGCTGAAAGAAACCCCCGCGGTCGGGTTTTTACGGCGTGGGGTCACCATCGCCGAGCTCGTGCCCCTGCGGCCGGTACCCTTCCGGCTCGTCTGCCTCGTTGGGATGAGCGAAGAATCGTTTCCCCGCGCGGACAAGCGCCTGAGCTTCGATAAGACACGGGATTCGCAGCGCCCAGGCGACCGGAACAAACGCCACGATGATCGTCATGCATTCCTGCAGGCGATCCTTTGCGCCCGTGACCGCCTCATCATCACCTTTGGGGCCCCTTCGGCGGGTTCGCGAGACGTCGCGAGCCCGTCGCCGCTGCTGTGGGAGCTTCGCGAGACGGTCAACCGCTACTACCAGGGTCCGGATGGGGCGCCGCTGCTCGAACCGAGCGCGCATCCTCGACACGGGTTCGACGCTTCTTATTTCGACGGCAGCGCGCCATTTCAGAGCAGCTCGCGGCGGTATCTGCAAATCGCCGAAGCGCTGGGCGAGCCGCCCGGCGAGCGCGCAAGGGTGGAGCTTCGAGCCGAGGTGGGCGAACGGGACCCCGTGGTATCGACAGGCGAGCTTGCAGCCTGGCTTTGGAACCCGATTGCGTCGTTCATCGACAGGGTCTTGCTGGCGCGCTTCGGCGACTCGGAGCTGTACGAGCCGAGCAGCGCGGTCACGAAGATCGGCGCGCTGGACGCGTCGGTCGTTGGAAATACAGCCCTTCGCGCCAACCTCCGCGACGGCGCCCTTCACGAATACCTAGGGGCGGCGCCCGAGTTCCCGGATGGAACCTGGGGCGCGCTTCAGCGGCGAGCCCTCGCGCAGGAGATCGCCGCCCTGAACGCACGGGCGGACGGGCTGCAGGACGATTCGGTCGCCCGATCGGAGCTTCTTTCGATCGAGCTCGGTGGCCTCGTCTTGGAGGGCCGCGTCGACGGCCTATTTCCCGAGCAACGCCTCGTGAAGCGCTTCACGAAGGCTGGGCGCAAAGCCGAGCTCGGGGCTTGGATCGAGCACCTGCTCTTGCAGGCGGCCACCGGAGCGGCGCGCCCGACGAATCTCGTGCTTCGAGGCGAAAACCAGCGAGCGAGCCTCGTCTCTTTTGCTCCGCTCGAAGACCCTCGGCATCTGCTCGACACGCTGCTCGCGATCTATCGCGAGTGCCTCGACGCTCCGGTTCCCTTGCTCGAAACCGCGTCCCGAATCTTCGCCGAAAAGTATGACCCAGAGGACCCGGTCAAAGCGCTGAAACCGGCGAAGGACGAGTTGCAGACGCTCTGCGGCAGGGACGCGCGCCTCGGGTATGCCTTTGGCTCGTTCGACCCCTTCGCCGACGAGCGCTGGGCGGAAGCCTTTGAGCGAGCCGCGCTCGGGGTCTACCGGCCGCTCCTCGAGCATCGGAGCGAGCAATGAGCGCGCTGCGTCCCGAGCTCGTACCGCTCGACGCACCGACGCTCGTCGAAGCGAGCGCCGGCACGGGCAAGACCTACGCGATCACGACGTACTTCGTTCGCGCCATCCTCGAGCTCGGGCTCGAGCCCGACCAGATCTTAGTCGTCACCTATACGAAGGCAGCAACGGCCGAGCTCCGGGTCCGCGCGCGCAAACGAATCGCGGAGGCGCTTGCGCTGTTGGATCCGTCGGACGGGCAAGGCGATGCGCTCAGCGGGGTCGTCGGCGCCGCCGTCGAACGCCTGGGCCGAAGCGAGGTCGAGCGTCGCCTTCGAAACGCCATCGGGAAAATGGACCAGGCCGCCATCCTGACGATCCACGGTTTCTGCCAGCGACTGCTTCAGGAGTATCCGCTGGAGTTCGGAATCGATTTCGACCTCGAAGTCTCCGAGGACGCCGGCGCCCTGCACTCCGAGCTCGCCGTCGATTTTTGGGCGAGCGAGCTCTACCACCGAGGCGAATGGCTGCTGCAGGCGCTGAGCGAAGCCAAAGTCGGGCCGGATCATCTGGCGAGGCTCGCCACCGTCGCCCTGATGCCGGGCACCGAGATCCTCGGTCCTGAACGGCAAGAACCGAGCGAGGACATCGTCGCGGACTGGTTGGGGCTGCGCGGCCGCGCCGGAAAGCTCTGGACCGAGGAGCGGGCGCAGATCTGCGACATCCTCCTGCACAACGGGGACTTCAACCGGAATCGATACAACCTCAAGAGCATCTCGAAGACCTGGATTCCGGAGCTCGACGCCTTTTTCGCGGAGGCGCGTTTTTCGTACCCGCCGGGGTGCTTGGCGCTGCTCGCGCAGGGCAACATGACGATGAAGAAAAACCACGAGGAGCCGGAGCACGAGTTTTTCAAGGCTTGCCGTCGCCTCTGGGATGCCCACGAAGCGCTCGTGCCGATGCTCGACTACGCGGTGTTCGAGGTCCAGCTGCGCTTCATCGAGCGCGCACAAAAAGCCGCGCGTAAGCGCCGCGACGAAACCGCGGTCTTCACCTTCGACGACTTGCTGACGGCGGTCTACGCGCCGTTGAATCCGTCGCTAACCGGCAGCGCTGCCTCCAACCGCGACGAGGTCATCGCAACGATTTCAAACGCGTATCCGCTCGCGCTCGTCGATGAGTTTCAAGACACCGATTCGGTACAGTACGGGATCTTCCGGGCGATCTACGGCGAAGGCGCGGCGGTCTACGTCGGCGACCCAAAGCAAGCGATCTACTCGTTTCGCGGCGCGGACGTGTTCTCCTACATCGGCGCGTCGGCCGACGTCGGCGAGCGGAAGCACACGCTGAAAACAAACTGGCGCTCGGACCCGGCCGTCGTCGAAGGGGTGAACGCCCTGTTCTCCTTGAGGAAGCCCGCATTCGCGCTCGCAGACATCGACTTCGAAGGAGCGGTCGCACGGGCCGCGAAGAACCGTTCGAGTCTCGAAACCGGCTTGGAAGTCGTCTTCGTGGGGGAGGACCAGCTCAAGGGTCCGCTCGCCGAGGCGGTCGCACCGATCGTCGCCAACGAGATCGCGCTTCTGTTGCATTCCGACGCTCGAATCGACGGGCGCCCGGTGGTCGCGGACGACGTCGCCGTGTTGTGCCGGAGCAATACGCAAGCAAACGAAGTGACCGCCGCCCTGCGCGCCCTCCAGATCCCGACCTCGCTCGACGGCGGTTCGAGCGTGCTGGGGACTGAAATCGCTTTGGAGCTGAGAGCCGTGCTCGAAGCGGCCTTGATGCCGGGCGACTCCGGCGCGGTCCGGCGCGCGCTTCTCACGAGGCTTTTGGGCGTCAGCCCGTATGCGCTCTCCTCGATGACCGATGAAACCTGGACCGGCTGGGTGACGCGCTTTCGAGAATGGAACGAGGCCTGGCACAGCTACGGGGTGCTGCATTTCCTCGAAGCCATGCTTCGTGGCTCGGGTGCGGAATCGCGGATTGCGCGCCAGCCGGCGGCACGGCGGGAGCTCACCGACCTGTCGCACCTCGAGGAGCTCTTGCTTCGTGGAGAACGCGAGCGAGGCCGGAACCCAGTCGCCCTCATGCAGTGGCTCCGTCGCTCGAGTGACGGTTCCGCGACCGGCGGGATGGCGCGCGAGGAACTCCAGCAGCGGCCCGACGCGGATTCGGGTGCCGTTCGAGTCGCGACGATTCACAAGAGCAAGGGCCTCGAATACGGAATCGTTTACTGCCCGTTCACGTGGAATGACGCCGGCCTTCGGGACTTCGCGGCCAAGGCCCTGAAGTTTCACGATGCGCACGGGAACATCAAGCTCGACCTTCGCTTCACGCTCCGCGACGCGCAGAAAAGGTTCGCGAACCAGCGGGAGCTCGCCGAGCATCGGAGGCTCGCCGAGCTCGAAGCGCGATCCGATGCGCTGCGGTTGCTTTATGTGGCCGTCACCCGCGCCAAATACCGCTGCACGCTTTTTTGGGGCCGCGGTTCGGGCTGGAAGAAGTCGGCGCTTCGCTACCTGCTGCACGGCGACGAGGGGTTCGACAAGCTCGACGAAACAGAACTGCGCGAAGCGGTCGAGGCGTTGGTGGCCGAGTCGTCAGGGTCGATCGAATGCCGGCCGCCTCACGAGGAGGTCGCGGCCCCCTTGCAGCTCGAGGCTCCCGAGGCTCGGCTCTCAGCGAGAGCACCGGGCCGCACTTTCGTTCAGGCGCCTCGAATGGCCAGCTTCACGAGCCTCACCGGCCATGACGAGAAAGCGCCCGTCGTACGGAGCGACGCGGCGTCCACGGATCCCGAGTCGTCTCTCTTCAGCAACCTGGCGGCTGGGGCGCGGACAGGTCTATTGCTCCATTCGATTTTGGAGCATGCGGATTTCGCGGAGCTCGGTGGAGAGCCGACGGTGGCTGCGATCGAGCGAGAGCTGCGGGCATGGGGGTTCGATCCGGCCCTTGCCGACGGGGTGCAGCGGGATCTCGTCACGGTGTGCAGCACGCCGCTCACCGCTGAATCTGGTGCGCCGCGCCTGAGCGCGCTCCAGCCGAAGCAGCTGCTGCGGGAGCTCGAGTTCACGCTTCGAGTGGACCAGCCGAACCTCGAGGGCCTGGCCAAGCTATTCGAAAAGCACGGCGCGCCTCAGGCGGCACCCGGCTACCACGCGCGACTCGCCGAGCTCAGCTCCCAAACGCTGCACCGCTATTTGCGCGGCTATATCGATTTACTCTTCCAATGGGAGGGCTGCTGGTACGTCGCCGACTACAAATCCAACAGCCTGCCAGCCTATGACGCGGCCACGATTACCGAAGCGGTCCAGCGTGAGCACTATCTTTTGCAAGCGCAGCTCTACACCGCCGCCGCGCATCGTTACCTGAAGCAGCGCGTCAGCGGCTACGATCCGAAAACCCAATGGGGCGGCGCGCTCTTCGTGTTTCTTCGAGGGATGGGTGGTCCTGAGCACGCCGGGTCGAGTGTGTTCTTCGACCGTGCATCCCCCGAGCTGCTGAACGCGGTCGACCGGTGGCTGGGAGGAGGCGCAGATGCTCGCTGAGCTCCAAGCCAGGGGCCTGCTCGAGCTGCTCGACGTCGAGCTGGCGCGGGCGCTCGGCCGAATCGTCGAGCCCTCGAGCCCCGAGGTCGAGCTCGCCATCGCGCTTACGGGCCGCAACGTGCGGTTGGGGCACAGCTGTTTTCCGATGGATATGTCGGCCGCCGAGATCTGGCCGCGGGAAGCCGGGCGACCGGCCGAGTTGCCCGATGTCGCGCGTTGGAAAGACCTGATCGCGGCGAGCACACTCAGCGATGGGGGGCCCCTCGTGCTCGACGAAGCCGGCCGTCTTTACCTGCGCCGGTACTGGCAGCTCGAGCGTGACATCGCTCGCGAGCTTGCGCTGCGATCTTCGACCCCGCCACGCATGGCAAGCGATACGCCCTGGCTCGAGGCATCCCTCGAACGCCTGTTCCCCGGCGCGGACGACTCTCCGCAGCGCGGCGCCGCACGAAACGCGCTTCAGCATTCGGTCTCGCTGCTTTGCGGCGGTCCGGGAACCGGCAAGACGACCACCGTGGCTGCGATCGTCGCGCTGATGATCGAGGAGCACTTGCAAGAGGCCCAGGCCATGCC
Source organism: Polyangiales bacterium (assembly GCA_049645265.1). Taxonomy (GTDB): domain Bacteria; phylum Myxococcota_A; class Polyangia; order Polyangiales; family Houyiibacteriaceae; genus SG8-38. The sequence continues at coordinate 10,018 of JBARTN010000280.1, forward strand.
TCGTGTCCTCTTGCTCGCTCCGACGGGAAAGTCCGCCGCGCGGTTGGGAGAGGCGGTGCGCAAGGCGAAGTCCGGGATCGCGACTTCCATCGAAGTGCTCGCGGCGATCCCCGAGCAGGCCACCACCTTGCAACGGGCTCTCGGGATGCGGCGCGAAGGAGCGCGCTTTGGGCGAAGCGCCGACCGGCCGCTCGAAGCGGACGTAATCGTGGTGGACGAGGCTTCGATGGTCGACCTCGGTTTGATGCGGCAATTGCTGAACGCGACGCCAGAGGACGCGACCTTGTTGATCGTCGGGGATCCGGACCAGCTCACCTCGGTGGAAGCCGGCTCGGTGCTTCGGGACCTGGTGATGGCGAGCGCGCAAACCGCTTGGAAAGGCGGCGTCACGCAGCTGACCAAGACCTATCGCTACGACGAGAAACAACCTCTCGGCCAGCTCATCGCGGCGATCCGGAAAGGCGACGGGGCGGATGTCCAACGCCTGCTCGACCTCGACGATGCAAAGGATCTGGTCTGGGTCTCTTCGGCTGGCTTGCCCGCCGAGCTCGATCGCGCCGCCGCGCATTGGTGCACGGCCCTGAGCACACGGAACCCGGAACAGCATTTCGACCTTCGCGGCCGCTACGTGATGCTCACTCCATTTCGGAGGGGGAGGGTCGGCACGCGAAGGCTCGGCGCCGCCGTGGTCGACCGGCTCTACCAATCCGAAGGACGGGAACCCGCGGTGAGGCCGATCATCATCGAAGAGAACAGCCACGAGCTGAAGGTGTACAACGGAGACTTCGCCATGCTGGTCGAAGGTGAGCCATCGATCGCCACGGTACAGAGCGAATCGGAAGGCTTTCGCGAAATCGCCGAGGCAAGGTTACCGCGCTACTCCGACGCGTTTGCGCTGAGCGTGCACAAGGCACAGGGCTCGGAGTTCGACGAAGTTCTGTTCATTCTTCCGGACGAGGACGCGCCAACCTTGAGCCGCGAGCTTCTCTACACCGCGGTCAGTCGTGCACGCCATGCGGTGCGACTCGTCGGCCCGAAGGAAGTGGTGCTGGCGGCGCTTGGCCGGAGCGCTCGGCGCTACTCCGGGCTCGTCGACGCAATTGCCGAGGCGCTGGATTGAGCTGGAGCCGGATCGCGAAAGAAGGGGTCAGGCAGCCTCAGGCGGCCACCGACGACGGATCTTCTGGGCAACCTTCGCTGCGGTTTCCTCATCGATGGGCTGCGTCGGGTCCACGCCCAACTGCTTGAGGATTACCTTACAGTGAGCCGGGTTCCAGTTGAGGAGCTTGGCTAGCTCCCTGAGCTCGTATGACTCTGTGACGACCATCGTGCGCTTCCTTTACTAACCGTAAATTTATAGCGCAAAATGGAACGTGATCCAAGTTCTTATTTGGCATTCAGTAAATAAGCGGCGAGTCCCAATAAAGTCAATATTAACAAGGTGATGATGAGCGACCTCGGCCCGCGCAGCCCTGGAGCCGGCATTGAATCAGGCGGCGGTGCAATCGGGGGACCTTCGACCGGCTGGGCCGCGAGAAACTCCTCGATGAGCTGCGTGGCTTGCTCGACTTGGTCCATTTCGATACGAATTTCGGTCCCGTGCCGCTGCCGGTCGGTGATGCCCGGGTAGGCGGTGTCGCGGTGATTGACCAGGACGGCGGCGATGCCCTCGGTTTCCAGGGCTTCCTGGAGAGCGAGTGCCTGCACCTCGTCGTCGGTCTCGTAGACGCATCGTGTCTCCATGATTTACTCCGATTGCACAAAAGGTGGGACGGGACAATCGAGCGCGTCGCCGATGGCGCGAATGAGCTCCGCCTCGCGGTCGGTGACCTTGTCGTCGGCCATGACCGTGGCGGCACAGGCCAACATGAGCCCCTGCTTGAGCGCGGGCGCCGCCGAATCGTAGCGGCTGAGGGCTCGATCGACCGCAGCGAGGGTGCATTCGCTCATGGCTGGGATCGGCCCTGCAGCGTCCCCGAGGTGAAGCGTCTGCGCGCCGTGCCGAAACGCGCGCTCGGCTTCTTCTTCGGTTCGGCTTCCCACGCGAGCCAGGGTTGCAATCAAAACCCGCGTGTCGGGCAGAAGCGACCGAAGCGACCGGAACCGGAGAGGCGCCGGGCCCGCGCCCTCGAAGTGTCGCGCGAGGTGACGCTGGATCATCCGGCTCAGCGTGTACTCGAAGAGATCGATGCGCCGGTCGCTCTGCATCAGCCCGTCGACGACCTGGCGAAATCGCTGGTACTCGTCGACGGACAGGTTGCGCAAGGTCGGCAGCGCCATGTCGACGAGCGCGATCTTCTCGGCAGAGGACCGGTCCACGGCTTCGGAATGAAACCGAAGCGTGAGGTCGGCCGTGGGCGGGTCGGTCAGCTCCTCGAGGCGAATCAGCTCGGTGCCGCGGAGCACCTCATCCTGTGCGAGGAGAAGCCCGAAAACCATCGCCTGCGCCATCGGGGCCTGATGGACCGCGTGAATCCACAGGTTGGGAAGGGCGGCGTGAAGGGAGCGTGCGAAGGCGATCTGCTCGGGGCGGGGGCTCCCGATGTGCTCGAGGGCTTGGCTCACAGACAGATCGGTCGGGGCCTCGGCGAATGCGTTGACCTCACCGCTCATCGGCCCTGGCGGGGTGCTCATCCCCTCGGCGATCTGAGGCAGCGTCACCTCGAGGAACTCTCCATCCCAGCTCGGCTCGAGCTTGCGAATGCGCTCGCCGAGCGGAGGGTGGGTTCGGAACAGGCCCGCGAAGAGGCGCAGGCGGCGAATCGCATCCGAAAAAAAGATGTGACTGGCTTCGTCGGCCTTGGGTGTTTGGAGGTGCGAGCGAGAAGACGCGCCGCCGATCTTCTTGAGGGCACCGACCAACCCATCGGTGTCGCGTGTGAACTGCACCGCCGAGGCGTCGGCGAGAAGCTCTCGCTGTCGAGAGATCGAGCTCTGAATCATGCGTCCGAAGAACACACCGATCGAGCCGATCGCGAGAAGGCCGATGCCGATCACAGCGACGCCGCCACCTTCCTTCTTGCCGCTTTGCATGGAGCCGCGAATCAGGAACCGGCCGATGAGCGCAAGGAGGAAAATCCCATGTAGGAGCCCGATGGCGCGGAGGTTGATCCGCGAGTCTCCATTGAGGATGTGGCTGAACTCGTGGGCGATGACGCCTTGAAGCTCGTCTCGCCGGAGAAGCTGCAGAGTGCCTTGCGTGACGCCGATGACCGCGTCGCTGGTGGTGTTTCCGGCGGCGAAGGCGTTGATGCCCGGCTCGCGGTCGAGCACGTAAACTTCGGGGGCGGGGATTCCCGAGGCGATGGCCATCTCTTCGACGACGTTCAGTAGGCGCCGCTCGTCGAGCCTGGTCGAATCTGGGTCGACCCTGCGCCCGCCGAGACCAAGGGCAACCGCTGGACCGCCCGCACGGAGTTGCGCGATCTTGTAGAGCGAGCCGAGGCCGACGACGGCAGCCGTGCTCCCAAGCGCGAAGAGGAACACTCCGGGATCCCAGAACGCGAGGGCGCGCTGGCCGAAGTTTTCGTAGTCGCCCGTCATATACCGGAGACCGGCTACATCGACGGATACCAAGCCGTAAAAGATCATGGCGAGCAGATACACCGAGGCGATGACGCCGAGGACGGCCAGCGTGAAGAGGAGCGCCAGACGGCGGGTTCGCTTGCGCGCGAGAACCTGCTCCTCGAAGAAGTCCATGGCTCAGAGCTGGACTTTGACGGGCGCGCGCTCGGCTTCGTCTTCGACCTCGAAGAACTCTGCGCGCTGAAACCGGAACATGTTGGCGACCAGGTTGGACGGCACCATTTCGCACTTGTTGTTGTATCGCATGACGGCATCGTTGAAGGCCTGCCGTGCAAACGAGATCTTGTTCTCGGTCGTCGAGAGCTCTTCGGAGAGCTGCATCATGGTCTTGTCCGACTTGAGGTCGGGATACGCCTCCGAGAGTGCAAAGAGCCGGCCCAGCACGCCGCTCAGGCCTGCTTCGGCGCTTGCGAGCCCCTGCATGGCCTGGGCGTCCCCTGGGTTGGCGGCCGCCCGACTGCGGGCTCCCTCAGCCAAATTGCGGGCCGCGATCACCGCTTCGAGCGTCTCGCGTTCATGCGCGAGGAAGGCCTTGGCGGTCTCGACCAGGTTCGGAATCAAGTCGTGGCGACGCTTGAGCTGCACGTCGATCTGCGCGAATGCGTTCCGGAATCGGTTCCGAAGATTGACCAAGCCGTTGTAGATGCCCGCGAACCCGGCGACCAGCACGACAGCAAGCACCAGTAAACCAATCAGCCAAACCATGGCGTCCTCCCCCTACATGCAAAAGGCGCTTTCAGTGTAAGTGCCGCTCCCTATAAACTCAATCCCAGATGGAATCGGACAAGACGGTGTTGATCACGGGCGCCAGCACCGGGATCGGACTCGAAATCGCTCGCGTGCTCATTCAGACGAAGTATCGGGTCATTCTCACGGCGCGCGAGAGCTCGCTTCCGCGCTTCGACGCCCATGCGATTGGCGAGTCGCCGCACGTTCGGATTCGCGCCCTCGACGTGACGAAGGCAGAGGAGCGCGAAGCGATCCTCGCCGAGGCGGAACGGGATTGGGGCGGCATCGACATCTTGATCAACAATGCAGGTCTTTCCTATCGCGCCGTGGTGGAACACGTCCAAGAGCGGGAACGCCTCGAGCAGATGGACGTGAACTTCCGCTCGCCGATGGAGCTGATTCGCCTGGTGCTTCCGGAGATGCGAGCGAAGCGAGCGGGGCAGATCATCACGGTGAGCTCCGTCGGTGGCATGATGGCGATGCCTACGATGGCCGCGTACAGCGCATCGAAGTTCGCTCTGGAAGGCGCGCATGAGGCGCTCTGGTACGAGGTTCGGCCCTGGGGGATTCGGGTGAGCCTGGTGCAACCCGGCTTCGTCGATTCCGACGGTTTCCAGAAAGTCCGGTACACCGCCAAGAGCGGCCACTCCGAGCAAGAGCTGGCCGAGCCCTACCACGAGCACTACGTCAACATGGCACCGTTCATCGAAAGGCTGATGAAGGCTTCGCGTGCGACCCCGGCGTCGGTTGCCTGCGTTGTGCTCAAAACCATGCGCCGACCGAGGCCGCCACTGCGCGTGCCGGCGACCCTGGATGCGCGGGCCTTCACGCTGCTTCGGCGTATCTTGCCGCGCAGCACATACCACTGGCTCCTCTACAAAATGCTGCCGCGCGTTGACACTTGGGGTCCGTCGCCGAAGCGCTTGTCGGCGCTGCCGCCTCCACGGAGCGAGACCGATTGATCAGCGCATATGGCGCGCGAGGTATTTCTTTTTGGCAGCTCGACCTTTGCGTTCGAGCGCCGGAAGCAAGGTGCGGCGCAGTGACGGAAAGAGATACCCCATCGTCGCTAGCTTCCCGCTGAACGCAGGCTTGGTCCGCTCTCTCAGGCCATCGCCCGCCGAAGCCAGCACGAGGTCGGCGATTTCATCGGCGGTGCTCATCGGCTGCGAAAACACGAGCGGGGGGACCGCTTCGATGACGCTCGGGTCGAGGATGAAGCCGGTTTCGACGGGCCCCGGGCTCACGACGGAAATACGAACGTTTGTATTCCGAAGCTCCTCCGCAACGGCAAACGAGAAGAT
>JBARTN010000281.1:0-4696 GCA_049645265.1 Polyangiales bacterium
CGCTCGTACTGCTTGAACGCGAGAAAGCGGACGATCTTCCAGGCCGCGTTGCGCACCATCGTGGTGAAACCGCGCTCGTCCTTGGTGATGTCGAATGCTTCGTCTTCGTCCCGCTCGACGGGCATGACCACACCCTCGTCCGGGGCCTGAAGCTGCTCCCACTCGTCGAGAAGGCTCGCATCGACCGAGCGAACGGTGAGGCCAAGCCAGTCGGACACGTCGTAAAGCGGGTCGGTCTTAGCCGATTCGGGCACCGTTTGGACGAACCCCTTGTACGCGTCGGTCAGGTAGCGAAGCAAAACGCCCTCGGAACGCTGCAGCCCGTACTCTTTGACGTACTCGACGAAGCTCATGCCGAGCTCGTACATGTCGCGCGCGATCGACTTCGGCCGAAGCACGTCGCTCCCGACCCACCGATGATGCTCCGCGAAGACTTCGTAGGTCGCGTAGAGGAGGTCGGCTCTCGGTTTCGGGTATTCGATTTTGTCGAGCTCGGCCATGCGCTCGTCGTACGCCATGCCTTCTGCTTTCATGGCCGCGAGCGCGCGCCCCTTGAGCGTGTCGGTTTGTCGGTAGAGGACGGCCCAGGGATCTTCGAGTGTGGCCTCGACCAGGGTGAGCACGTCGAGCGGGTAGCCAGGGTCATCCTTGTCGAGGACGTCGACGGCTTCGACGACGTAGAGCGAGAGCGCCTGGTTGAGGGAGAAATCGGACTGGAAGTCCTCGTGGACCCGCGGCCCTTGTCCGTTGAGCTCGATGACGCCGGCGTCGCGCAGCGACCGAATCAAGGCGATCGCGTGCCGCGCATGGTTGCGTTTGGATGTCGGCCCTTCGTGACTGCTGCGAATGAGCTGGCGGAGCGCCAAGCAGCCGTTGTCCTCCCGCTCGAACAGGTTGAGGATCATCGCGGTGCTCACCCGGAAACGCGAGCGAAGCGGCTCGGGCGGCGATTCTTGGAGGCGCGTGAAGGTTTCGGCGTCCCAGTGCGCGTATCCACGCTCAGGTGGTGACCTCATCTTGAGCTTGCGCACCTTCTTCGCATCGCCACCGGCTTTCGCGCGGAGCTTCTTGTTTTCAATCGCGTGCTCGGGCGCTTGCGCCACTACGCTCCCGAGCGTGTCGAAGCCTTTTCGCCCCGCCCGCCCCGCGATCTGCTTGAAGTCGCGAACGCTCAGCACCTTGGTCTTTTCGCCATCGTACTTGCAGAGCTTGGTGAAAAGCACCGTTCGGATCGGCACGTTCACGCCGACCCCTAGCGTGTCGGTTCCGCAGATGATTCGAAGCTTGCCTTCTTGTGCAAGGCGCTCCACCAGGCGCCGATAGCGCGGGAGCATCCCAGCATGATGCACGCCGACCCCGTGGTGGAGGAATTTCTTCAGCTCCTTGCCAAACGGCGTGTCGAAGCGCGTGCCGCTCAGCTCCTCTTTGATCGCGCGCTTCTCGTCCTTCGAGAGGAAGTCGATGCTCATGAAGCTCTGGGCTTGCTCGGTCGCAGCCCGCTGCGCGAAGTGCACGACGTAAATCGGGCCCTTGCCCTCTTCGAGCAGCTCGACCACCGAGTTCTGCAAGGTCTCTTCGCTGTAGGTGAAATCGAGAGGCACGGGGCGCTCGGTGCTCTTCACCAGGGTCGTCGTGACGCCGGTCAGCTCGGTGATCGCCTCTTCGAACTGGCGCGTCTCGCCGAGCGTTGCGCTCATCAGAAGGAAGCGCGCCTGGGGTAGGGCGAGCAAGGGGATTTGCCAAGCCACGCCGCGGTCACGATCGGCGTAGTAGTGAAACTCGTCCATCACGACCCCGTCGACGTCGGATCGCTCGCCTTCGCGAAGGGTCAGGTTGGCCAAAATCTCTGCGGTGCAGCAGATCACCGGCGCATCGCGATTCACCGTGGCGTCCCCAGTCATCATGCCCACGCGCTGCGGCCCGAGCACTCTGCACAAATCAAAAAACTTCTCGCTCACCAGCGCTTTGATGGGCGCCGTGTAGAACGAACGCTCCCCAAGCGCGACCGATCGAAAATGAGCAGCCAGCGCGACGAGCGACTTCCCGGACCCCGTCGGCGTGTTGAGAATCACGTTGTTCCCGACGAAGAGCTCCATCACCGCTTCTTCTTGCGCCGGGTAGAGCTCGAGGCCCTGGTCGTTCGTGTACTCCAAAAAGCGAGTTAGCAGCGTGTCGCCGTCGACCTTCTCGCCGAGGTCATCGAGGTAGCGATCGAGTGCGCTCACGCGTGCTCGCCGAGCGAGGCATCGAAATACGTGGCTTCGACTTTGTGTCCGTCGGGATCGCGCGCAAACGCGCCGTAGTAACCCGGGCTGTATTGAGGCCGGGGCCCCGGCGGCCCATCGTCCGTTGCGCCCGCCGCCAGTGCAGCTTCGTGAAAGGCGTGAACGGCCTCTTTGCTCTCCGCGAGGAAGCAACAATGCGTCCCGTTGCCGACGCTAGCGGGCTGACCGTCGATGGGGGTCTGCACCCAGAACTCCGGGAACTGCTTTCCGTAGGCCACCGCGAACGGATACTCCATGAGCTTCTTGCAGCCCAGCACGGGTAGCACCGCGTCATAGAATGCGACGGAGCGAGGCATGTCGCTGCTTCCGATCGACACATGAGAGAGGATGCTGGGATTCTCGTTTTCCATATTTGGTCCTGTGACTGAGCTTCACGGATGCGTGGTGTTCTGGCGACAGACGCAGCGCGTCGAATTCGTCCCGCTGAGTATATTGCAGGGGCCGAACATTGGCACGAGCGTTGCACCGTTTGATTCGGTCCGGGCGTCGAAAGGTGTCGTCATGCTCAGAGTTGTTTTGATCTTTCTTAGTATTGTCTTTGCCTCCGCGGCGGTTCCGGCTTGCGATGGCTCTCCAGAATCTGGCTTCGAGGTTCTTCAGCCAGATTCGCTGGCGGTCTTGCTCAGCGAGTCGAACGGGATCCCGGTGGGCGTCTTGGCCGAACAGCGAATTCTCGCTGGAGAGCAACACATCCTCCTGTCGCGATCAGATTCCCAAGGGCGCAACGACCGTAAGGATCGCTTGCTCCAGCTGGATCTATTTCCAGGCCCTCAGCTGCTGGAGTTGGGTGGCGACGGTGAGGACGAGCCCATCGTCGTCGCGTTCGAAGCGGTCGCAGAAGACGAAATCGTCGGCATCGAGCTCCTTCAGCCCAACGAAGAAGAGCTCAGCCCAGGAACCTGGGTCGAGGTCGACGTGGTCGGCGTCACCGAGGAGGGCACACAGGTACGGAGCATCCATCCGCGATTCAACGCAGGAGGCGACACGCACCTCGGCTACTTCGCATATCGCTTCGACCCCGATGCTCCGAGGCAAACACTGGAGATCAAGGCTCTCGCGTGGCTCGAACGAACGCAGTTCCGTGGCCTGCCGAGAAACAAAGCGAAGCCGGTCAACGTGGTGAGACGTTAACCGGCTTCTATCAACGGACTCCACGGTGTGGGGGAGGCAAAGACGGGCACCGTCTTTTTCGGAACGTATTGTCGCCTGACTCTGGATGGGATGGTGGGCTCATCCGTTGCCCTACGTTCCGTGCCAAGGAGTGCCCGCCTGGCACCGAATGACATCCTCGAAGCTAGCTGGCATATGCGTATCGCCGGCGACAAAAGCAGGTACCGATTGCGCCAGACTTTGTAAAAGATCGCCCATCAGGCTTGTAATTCACGGACCCCTGTGGATCGATCGCGCCCAGTGGGCGATTCACCAAAAAAGGCCAAGACCCCTTCTGAACTCACAGTGTCCGGTGCATGGGCACGGGGTGTGGTGAATGCGTTCGAGGCCCTCGGGCTGGACGTCGAGGCGCTTTGCGACGAGATCGGCGTAGATCTCGCGATCTTTACCGATACCTCCGGCCGACTGCCGCGCGATGCCCTCGGCAGGTTTTGGCGCGCCGCCTTGGCCGAAACCGGGGACAGGCATCTCGGGCTCAGCGCCGCCGAAGTCTGGCGAGCGCGCGCGGATCACCTGGTCATTTTGCTCCTGACGAGCGCAGAAACCGTCGGCGAAGGCCTCGAGGCGAGCCTGCGATATCAAGAATTGCTCTCCCACGGCCGGGTGCTCACCCTGGGCGAGCACCCTAGGTATCACATGCTCCAGATGCACAAGATCGAGCACGACTTGCCGGTCACCGTGCATGAGGTCGAGTTCACCGCGGTCATCGCAATGAAGGTATTGCGCTTTGCCACCTCAGGCGAGTTCGCCGCGCGTGAGGTTCACTTCGAGCACCCGTATCGCGGAAACATTCAGACGTACACGCGCGCATTTGGCTGCTCCGTCCTGTTCGGCCAGGAGCAGACGGCCATCCTCGTCGACGACGAGTCCTGGGATTTACCGTTGGCACACAGCAATCAGGCGCTCCACGGGCAGCTTCGTGGCGTTGCCGCGGGGCTGCACGCGGCGCTCGAGTCACATCGTTTCATCGACGTCGTTCGCGATCGCATCAAGCTGCTGCTCCCTCGAGGCCAATCGAGCATCGAGGCGGTGGCCTCCGCGCTTCACACGACGCCACGAACCCTGCAGCGACGCCTTCAAGACGAGGACACGAGCTTCCGCGCGTTGATGGACGCCACCCGAAAGTCCATCCTCGTGGGTTGCGTCGAGCGCAATCAGACTCCCGACGAAATCATGCGTCATGCCGGCTACACCAATGTCCGCAGCTTCCGACGTGCTATGAAGCGCTGGAACCTGCCGGA
>JBARTN010000282.1:0-8367 GCA_049645265.1 Polyangiales bacterium
AGGAATGGCGGCAACTTCTACGCCGGCTCGCAGCGCGCCTGAAAAAGCGAGGCTGAGCGCACTTGTCGAAGCGCTCGTTGTTCAGCGTTCAGCGTTCAGCGTCAGCGTCAGTGCCAGCGCCCGTGCCAGTGCCGGCGAACCCCTCCGGCACGCCGCGCAAGTGAAGGTCCCTCTGTGGGAATGGAATCTCGATTCCTGCCTCCTTCAGCGCCTCGCTAATCGCCACGTGGACTTCGCTTGGCACGTCCAAGACGTCTGACGGGTCCATGAAGATCCGCAGCTCGAAATCGAGTGAGCTTTCACCAAACCCACGGAACAGCGCGAGCGGCGCCGGGTTCTTGAAGACTTTCTCGTTGGCCTCTGCGACCTTCCTCAGGATGCCGAGCACCTGATTGGGGTCCGTGCCGTAGGCCACGCCGAGGGGGATGGTCACCCGTTGTTGACGCGCCGCTAGGGTCCAGTTGATGACCCGGCCGGAAATCAAGTCGCCGTTGGGAACGATCACCTCGGCGCCATCGAAGGTGCGAATCGTGCTCGCCCGAATCCCGATACTGCTCACGTTCCCGAGGATGTTGTCGATCTCGACCTTGTCCCGCAACCGAATCGGCCGTTCCGTCAGGAGGACGAAGCCCGACACGAAGTTGTTGACCAGGTTCTGAAGTCCGAAGCCGATGCCCACGCCGAGCGCGCTCAGGACGATGGTCACCCGGTCGAGCGGGACGCCGAGGACCGAGACAGCCGCGACGAAGCCGATAGCGATGATCGCGTAGCGCGTGAACGTCGTCAGCGCGAACGGGACTCCCTGCTGCATGTGAAGGCGCGGCAGGACTTCCTCCTTGAGAACGAAGCTCACGAATCGCGCGATGATCCAGCTCACCCACAAGACGATGAAGAAGGCGAAGAAGTCGCCAAAGGTCACGCCCGTTTCGGCGAAGCCCATCCCCAAATCGGAGGAGAGCCAGCGCCCAAGGACGCGCCCCGTTGGTCGCCAGACCGATGTCATGTCCGCGAGCAACCAGGTAAACACGGCGACCGCGGCAAGACGTACGGTTCGACTCAAGGTCTTCGCAGTGACGCTCCGATTGGCCCGGACCATGCGAAAAGCATCGAAGCGACCGGTGTGCACGCCGGTCAAGAGGAGGGCCTCGACGATTCGTGCCAGGGCCATGTACGCCGTCGCCCCGATCGTTCCCAGGATGACGAGCACAGCCGCTTCCGTTCCGAGAAAGATGTACCCGAGCACCCCTGCGCCTGCGCCAATCAGCGTGGTGAGCAGTGCCAGCCTGGCCCAAAGGCTCGTCACCGAGAACCACAGGCCCTCTCGGGTCCGCTTCGACACGTCTGCTCTTCGTAGAAAGCGGATGAGCCACGCCGCGCCTGCGCCCGCGAGGAGTAGCTCCAGGAGCAACAGGGCCCGCTCGATTTCGGGGTGGCCTGAGGCCAAGGCGACGACGAAATGGAACGTTCCGAGCACACCAAGCCCGATGAGCGCATGGCGGAAGCTCGCGGGTACCATCTCTTTGTAGACCACGAACCAGAGCGGGAGCGCGACGAGCCAGGTGAGCAGGATCAGTTCCACCGTGCGGTCCGAATGGAAGAGGCGCGCCATTGCGATGCTCACGAGAAGGGCTGCTGGCCAGGGATGACGAAGCGCCTGGCTCGCCTGGTCCTCCCAAGCGATGCCACCCTCCTGCTGACGCTTTTCAATTCTTTCGGTCACCGTCGCGCGAGCTCTCGTGAAGAGAAGCCCGAGCAGGAGCGCCATGAGAATCTGGAAGATCAACAGCGCGCGTTTCCGAAGGACGTAATCCTTGACGTCCGGCCACGAGAAGTCCAAGTTGTAGCCTTCGCGTGCGACCTGCTCGTCCAAGCGTTCGCCAGCCTTCCAGATCGGCGGTTCCTGCTGCTCGAAGACGCTGTCGGCCTCGGCACGTTGAGTGATACTAACCTTCTGCTGGGCGATGCGGAGCTTGTCGCGAACGTCCAGGGCCCGCGACTGAACCGCGAGCACTTCGCCGGCGCTCGTCTGGAGCAGTTTCCCGCCTTCGCGCAGCCCATGCAGGATCGACGCGGTGCGATCCAGCACCTCCTTGGGAACGGAGCGTCGTCGCCCTCGTTTCAGCGCTCCGGTCCAGAGCTCGATGTCTTCGTCGTTCTGAGTCGCCCTCGTTTCGAGCTCGGTCCCATAGGCGCTGAGCTTCGCGATCTGCCTATCGGTCCGCGCGCCGAGGATTTCCAGCTGATTCAGGAAGTTGTTGAGCTCGGAGCTCATCATCCGGCGGGACTCGAGTGCGGCAAAGCTCTCGAGAAGCTCCGCGCCCGATGCATCCACCTCATCGAGCGCTTTGGTTACTTCCGCAAGCACGTCGATCAGCGACATTTCCGTCTTGATCCGCGCGAGTCGCTCTTCCACAGCGCCGGCTTCGATCGCGAAGTCCGCGCCCGTCAGCTCCTTGGGCGTTTCAGGTACAGGCGCTTCGGGTGCAGGTGCAGGTCCAGGTGCAGGGGCCTGGGCGTGCGCGAATTGCGTGCCCATGAGGCCGACACCGCACATGAACGCGAGCGCCGCCACTCCGAGCCAAACGCGATTGGACCTCTCAACCATCGTGTCGCGACTTAGCACGGATGGGACCCAAGATGCAGCGGCCCCCCGGAGATCAGGCGTCCGGCGATACCGCTCGGTAGTTTGGCGTATCCGCCGACGCCTCGCGTTCGTCAGTCGGGGCAGTCGCCGTCCTGAGCTCCGGCTGCAGCCGGACCTTGTCCCAGACCTCCGGGAATGCGCCGACAGCGCCGAGCTTTTCCCGCATTCGCCGGTAAAGCCGGTGGTCGAACATCTCCTCGAATTGGCTGCGATTCATCCAGACATCCTGATAAAGCGGGACGAAGCCACCGACCTCGTGGGTGAACTGCTCCGTGGCGGCGACGTGCTCTTCAGCGTCCCAGTCCTCGCCTCGCTTGACGGCGGGTGGAATCCCATAAGCGCCAAGGTCGACGAACATGTCCCAGCGTTCGCCGGCTTGTAGTTGGCGCGGCTTGGGCTGCAGCCCCTGGTACTCGCCGTGGTCGTAGATGCGAATCGGATAGACGAGCAGCGGGTACACCTCGAAGCGCTTGTCGAACTCCTCGACGGCGCGCTTCAGCTCGCGCATCGGAATGATGACATCCTGGACGACGTGCTTGTGAACGAGCTTCCAACGCACCCCTTCGGTCATGGTGCCTTTGAGCAGCGAGATCTTGGGCGCGCCAAGCCAGCCGAAGCCCCAGCGCCACCACGGCTTGCTCGAAAAGGGCATGAGCTCTTCCAGCTCCCAGAAGATCGAGCGCGTGTGGCGATGGTAGTAGTCTCTCAGCGGCATCCAGTCTTCAAACTCGCCGCGCTCGAGCGCCGTGGCCACGTGGTGAAAGAAGAACTGCTTGTACCAGCGGTTGATCGGGTTGATCTTCGAGCGATCCGAAGGCGCGTCGTCGTACCAGGCGCATTGAATCACGCCGCTGTCTTTTGAGTAAATTGTCGCTTCCAAGAACTCCGGCGCGTCCTCGGCCACCGAAAGCGCGTAGGTCTTGTCGCAAAGCTCATCCATGCTGTGGCAGGGGATGTACTTCATCCGTATGTACGGCTTGGCTGGCTCTATTTCGAGCTCGAGTGCCACCAAAAAGCCCAGCGTGCCGTGTGACCAGGGGAGAGCATGGAACAGCTCCCGGTCGCTTTCTTCGGTCACGCGCAGAAGAATCCCGTCCGCGGTCACGATCTCGTAAGCAACGACGGTCTCCTGAATCAAGCCGTACCGGTGACAGGTCGTCTCCATGCCGAGGCCCATGCAAAGACCACCGGCGGTGAGATCCTCCATTTCGACCATGACCTTGAGGGCGTAGCCCATGGGCACGAGGTACCGACTGATCTGCCCCATGTTGGCGAGCGGCTCGACGCGGACGACCATCCGCTCGGTGTCTACCTCGAGGATGTCGCGGAGGTCGATCTCGATATGGTTACAGTCCTTCTTGTAGGTGGAGGTTCGTGTGGACATCGTCAGCCAAGCTGGGCGGGCCGTGCACATGGGACGCTCCGACCCGGAGGCATTCCAGGCGCGCACCTGCTCCTGCACGCGTCGCACTCGTTCGTCGTGCTTTTCCGGTGATGCGCCAAACCGCGCATAGAGCGCGTCGCGGGTCACACGGGCGCGTTCAAACAGGAAGCTTGCGGGCAGTGCCGTGGCCGCCACGACTAGACCACGATTGTCGGTTATCCATTGAGCAGCGCCTTTGGCGAGCTTCGACTGTCCGAGCTTGCTTCGTATCGACATGTCTCTCCTTACTGGGTTTGTCGGCTAATCAAGAGGCGGCAGGGTAAAATTGCCCGTACCAGCGGCGAAGCTGGTGAATGGGACCATCTGCACGGGTGAGCATCGGATTCTTGCGATAGATCTTTCTCTCCCAGATGCCGATGTCCTGGCGCCACTGCGAGACCCAGTTTCCAACGACGAATGAGGCCAAGGGCTTTGGCACGTTTCGCCCACTGAACCAGCGAAAGCGAACGTGTTGGGTCATCGGAGCGATCGGCGTGTGGCTTTGGTACAGCACCACGCGGCCCCGCCCTCGAGTCAGCGTGAAGTCGAACCGAATGAAGCTCCCGGGGCCCTCGATACGAACGTCTGCATGGGCCCCCGATTCCTTGATCGCTTTTCCTCGAAATTCGAGGTTCGCGTCGTTCCCGAACCAACACACGTGCTTTTCGGTTTCGTCCCGACGCCAGGTCGCTTCGTGGTGGAGGGTCATCCCCGGTACGGGGATCTCGGTCCAAGGCAGGCGGAGGCGTCCATGGATCGCCGCGAAGTGCTGGAAGTCGGCGCTGTTCTCCAGGAATTCGAGCAAGTGCATGTGCACAGGCCCTGCATCGTGCTCTCCCCGCCAAACGAGATTCCCATCGTCGATTTCGGGCACGCGTTGCAAGCGGTAGGGTGGCTCGGGTGCCGGGCCGTCCTCGGAGGCTCCATGTCGGTGGTAGACGAGCACCCAGCCGTGAAGCTCTTCGACGGCCCAGGATCTCGTCCGATGCCGGGGGTCCGGACGATCCCCGTTGGCTTGACCGACGACCGACCCGTCCCCGCGGATCTTCCAGCCGTGGAACGGGCACTCGACGCAATCGCCTCGCACCTTCCCGTCAGCCAGGTTTGCTCCGAGGTGCGGGCAATAGGCATCGACGACGTGCGGGTTGCCGGCAGCATCGCGAAACACCACCCATTGGTTCCCGACGCATTGCACGAACCTCGGGCGGTCACGAAAGTCGGTCGATCGGCCTACGACGTACCAACCCTCGGGATAGGGCGGCGGATAGGTAGCCTCCCGTGCCGACTCCACCAAAGGATTCGGATCCCGCCGGCCGAGTCGCCCCGACAGCGCCCGCAGCGGTGCCTCAACACCACCGATCATCACTGCGCCGGTCGTCGTGCCAAAAAGAAGTAGTTGGGCGTGAAGATCCCGAGCTCGCCGCCGGCGATGAGAGCCTCCGCCGCTGCGCCCAGCATTTTGCTGACCTCCGTGGAACCCTTCGGCGCGATCCGGAGCGCTTCGAGGGTTCGAATGGTGCGGCGCGCCATGAACCTTCCCGCTCGGCCGCGTCGAACGGCGAGCAGACTCTCGGTTTCGCCCACCAGCGGCAGATACCAGGGTGTTCCGGGGTCGCAGGTGCCTGCAGCATCATAGCTCTCCACCAGCTCGAACCCAGCGGCGCGAACTGCGTCGAGGGTTTCGGGAATCGACGCGATGTCTGGAAGACTGTCTCCCTCTTCGATGCCCTTTTTCGTCCTTTGGTGCTCGGCGCTGTCCGGGTCGAACTTGCTGGTCATGCACCACTCATAGGCCGCGAACAGGCCGCCCGGCTTCAGCGTCCGGTGGATCTCCTTGAACACGCCGACCTTGTCCGGCGCGTGGCACGTGGCCTCGAATGCATACGCGGCATCGTAGCTTTCGTCCGGCACCTGGAGGCTCATGAAATCGCCTTTGAAGCCGGAGCATCGTTCAGCGAGGCCCGCTTCTTCGTTGTACTTCTGCACCTTGGTCAACTGGTAGTCGTTGTTGTTGACGCCTTCGATCGTAGCCCCGGAGAACCGTGCGATAGTGCGCATGGGCCCGCCGACGCCGCAGCCGACGTCGAGCACCTTCATGCCCGGCTTCAAGCCGAGCTTGAGCGCAAACGAATGCTCCGAGCGCGCGAGCGACGAGTCGAACGACTCACCCTTGAATCGCGGCGCAAAGTGAAACGACTTGGCCCAGCCGTGCTCGTAGAAATCGGTGACGAGATCGTAGTAGTGATTGATCATCGTCGTGTAGCCAGCTTGGCGCGCTTTTACGTCGCCGCCGTTGGACTCGTCAAAGAAACCTAGGTACTCATGGATCGCCCCGCGGACGCGGCCCCGCGTTCGCTCGTCTGAATAGAACCGATTCACTGCTTGCTCTTGCATGACACCCCTCTTTGAATGAGGCGCATCCGATATCATGATTTATGCACGTCAACATCAACGAACTCGGCTACGCGGACGCGCGCGGAGTAAACAAGACGTAAACTTAGGAAGAGCGCAACAGCTCACGTCACCTGCATGACCATTCACACTCCGTCCAGTACGATTGGCGCTCAGTGGCTGAGAAAAAGAAATCTCGGAGGGGACGAATGATGGCCGCGATAGTTGTGCTTTTTCACGTGCTGGGTTTCACCTCGTCGATTCATGCCGTGATGAGCACGCGCACCTCGCAAGGGGCGATCGCATGGGCGGTGAGCCTCAACACGTTTCCGTATTTGGCGGTGCCTGCCTATTGGGTGTTCGGGCGCAGCAAGTTTCAAGGCTACGTCATCGCTCGGCGCAACACGGATGGCCGTAACGCGCTGATCGAGCGGGAGGCGGTTGAAACGGTGGCTCCGTATCGAGTGCCGGAGAGCGAACGGCCAGAAGCAACCCGCGCCGCGGAAGGCTTGGCAGAGATGCCGGTGCTCCGCGGCAACCGAGTGGACCTGTTGATCGATGGCGACGCGACCTTCAAGAGCATCTTGGACGGCATCGACGAGGCCCAAGAGTACGTTTTAGTGCAGTTCTACATCGTGCACGACGACGGTCTGGGACGCGCGCTCAAGGACCATCTTCTCGCCAAAGCCAAGCAGGGCCTGCGTGTGTATTTTCTTTACGACGAAATTGGATGCCACGATCTTCCGAACAGCTACACGCAAGAGCTCCGCGATGCGGGCGTGGAAATCTACGAGTTCAATACGCGCAAAGGGCGTCGCAACCGCTTTCAACTCAATTTTCGCAATCATCGCAAGATCGTGGTCACGGACGGTCGGGTAGCTTGGATCGGTGGCCACAACGTCGGCGACGAGTACCTCGGCAAAGATCTGAAGTTTGGTCATTGGCGAGACACCCACGTTCGCATCGAAGGGCCGTCGGTCTTGAAGGCACAGATTTCGTTTCTCGAAGATTGGTACTGGGCGACCGAGACACTGCCCAAGCTCAGCTGGTCGGCTCACCCAGCGGCCGATGGAAGCGACAACCGTGTGCTCATCATTCCCACGGGTCCTGCCGACGAGCTCGAAACCGCCAATCTGATGTTCGTGCACGCGATCAACTCGGCCCAAAAGCGCATTTGGATCGCGAGCCCCTACTTCGTACCCGAGCATTCCGTGATCGTTGCACTGCAACTAGCGGGCCTAAGAGGCGTGGACGTGCGCATTCTGATCCCCGACAACCCCGATCACCTGCTGGTCTACTTGGCCGCATACTCGTACTTCGATGACGCAGGTCGCACGGGAGCGAAGTTCTATCGGTACCAAGACGGCTTCCTCCACGAGAAGGCCATGTTAATTGACGACGGTGTGGCCACGATCGGCACGGCCAACTTCGACAATCGTTCGTTCCGGCTGAACTTCGAGATCACCGCTGCCATCGCCGATCCGACCTTCGTCTCCAAAGTCGAACAAATGTTCGAGAACGATTTCAAGCGCGCCCGGCTGATGGAGCAGGGCGAGTACGACCGAAAGCCTTGGTGGTTCCGCCTCGGCGTCCGCTTCGCCCGCCTCACAGCCCCCATCCAGTAAAAGGGGACAGTCCCCTTTTTACATCGACTTTATGGGGTGCCCTTAAGCCCCGGAGCCCCGTGGACGACGCGAACGTCGACTTTACGGGGCCCCATAAGACAGTCCTGACCGTCGTTGCCGTGGGAACTAATGTTGAGTCGAACCCCTACAATTTACTAGTAGGTGGGAGCGGATATCGTACGCTTTAGGCCCCCCGATGACGCTAGCCGGGTCCGCACACCACGCACGTTGAAGCACCCTAATCGACCTAGTCAGGGATTCACTACTCCTTCCTCACCTGCAAC
>JBARTN010000283.1:0-3633 GCA_049645265.1 Polyangiales bacterium
TCGCCTTCGGCATTGGATTCGGCGGCTTCGTCGATGACCTCAACTACCGTGGCACGATGATCAACTATGCGACCTACGTCGCGCCCGGGCTGATCGCCTATACGGGTTTCGGCACGCCCTACTACGAAGCGCTCTACTCGGCGTATGTCCGGATGTTCTATCAGAAGACTTGGGACGGCATCTTAGCGACGCAGGTCGAGCTGCCCAGCGTGGTT
This sequence comes from Polyangiales bacterium, assembly GCA_049645265.1. Taxonomy (GTDB): domain Bacteria; phylum Myxococcota_A; class Polyangia; order Polyangiales; family Houyiibacteriaceae; genus SG8-38. The sequence continues at coordinate 216 of JBARTN010000283.1, forward strand.
TGGGGAGAGATCCTCTGGGGGGCCGTGCGCGGAATGGTGAACATCTCAATCGTATCGTTGGTCATCGCGGTCTTCGATTTGATCGGAGTCGTCGAAGTGAAAGTAGGCTTTCTCGTCTTCATGCCGCTGCTTGGGTTCATTGCGGGCTGCGCGTTTGCGTCGTTTGCTTTGATCTTCACAGCAATGGTTCCGGCGATCGATCACATGAACTATCCGGTCTTCCTCATCGGCTGGCCCTTGAGCTTGGTCAGCAACACCTTCTTTCCGATAGAGCCGCAGAGCCCGGCGTTGCGAGCGCTGATGCAGGTCAATCCGGTTTACCAACTCGCGGAGTGCGCGCGCGGTCTGTTGGTGCTCGGGAACCCGGGTTCACACCTCCTCGGCTTGCTCGCATCGACGGCTCTTTTCCTCGTTCCGTGCACCCTTCTTTCGGTCCGATTGACACGCCGGAGAGTGCTTGGAGACTAAGCTTCCCAGACCCAGAAATTCATCTGTCAGATCAATGGTTTAGCGGCCGCATCAGTCCTTGCGTTGGCCCCCCTTCAAGGCTAGAAACGCAGTCATGGCTGAACCTCCGATCGCCGAACCGAGCCCTCCTGCGCCAGGCTACGATCAAAGCGCAATTCAGGTGCTCGAAGGGCTCGAGGCGGTGCGGAAGCGGCCGGGCATGTACATCGGTGATCCGCATGACGGATCGGGGCTCCACCACCTGGTTTGGGAGGCGGTCGACAACGCGGTCGACGAGCACTTGGCGGGCCATTGCGACGCCGTTCAGGTCATCGTTCACTCCAGCGGCTCGGTTACGGTCATCGACAACGGCCGAGGCATCCCTGTCGGCATGCACGAGAAGGGCGTCAGTGCAGCCGAGGTCGTCATGACGCAGCTTCACGCGGGCGGGAAGTTCAACAGCGAGAGCTACTCGGTTTCTGCCGGTTTGCACGGCGTCGGCGTCAGCGCTGTCAACGCGGTGAGCGAATGGCTGAAGATGGAAATCCGTCGTGAGGGAAGGGTCTGGTTTCAAGAGTACGAACGCGGCGTTCCAAAGGCCCCGGTCGAGCCTATCGGCAACAGCGATAAGACGGGGACCAAGGTCACGTTCAAGCCCGACCCCCAGATCTTCACGATGACCGACTTCAGCTTCGAGGTGCTCAACAACCGGCTGCGCGAGATCTCGTTTCTGAACGCTGGCCTCGCGGTCTCACTCGAAGACGAACGCGGTGACGGCAAGAAGGTGACCCACAAATACGAGGGCGGGATTCGTGAGTTCGTCGAATCACTCAACAAGAAGAAGACCCCGCTGCACGACGACGTCATCTATCTTCACGCGGTCAAGGACGGCGTCGACATCGAGATTGCCATGCAGTGGAGCGACTCCTACAACGAGTCGATTTTTCCCTACACCAACAACGTCTTCAATCGCGATGGGGGCACGCACATCACCGGCTTCCGAACCGCGCTGACCCGCGTCATCAACCAGTACGGCTCACGCGAAAAACTGCTGAAAGATCTCAAAAACCCTCTCAGCGGCGAGGATGTGCGTGAAGGTTTGACCGCCATCATTTCGGTCAAGCACCCGGACCCGGCATTCTCGTCTCAGACCAAAGACAAGCTGGTCTCGAGCGAGGTCAAGGGCATCGTCGAGAGCGTCCTCAACGAAAAGCTCAGCCAATACCTCGAAGAAGAGCCAAAGGCTGGCAAGCGCATCGTCGAGAAGACGGTGCTCGCAGCACGCGCACGGGAGGCCGCACGCCGTGCGCGCGAGATGGTGCAGCGCAAGGGCGTCCTCGACGCAAGCACGCTTCCTGGAAAGCTGGCCGACTGCCAAAGCAAAGATCCGAGCGAGAGCGAGATTTACATCGTCGAGGGTGATTCGGCGGGCGGTAGCGCCAAGCAGGGCCGCGATCGGCGCTTTCAAGCGATACTGCCGCTTCGAGGGAAGATCCTCAACGTCGAGCGGGCGCGTTTCGAGAAAATGATCTCGAGCGCGGAGATCGGTACCCTGATCACGGCGCTTGGCTGCGGCGTCGAAGGCGGCGAGAACTTCAGCCTCGAGAAGCTTCGCTATCACCAGGTCATCATCATGACCGACGCCGACGTCGACGGTTCACACATCCGGACGCTGCTCCTGACCTTTTTTTACCGTCAGATGCCGCAGCTCATCGACAAAGGCTATCTCTACATCGCGCAGCCGCCTCTCTACAAAGTGAAGAAGGGCAAGAAGCTGCGGTACCTTCAGGACAACGATGAGTTGAACCGGTATCTAATCGAGCTCGGAACCGACAACGTTCTGCTGGGCATGAAGGGCGGCAACACTCAGCTCACCGGACAGCCACTGCGGAATCTGCTCAAAGACGTGACCCGATTCCGCCTGCTCCTCGAAAACATCGGCCACCGGCTGGACCCGTTCGTGGTCGAGGCGCTAGTGACCGTCGCCGACTTGAAGGTAGAGGACCTTGCGGACCGAACGAAGGTGGAGGCGGCGATCGCCTTGCTCGAGAAGCACGTTCGCGCCAAGCGTGCCGGCGACCTAGAAGCCAGCATCGAGCGAGACGAAGAGCACGATCGGTACAAGGTCGTCATTGCCACGCAGGATGGCGGGACTCGCCGCGTCACCACGATCGACTTCGATTTCCTTTCCGCAGGCAACCTCACGGAGCTCCGACAGATCTACCAAGGCATTCGGGCGCTGGGTGAGCCACCGTTCCTGCTGAGCGTGCTCGACAAGGACGGCAAACCCGCTGCCGAGCCTTCCGAGCTTGCCGACCTGGAGACGCTCTGGACAGAGCTCGACTCCCGCGCGCGAAAGGGTCTCGGCATCCAGCGCTACAAGGGCCTTGGCGAGATGAACCCGGAAGAGCTCTGGGAGACGACCATGGACCCGGACACGCGGACGCTACTTCAAGTCCGTATCGAAGACGCGCTCGAGACAGAAGAGCTGTTCAGTGTGCTGATGGGGGACCAGGTCGAACCTCGGCGCGCGTTCATCGAGAGCAACGCCCTCAACGTGACCAACCTCGACATCTAGTCGAGCTCTAGACCGCGCGACGCGATCGACTCAGTAGCCCTTGAATCGCTTCTTCGACGCGAGGGACTTCCTGCTCGACGACCTCGAGGAGACTTCTCGCCGCGCCGATGCTGGTTTCGCCCTCGATGCCACCTAGGAGCTCGCCAACGCGGGTCGCGCCGATTTGCTTGCTCGCTCCCTTGACGGTGTGGGCGCTGAGGCGCGCGGCTTCCATGTCTCCGTCCTCCAAAGCTGCTCTCATCTGCGTCACGCAAGCCCGGAGCTGATCGACGTAGCCCAGAAGGACATCCTGGATGAACTCGTCGTCTTCGCCGTCGAGTGAGACGAGCCGTCCAACCATGCCGAGGTCGAGCGCAGGCGGAGGTGGAAGCGTCGACACCGACTTCGTCGGGC
>JBARTN010000284.1:0-6011 GCA_049645265.1 Polyangiales bacterium
AAAAAATGCGCGCGATCGCTGACCCTCGCTCGCGCTCACGGCGGTGGTGGCGCGGAGGAGGGGAACGACACTTGCGACGGCGTCATGAACGGGCGCTTCTCGATGTCGACCTGCCGCTCGGGGAAGAAGTCTTCGAAGCAGAGCTTGCTGGTCGTGCGCAACTGGTCAGCGACCAGCTCGGCCATGGCGGTGTCGAGGAGCATCCCCTGCTCGGCCAGGTCTCCGCGGAGTCGGTGGCAAAGCTGGTCGATTCGTTGAAGCGACGACAGATACGAGCCGCGCCAGATCTCGAGATACGGCCGGTGGTCCATCGGGTTGGTCGAGAGCAAGCGACGCAAGGTGTTCGACGGAAGAAAGGTGTACGAGCTGACCTCTGGATGCTTGCGAAGCGTGGCGTTGCGCGCACGCTCGAAGCGCGTGAACGAAATGGTCCGAATGTCTTGATCGATGTTATAGAGAACTCCACGGCGATGGGCGACGCCTGGCAGCTTCGATACGTACGGAACGAACGGGTCCAAAGTCACGACCAATGTCGCGTTTCGGTTGATGGCCTCGATGAAGTTGGACGTTCGGGTGATCGCGCCGTCCTCGTAGTAGCGTCCCTCGATCGGCACCGAAGAAAATGCGGGGTTGACGCTGAGGGAAGCCTGGACGGCCTTGCTAATTGGCACGTGGTCGTAGCCTGTAGATCCGAAGAGGACGTGCGATCGGGCATCCTGATCGGAGGCGCCAACGTAGAGCTCGAGCGGAAGCTTCCGGAAGTCGTTGGTGCTGCCGGACATTTGCAAGACCCGGCGAAGAATCACCTCGAATTCCGAGGAGTGAAATGGCGCCCCGACCAGGCTCGTGTACTCCAGGAAGAGCTTCTCCGCGGTATCTCCGCCGCGCCCGCGCAAGGTATCCCAGAACGCGAGAACCGCGGTCTTGGCGGCGCTCGTCATGCGCCAGCGCATGTCCTCGTGATTGAAGTGTGAGAGCCGCAGAAGGCTAAACGAAAGCGGTGGAACGCGTCCGCCTTTTACGCCTGCGATGCCGGCCATGAGCTCGTCCGGCGTGTATCCGACCGACAGAAGGCTCGTGACGACGGCGCCGGCACTGATGCCGAACATCATGTCGAAGTCGTTGACTCCGCAGTTGGTGAGACAGTCGTCGAGACACTTGAGCACGCCCATCTCGTAGTAGATGCCGGTGATTCCCCCGCCCGAACCGCAGATCGCCGTTTTGCCGATGTGGCGCGAGCTGGTCAGCTCGTCTGCCATACGAAGGACCTCCGCCGCGAAAGACGCGTCGCGCGACCAGGCCGGCCGATCCTGGTGGAAGTCCTGGCGAAGAACGTAGCGGACCCCAACGGCGCCGAGCTCGATGATCAAATCGTCGATACGGCGGGCGTCAGGGCCGGACACGAGCACCACGATGCGGTGGAAGCCATAACGCTGCTCGATGTCCTCGTCGTGGTCGAGCTCCCTGAGGAGTTGGCGAATCTCGGCCACCCGGTTTTCGAAGTTCTCGCACCAGCGAAGGTCGACGAGCAGCAGATTCACATAGGCGGAGCGGAGCGCGTCGGTTGCGCCCAGCGTGTCCCAGACCGGTACGAATTCGAGCTCGTGGCCGCGCGTCCGGAGCGCGGGGTAGATCTCCGAACGTACTCGCTCGGTGCGCGGCGCGGCACCCATGTCGTCGACGAGCGATTCGAAGCACTGCAGCCCGGAGCCGACGTAGAGCACGCGCTTCCGGATATTGCCAGGCACATACTGACAGGGGGCGTCACGAGTCATAGGTACGAGGTCAGTTCTTGGGGGGTAATGACCTGGCGTAGGACAGACCCTGCTCGACCCAGGCCTTCAAGCGAGGCGCAGGTTGCAACCCTCGCGCGCCGACATATACCATGCCTTTCATCGCTCGGCCCGTGAAGTCCATCTCGCGCGCGCCCGGCTTCTCGAGCGCCGCGTCGTAAGCTTCCGGCCCTACCCTCACCATGAGCTCGATCCCGCTAAGAAGTGACCTCGGCGGCGATCTTCTCCGAAACCTCCCAGAGCTTGGCCGCCATGGCTTCGTCGCGGCCGTGCGAGCTGGATCGCGACTCGTTGCAGTCCGCGAAGTACTTGCCCGAAACGCCTTCGACCCCCGGGTTCACGGCGAGATAGCACTGCGTCGCAGCACCCTCTCCGACGGTTTTGAGCACGAGCGGGCCGCCGATCGAAAGCGCAACTCTGGCAATCGGATTCATGCTGCGCACCAAGTTGGTGTGAATCACGCCCGGATGCAGGCTGTTCGCCGTCTGACCGGTGCCCGAGAGTCGTTTGGCGAGCTCGTTGGCGAAGAGTAGGTTCGCGAGCTTGGACTGTCCGTAGTTCGCCCAGGGGCTGTATCCGCGTTCGCCGCTCAGGTTGTCGAACTGAATGCCCTCGGGAGGCGCTCGGTTGTGGGCGGCGCTGCTCACGACGACGACCCGTCCTTTGTCGGTGAGACTGCCAAGGAGCGAGGTGACCAAAATGAAGTGTCCGATGTGATTGGTGAAGAACTGAAGCTCGTAGCCATGCCGCTGGTTGAGCTCGGGGAGCGCCATGAAGACGGCGTTACAAATGATTGCGTCGAGCGGACGGCCGAGCGCAGCGACCTCTGCAGCGCAGGCCTCAACCGACGCGGGTTCAGAGAGCTCGCAGGCGACCGCTGTGGACTCGCCGACCACGCCATCACACGCTGCCTGAGCCTTTTGAACCGTTCGAGCGGCTGCGATCACGTGAGCACCGCGCTTGGTGAGAACGCGAAGCGTTTCGTTGCCGATGCCCGAGTTGGAGCCCGTCAGAAGAATGGTGCGCCCAGTCAAGTCGAGCCCTTGGGTCACGTCCTCCGCGCTGCTTCCATAGCCAAAGCCGCTCGGGCCCTTCCCTTTGAACATCGAAAGTACCGACATGGCTCGGTTCTAAGGCTCAGTAGAGCCCCGTACAAGCATTGACGTCGATACAGTTCTCTAGGGCGCAGTTCGCGCACTCTTGGGAGCCGGAGTTCGGTGGCAAGCAGGGCGCGAGGCAAAATGCCGTCGAGCAGGACGCGATCGAGCCATAGCAACCGGTGCAGGCGGTGGAGAGCCCGGTTTGATCCGAGATGCAGTTGGCGATGCAGTCGCCGAGCGCGTTGCGCGCCGCCTCCGAGCCGTCGGAGAGCACCCCCCCGAGCTCCGAGGTGCACGCGCTAAGCGGACAGTCGCCGGCGATCATACCGACGATCGCGGGGCCACTGAGCTCGTCGGTTGCGAGCGCATCGAGCGCGGCTTGATCGGCATCGTTAACGCACTGATCCAAGGGCGTTGGGATGACCCGCCCGCCACCGGAACCACCGTTACCGCCCATCCCGCCTGGCGAGCTGTCGCTCACGATGAAGGCCTGGACCCCACCGATTCGAAACATCGTGCTGAAAGAGCTGCATAGGCCAGTGCCAGCGTCGTAGTCGCCATCGGCAAGCTCGGCCATCGCGGCGTCGAACTGTTCGATGGTGAAGTTTGCGGCGTTGCCATTGTCGGTCGTCGGCACGCCGATGATGTCGCGAATGTTGGCAACATCCCAGTAACCCGAAACCGTGCCCTGGAATCCATCATCGAGCAGCTCGACCCGCATCCAGCTATCGTGAATCAAGAGCTCGTCCCGCACGATCATGATGTCGATCGGAAACAAGAAATCGATTGGGCCTGCGGTGAGCACACCATCGACGACGGAGCCCTGGACCTCGCCGCTGTGAAAGCGCGAGTCCGGGTGGATGCTTAGCGTGGCACCAAGCAAGACGGAGCTGTCGGTGCCGAGCGCTGGCGAATCCTCGCTGCTGTAGATCTGCACGCGAACGTCGTCGTCGTTCTGCGGGTCGTCGAGGCCGTCGATTTGGAGGAGGATCGTCATCGAACCGTTCTTGACCGCGCCACTGATGACCCCGTCGACCAATTGCCCTTCGTGAAAGCCGCCGAACACAGCCTTTCCGTCTTCACGCACCGCTTCGTTATCGATGATTTCCAGGAAGCCGTAGTCGATCCCAGGCTCTTGGTTCGGTCCCATCCGGTCGTCGTGCGCACACTCGTCGGCGCCGGGCGAATCGCTGCGTGATACGCGGCCGTCTAGATCAAAGCCATCGAGACCCGCAGCCGGGTCATCCGGGTAATAGAAGCCAAAGGACGACGCTACGAAACCCAGGCCCGGCAGGACTTGCGCAATAGCTTCGCCAGCCGTGCCGCCGCTCCCAGCGACACCAGCGAAGCCAGGGCTGTCGCCCCCACAGCTGAACAACGCCAGGCTGAGGGCCGAGGCCATCATCCATAGGATTGCACCTGTGTTGCGGGTCTTCATCATTTGCCGCTAGTTGAGGTTGTCACACGTCATCTGAGCATTTCGATCAACCGGCGAAACCGACGGATTCGAATCATCCGCGCGATACTAGAAACAAGCCTCAGCGGGCGCAATAGTCGTCAGGTGCGCAGATGTGAACCGGAGCATGCACACATAGGTAATGTGGGTCACGTTCCCACATGAATTGCGCAAAAACAGCTCAGACGACGATTGCAATTCGGGAAGCAAGATCGTACTCGTGTCACCCCAACCGACCCGGCGCCGAGCAGCGGCGGAGCGAGATTCTGGCTGAGCCCTCTTCTCCTCAGGGCTTAGCTTGGCCCCTGAAAAACGGCGGGGCCCGTCGGGGCCCCGCCGCCCGTTTTTCCGCCGTAGATCCCTGCAGAACAGACGGCTTGCATGGGACGGACGCTGGCCGGACGATCCAGGCATGGCCGAACCGATCATCGATGCCTGGATCCAGCATCCTACCGCGCAGTTCATCAGCCACGACATGTTCGCTTCCCTGCGACGCTGGATGAAGCTCGAGGTGATTCCAGACGAGATCCCGATCGAGCTCACGCTGGCCGCGCTCGATGCCGCGGGCGTGGGCAAAGCGCTGACATCGGCCTGGTGGGGTCCCAATGGGCCGCTTTTGTCCAATGACGAGGTCGCCCACGCAGTGAGCGCACGTCCGGATCGGTTCGTCGGAATCGGCTCGGTGAATTTGCATCGCCCGATGGATGCTGTGCGCGAGCTCCGGCGTTGCGTCACTGAGCTGGGTTTCGTCGGTGTTCGCCAGCTGCCGTGGCTCTGGGGTCTCCCCCCCAACGATCGTCGTTACTATCCGATCTATGCAGAGTGCGTAGAGCTTGGAGTTCCGTTTTGCCTGCAGGTCGGTCACGCGGGCCCTCTGCGGCCGAGCGACCCTGGGCGCCCCATCCCGTACCTCGATGAAGTCGCATGCGAATTTCCGGAGCTCCGAATCGTCGGCGGACACATCGGCTACCCCTGGGCCGAGGAGATGATCTCGCTCGCAACCAAGTACGAGAACGTCTACATCGATACTTCCGCGTACACACCCGAGCGCTACCCAGAGGCGCTCGTCCGATTCATGAAGGGCCCCGGCCGCCGGAAAGTACTCTTCGGCAGCAACTTCCCCATGATTCAGCCTGTAAAGTGCGTCGCCCAGCTCGACTCGCTCGGTCTCTCGGACGAGGTGCGGCGACTCTTCCTTTACGAAAACGCCGTGAAGGTGTTCGAGCTAGATGTCTGAAGTCGGCTGCCTCCGTCGTTGCCGAATCGGCCGGGTCGGGTTAGAACACGCAGGGATTTTATGACTACAAAAGCAAAGCTCGACTACGACGACACGAGCTACGAGATGCCAATCGTCGAAGGCTCTTACGCCGAACGCGCGATCGACATCCGCAGTCTCCGTAAAGACACCGGCCTCATCACGCTCGACTCCGGGTTCATGAACACCGGGGCGACCGAAAGCAAGATCACCTACATCAATGGTGAAGAGGGCATCCTGCTCTATCGAGGTTACCCGATCGAACAACTCGCCGAAGAGTCTTCGTTCATCGAGACGAGTTACTTGCTCATCTTCGGGGAGCTCCCAACTTCGAATCAGCTCGAGCAGTTCTCGAATCTGCTCACGTACCACAGCATGTTGCACGAAGACATGCGCCACTTCTTCGA
>JBARTN010000285.1:0-19770 GCA_049645265.1 Polyangiales bacterium
TTCACGACCCGTTAGCGGTCTATAAATTCGAGGACAACGCGGTCGTCCTACCGATCTTCGTCATCGAAGAGGTCGATCAGTTCAAAAAAGAGCTCAGCGAGCTCGGGCAGAACGCGCGACACCTTTCACGCATTCTCGACGAGCTGCGCAATCAAAACGGGCGCACGCTCGATCAGGGTGTGCCGCTCGAAAACACCGGTGGCGAGCTCCGGGTCGCCGTGCCTCCCAAGATGCCCAAGCGAGCGCCTGGTCCGGGCGAGATGGACCGATTCATTTTGCAGATGGCACTCGACCTTCGGGACCAACAACCCGATCAGCCCCTCGTCTTCGTCACGATGGATACGAATCTCCGAATTCGTGCCGACGCGCTCGGGCTCAAGGCGGAAACCTACGAGGGCGGCCGCGTTTCGATCGACGAGCTCTACTCGGGCGTGGTCACTGCGGATGTGGATCGCGCCCAGGTCGACCAGTTGGCCCAGAGCGAGCCGATCGATGCCAGCCTGCTCGACGTCGAGCTCTACCCTCATGCCGGGCTCGTGCTTCGTGAGCGCGATCAGCACAGGCACACCGCGCTCGGGCGCTTCGACGCAAAGGAGGGCACGATCGTTCCGCTCCGAGTTGGCAGAGAAGGGGTTTGGCGTGTTCGGCCGCGAAACCTCGAGCAGTACTTCGCGCTCGACATGCTCCTTTCACCGGACATCCATTTGTTGACGCTGGTTGGCAAGGCCGGCACCGGAAAGACATTGCTGGCCATTGCCGCTGGTCTTCAGTCGGTCGTCCAGGATGGCGCATACGGTCGAATGCTCGTCTCCCGGCCGATCTTTCCCATGGGCCGAGATGTCGGCTACCTGCCAGGGACGGTGGAAGAGAAGCTCAATCCCTGGATGCAACCGATCTTCGACAATCTGGAGTACATCTTCAGCAGCGGTCGCGGCCGAATGTCCGAGCACCGCAACTATGAAGAGCTTATCTCGTCTGGTGTCATCCAAATCGAACCACTCACGTACATTCGCGGCCGCTCTCTCCCGCATCAGTTCTTGGTGGTCGACGAGGCACAGAACCTCACTCCGCATCAAGTGAAGACGGTCATCACGCGCTGTGGCGCCGAGACCAAAATCGTGCTCACCGGCGACCCCTATCAAATCGACAATCCATACGTAGACTCTGCAAGCAACGGGCTCACCGTGGTCGCGCAGCGGTTTCAGGGCGAGGACATCGGCGCCCACGTGACCCTCTCGAAAGGTGAACGAAGTGAGCTCGCAGAGCGCGCGACCCAGCTTCTCTGATCGTCCGCGAGCTCGCCTTCGCGCAGAGCTCGACGTTGGGATGCGCCGTTTGCACAGCGCGGCGCGGCTTCTCCTCGGCGCGACCACGCACAGCGATCCGGTCGAACGAAATCGGCTCGTGGACTCGGTCGCCAGAGGGGAGCACGCCAAGCCCCGATGGCAGTGGAAGCCGGTCACCGTCGAGCGAAGCGTCTGGCTCGAGCTCGCGCGTGCGAGGCGATTGGCCGAGGACTCCGAGGCCTCCGAGCTCTATCTTCCACGCCTCGAAGAGCTCGAAACCGAGCTCCTGATCCTCGAGAACTTGGGTCGAAGTAAACAAGTGCGTCCGATGGCCGCGCGACTTTTCGGCACAGGCAGTGAGCGACTGTTCACCGACGCAGAGCACAGCGTCCTCGACGCGGCGCACGAGATCCTCGCGCATACGCCCGTCGAACAAGAGCCCAAGACCATCCCAGCCGCGTCGGCGGATCGAAGCAACCTCCGCGACCTCATGCTGGCCTACGCCAAGCACGTGGGCCTGCACATCGCCGTGAAGGTCGATCCCGGCTTGATCGCGAATGCGGCGGTCGGTGAACGCACCGTCTTCATCGCGGACCGGCTGTTCGGCGCACGCGAAGCGCAGCGTCTCGCGACGCACGAGGTCTACGGGCACCTGGTCTCGGCGTTCAACGGAAGAACGCAGACCCTCGGCATATTCGCGATCGGCACCGCAGGCTCGTATGGCGATCAAGAGGGCGTTGCGATCTATCTCGAGGAGCTCGCGGGCTTGCTCGACCCGTACCGCCAAAGGACCTTGGCTGGCCGCCTGCTCGCAACCCACGCCATGCACGCGGGTGTCTCGTTCGGCGACGCGGCACAGACGCTGGTCCGCGAGCATCAGTTCTCGCCTGCCTGCTCCGTGACCTTGTGCGAACGGTCCTTCCGCGCGGGCGGCGTTTCGCGAGACGCGGTGTATCTAACAGGCTGGATGCGAGTGCGCCGGGCCGTAACCCGTGGGGAAACAAACCTGAGCGAGCTGCAGCTCGGGAAGGTCTCGCTCCGAGCGCTGCCGGAGGCGCGCCGGCTACTCCGCGAGGGGCTCTTGAGCCAGCCGATCTACTTGTCGAACTTGGCAAGAAGCCGCGGCAAAACCGGAGTAGGGACCAAGTCCGCCACGTTGCCGCCTAGCCTCGTGACCTCTTTGACCAGGTTGGACGCGACGTAGAAGTACGCGTCGTTGGCCATGATGAACACCGTTTCGACCTCGGGGTTGAGGTGACGATTCATGTTGGCCATCTGAAGCTCATACTCGAAGTCTGCAACGGCACGGAGGCCTCGAAGGATGACGCGCGCATTGCGTCGATGAGCGTAACTGACCAACAGGCCGTCGAAGGAGTCGACCTCGATGCGGTTCGGATCTGCGCCCATGTCGTCTGCGGACTCGCGGATCATCTCCATTCGTTCGGCAACGCTGAACAGCGGCTTCTTATTCTCGTTGCTCAAGACCGCTACGATGATCTTCTCGAACGCGACCAAGCCGCTTTGTAGAATGGAAGTGTGACCTTTGGTGATCGGGTCGAACGAACCGGGATAAACGGCGATGCCTCTCACTGCCTGCCTTTCTCGGCTGCAAATACGCCGAGGCTGATACCGGTGCGACCATAGCGGTAGTCCGCGTCCGGCGCGAGCCCATTTGGCCAGCTCCATTTGTGGCTTGCTGGGTGCTCGATGGCGACCCAGGCTCCGGGTGCAAGTTGCTCCGCTGCCGCCAGCGCGTCCAGAATGTCTGGGATTGCGCCGACCTCGGAGTAGGGGGCATCGGCAAACACCAAGCTGAACGCTGGCATCATCGGGGGAAGCTTGCGAACCACGCTCGCTGGGTCACCCAGAAGGTCCAGACGGACAGCGCGGACTTCCTCACTCAGGCCGAGCTCCTCTGCGCTCTGCTTGATCTGGCGAACGGTGCGAGGATCGCTATCCACCAAAACGGCATCCGATGCGCCGCGGGAAAGTGCTTCGAAGCCGAGAGCCCCAGTGCCGGCAAAGAGATCCAACACGTGGGCGCCAACGAAGGCGCCCCGAGACTCGAGCGCCGAACCGAGGGCTTCTCGCGCGCGGTCCGAAGTTGGCCTCGTGCCTCGCCCGTCCGGCGCGCCAAACCTGCGCCCCGATAGTCGGCCCCCGACTATGCGCATGATCTCAGAACTCGAGTCGAGCCGTCACGCCCCCGCGTCGCCTGCCTGCGATCGGCATGAGGTGTAAGTGCGCACGGTCCGAGCGCTTCTTGCTCTTGGCAGATTTCACGAGCAACCAAGTACCCACGCCTGCCGAAGCCAATCCCATGCTCAAGAACACCCACTGCAACGTCTCGTGTCGATCTGCTTTGGAGCACAGAGAGCCCAGCTCTTCAACTCCCAAGTTGCTGCCCCCCGCACAAACATCGTTCACCTCGGGGCCTGCAAGCAACCGCGCACGCTGGAAGGCAGGGTCTTTCTCGACGTTCCGGATGGTGCTCCAGCTCCATGCCGACAGGCCGAGAAACACGAGCGTTCCGGTGTAGCTGACCGCAGCGGGCCAGGCGGGGAACTCCTTTGGCCGGTCATTCAAAAGATCGAGAGTCGACTGGTGCAAGCCGAGCTCGGTCTCTCGACTCAAGATCAGATCGAGAGCCTGCTCTTTGCCGAGCTCGTCGAGTGGCGCATCAGCGAGGGCCTGGACTTCGATTTGTGCCATCACCGCAAGCTCCTGAGGCGTGCTCTGGGACCTCGGAAATCGGAGCGTGGAGGTCTTCTCGATCTGGCCGGTCGACGCGTCGAAGTAGAATAGGTCCGCCTCGAAATCGTATCCATCTCCATTCCCGGTGGGCACCTTCGACACCGAGCCCGAGATCAGACGATCCGCCGCGATGCCTTCTGCGATTTTCGAAAGGCAATTTTCGTTGGAGTCTTCGCAACCGTGAACGATCATGAACTGGTCGAGCGAAACATTGGCGGTGTGAAGCTGCCAGCCTTGTACGGCGCTGGCGCCCGCACGAAGCCAACCGGTCAGCTCATTGGCGACACCGTCGTCACCGTCGATCGCCCGTAGCCCGGGCACCGCGACGGTGACCTCATTTTGCTCATCCTGTGCACCCGCGACCTGGCCGCCGCCGAGCGCGGCAACCAAAAGCGAGAATCCTACGAACCACCTGGTCATTTTCCCCTAATTCCTATTCAAAAAGAATAGGCAAAACTGAAGCTCGGGGCCAAACGTGCGTCGGAGGGAGGAATTGTACTACCCACTGCCAGATGCTACTCCTCTCGGGACTTTAGGGAAGCTTGCCGACATGCGGAAGATTTGCCTTCGCTGCGGTTCGAAGTTCGGGAGCCGATCAGAGTACTGCCCCCACGACGGCAGCCTGCTCGTCACCGACGCGGACATTGCCGATCCTTTGCTCGGCAGCGTCTTGCTCGAGCAGTTTCGGATCGATGAGCAGATCGGCACCGGCGGCATGGGCACGGTCTATCGCGCCCGGCAGACCACGGTGGACCGTGATGTCGCCATCAAGGTTTTGAAGTCCGAGCTTGCGCGCGACGAGCAGGCCGTCTTTCGGTTCGAGCGCGAGGCCCGGCTGGCCATCTCGCTCGACCATCCGAACCTAGTCCGCGTGTTTCTCTCCGGGCGCCTCGGAGATGGACGGCTCTACATCGTGATGGAGCTGCTCGAGGGCCGGTCGCTTGCGGAGGAGCTCGAGCAGAACGGCCTCCTGGCGCTCGAGCGCGCTCTCATTTTGATCATGAAGCTCTGTGCCGGCCTCGGAGCCGTGCATGCTGCTGGCATCGTACACAGGGACATCAAGCCCGAGAACGTGTACCTGGTGAAGCGCGGTCGAGACGAAGATTTCGTGAAGCTCGTCGACTTCGGAATCGCCCGCGTTCTCCAAGCCGACGGGATCGGGCCGACGACCACGCAAAGCGGGCGCGTCTTTGGGACGGCGACCTACATTTCGCCAGAAGCGGCGACCGGTGAAGAGGCCGATCAGCGAAGCGACATCTACTCGCTGGGCATCCTGACTTATCAGCTGCTCGCCGGTGTGCTTCCGTTCGAAGGCAAGACCGCTGGGGCGGTCCTCATGCAGCACGTGCATCAGCAGCCGCCGCTGCTCCAGACCAAAGGGCGGGGCGCCGAGGTCCCCGATGAGGTCGCGCGCGTGGTGATGCGCTCGTTGAGCAAAGACCCCGATGCGCGACAGCAAACGCTGGCGGAGTTCCTCGACTCGCTTGCCGAGGCTGCGGGCAACGCCGGCTTGTTGCACGACGCGCGGGCACTGCTCATCGGCACGATCTGGGGCGAAGAGCTCGCGGCGCCGGGCTCTTATCTCGGGGAGCTGCTCGGTTCGAGTGCACCACCTAGCTCGCCGGCTCCTTTGGCCGCCACCCTGCCTATCGCAGTGCCCCGTGATCCCGATGACGAAGCGCTGCTGTCGTCGGCACCCAAGCCGTTTGGGACCACTTCGCACGAGCTGCCCGCTGTGAAGCGGCCGAAACGGAGGAAATACGCTTGGCTTTGGGCTTCATTGGGGGTCTTGGCGTTCGTATTTGGGATTGTCGTAGCCGGTACTTGGTGGTCGCAGCGCGCTCCTCGTGCCGTTGCCGACGAGCAGAAGCCCGAGCCGATCGCCACGTCGCCGGCCCCGGTCGAAGAGGACGCCGCGGTTGCCGACGTCGGAACCGATGCGGTCCTCGGCGAGGCGCTGGAGGTCGAGGAAGCCGTTCCGGAGGAGCCGCTGGTCGAGGTGGTGGAGCTCGAGGAAGCCCCGCCGCCGCTGGAGCCGGTACCCGAGCCCAGCAAGCCGAAGCCAAAGAAGAAGCGGACAAAGCCGAAAAAGAAGACAGCGCCAGCGCCAGTGCCAGCGCCAGTGACAGAGCCAGTGCCTGAGCCCAAGCCGGCGCCCGACCCCGATGACGGAATCGATTGGACCGTCCCGGACTTCCCTGAAGAGTCGGCGCCGCCCACGGGGACCCCCGATGCTCCAGCGCGTAACCCTGTCGTCATCGACGAACCGCCGTCGCGGTAACGCGCTTCCCTCCGTTACTCGGCAGCCCTTCGATCTTTCCGAAGGAGCAGGCCCCAGAGACGATTGAAGGGGTGCACCTCCTCGACGCGTTCTTCTCCTCGATAGATGGGTCGATCCTGGTTGGCCCAGTCGAAGAGCCCTCCTTCGAGGTTGTAGACGTTTTGAATTCCAGCGCGCTCCAAGTCTTCGATGATCGCAGCGCTTCGGTAGCCGATCGAGCAGTAGACGACGACCGTGACGTCGTCCGGAATCCTCAGGGCCGCGATGTTGGGATGACCGGGGTCCAAGTATTGTGCGCCGTGCAGTTGGCTCACCTCCTGCTCCTCCGATTTGCGCACGTCGAGGAGAACCAGCTTTCTTGTCCCGGCGCCGCTCATCCAGCCTGCGAGTGTTTCGGCGTCGACCCAGCGAACATCGGGGAAGCGTGCGGAGATCAAAGCCTTCCACGCACTCGCACTTCTCGCCGCCGTTGCAAAGGACATCGTAACCCCGAGGGCCAGCACGGCGAACAAGATCCAGCGACGCTTCAAGCCGGCTCCAACTGGCGGGAAAGCTCGTCTGGGCTGGTCACCGGAGCCTGGCAGACGAATTGACGGCAGACGTAGGCTGTTCCCTTGCCATTGATTTGGCCGCGATTCTCGAGGAGTGGCACGGTCGCATTCGGTCCACCATCACCTGCGGCCAGCACTTGGAACGGCCGGTAGCCGTCGCGTAGGACGGCGAGCAAGGGCCCGAGCTCCTCTTGGCTTCCGACCAGCGCGACCTCTCTCGGCTCCCCGAGAATGAAGCTCGTGGCATTGAGCCATTGGGCGAAGCCAGAAGGATACTGGCCCATGAACTTGCCCATGGTCGCGATACTTCGTTCGGCGACCTGCCAGTAGTCGCCGTTGCCGGTCAGCAGGCTGAGCTTGAGCAGCACCGTTGCTGCCACCGAGCTTCCGCTTGGCACGGCGTTGTCTTGCAGGTCTTTCGGTCGGTGAATCAACCGTTCGTGGTCGTCCGAGGTGTCGAAGAAACCTTCTTTGTCCGTGTCGCGAAAATGGGTGAGCATCAGCTCCGCGAGCTCGCGTGCCCAGTCGAACCAGCGCGGCTCGAACGTAGCTTCGTACAGCGCGAGCAGGCCATCGGCCAGGTAGGCATAGTCTTCGAGATAGGCATTGTACTTGGCGTCTCCACCAGCTTTCCAGGTTCGGAAGAGACGCCCAGACTCGCGCCGCATGGTGCGATGCAGGAACTCGGCATTCGACTTGGCGGCTTCCATGTAGTCCGGTCGGTGGAAGGCCTGCCCCGCTTCGGCCAAGGCGGCGAGCATCAGACCGTTCCAAGAGGTCAGGATCTTGTCGTCGAGACCAGGCCAGATTCGCTTCGAGCGGAGCTCGTAGAGTGCCGAGCGAGCTGCAGCCGTTCGTGCATGGAGCTGCCCGGCATCGATTTCGAGCTGTGCTGCAAGAGCTTCCGGGTTGAGGTGCAGGTTCAGAATGTTCTGACCCTCCCAGTTGCCCTCATCCGACACGCCGTAGATGCGCATGAAGGTGTCGGCGTCGTCGCCCAGTGCTTCGCGAATTTCGTCAGCGGACCAGACGTAGAACTTGCCTTCGACTCCTTCGCTATCCGCGTCCTGGCTGCTGTAGAACCCGCCGCCTTGGTGGCGCATTTCAAGCAGGACGTAGTCGAGGGTTTCCTCGGTGATTCGGCGGTAGAGCTCATTACCCGTAATCTGCCAGGCGTGAAGGTAGACGCGCGCGAGCTGGGCATTGTCATAGAGCATCTTTTCGAAATGCGGGACCAGCCAGCGATGGTCGACCGAGTACCGGGCAAAGCCGCCACCGAGCTGGTCGTACATCCCACCCTGCGCCATCTTGCGAAGCGTGACCTCCGCGATCTCGAGGGAGTCGGAATCGTGGACCCGGACGAACTCGCGGAGCAGAAACTCGATCGTCATCGGCTGTGGGAACTTCGGGGCATCGCCGAATCCGCCCCAGCTCGGATCGAATCGCTGCTGCAGACCCCGTAGTGCGCTTCGAACGATCTCCGCATCGAGCGCTTGCGCTTCAAAACCGACGCCCGAAAGCGCTTGAAGTTGTTCGGCGACTTGGCCGGCGCTCCCAAGGACGTTCTCGCGGTCGTCGTTCCACGCCTGCGTGATCCCGGTCAGAATCTGCCGGAAGCTCGGGATCCCGTGACGCGGCTCGTTCGGGAAATAGGTGCCGGCGTAGAAAGGCTTTCCATCCGGTGTCAGAAAAACCGTCATCGGCCAGCCCCCGCGACCGACCATCGCTTGGACAGCCTGCATGTAGATGCTGTCGATGTCGGGGCGCTCTTCGCGGTCGACCTTGACGTTGATGAAGTCGGCGTTCATCTGTGTGGCCGTCGCTTCATCTTCGAACGACTCATGGGCCATCACGTGGCACCAGTGGCAGGCGGCATAGCCAATGCTGAGCAGGATCGGCTTGTCTTGCTCCTCGGCGAGCCGCATCGCCTCTGCACCCCAGGGGTGCCAGTCGACCGGATTGTCGACGTGTTGGAGGAGATAGGGGCTCGTTTCCTGGAGAAGGTGGTTCGCCATCGGTTTGTGAGATTCTGTGGGGCTTTCCGGGCTTAGGTCAACGGGGCTCGACGCGGCCGCCGCGCGCCCTACGTTGCGTGACGCAGGAGGCACGATGGCAAAGGCACTTTGGCAAGGGCAGGTGATCGCAGAGTCGGATGAGTTCGAGGTCGTCGAGGGGAATGTCTACTTCCCGCTGGGCGCCATCGATAAGAAATATTTCGAGCCGAGCAGCCACCAAAGCGTCTGCCCCTGGAAGGGCACGGCCAGCTACCACCACGTGGTCGTCGATGGCCAGTGCAACGAGAACGCCGCTTGGTACTATCCGCAGCCCAAAGAGGCTGCCGCCAACATCAAAGACCACGTCGCGTTCTGGAAGGGCGTCACCGTCGAGCGCTAGGGAGCGGCTAACGCCAGGCAAAGAGAGGTTGATCGTAATTGGCCACGCGGGTGTCCCGGCCGTGGATGGCGACCTCTCGAAACTGGAACACCACCGCAGCGGTCGGGGCAAAGATGTCCTGGCCGAGAATCCGCACCGAAAGCACCGGACGATCGCTTTCCTCGATGTCGAAGAGCTTCGGGATGCCAGGCGCGTCGAGGCCTGAGATGGGGACACGATACGCCTCGGCGACTTCGCGTGGGTTGGGCCGGAGCATCACGTCGTCCCCGGCCCAGACGACGACCGGCGTGATTCGGAAGCCGGACCGGGTAGGGTAGTCGTCGAGCAGCCCAAGCACGCGATCGGGCTGACACCGCAAGCCTACCTCTTCGTCCAACTCTCGTAGGGCAGCGCGGGTTGGATCTTCTCCCTCGTCGATGCGTCCACCGGGGAGGGCCCATTGGCCACTGTGGTCGCGAAGGGTCGAGACGCGACGAGTGATGATGAAGCAGGCTTCACCGACCGCATTCGCCACGATGGTCACTGCGACCGCCGCTGGGCGAAGGGAAGGATCGAGCTCGGCGGACCGATCGTGAGCACCGAGGTTTGCGCTGATCTGGGCGCGCAGTCTTTCGTCGGCCCTAAGCACCCGTCGGTTTCATTCGGCGTTTCTCGATCGCGAACTTCCAATCCATGGGGTTCATATAACCCGAAGGCGATCGAGAAAGAAGGCTACACTGGGCCGCATGCCGAGAGTCCTCTACGAGCGAGACGGCCGAATCGGTCGCATCACCCTCAATCGCCCGGAAGTCATGAACGCGATCGACAACGAGCTTCCGGTGGAGCTCGCCGATTGCGTGGCTCGGGCCAATGCCGACGAGCACGTTCACGTGATCGTGCTGTCGGGGGCGGGGCGCGGGTTCTGCGCCGGCTACGATCTGAAGTACTACGCGGAAGCCGCGGGCACCGAGTCAGGGACGCAAGAAATGCCCTGGGACCCGATGAAGGACTACGGGTTCATGATGCGAAACACGGAGCTCTTCATGTCGCTCTGGCGATCGTATCGGCCGGTCCTCTGCAAAGTTCACGGATACGCGGTAGCGGGCGGCTCGGACATCGCCCTATGCTCCGATTTGATCGTCATGGCGGAGGATGCGCAGATCGGATACATGCCCGTGCGCGTCTGGGGCTGCCCAACGACGGCGATGTGGGTCTATCGACTGGGTCCACAACGGGCGAAACGGATGCTCTTTACCGGAGACAAGATCGACGGCCGCGAGGCGGAGCGAATCGGCCTGGTCCACAAAGCGGTTCCTGCCGATCAGCTCGATGCCGAGGTCGAGTCGCTGGCCGAACGCATCTCTACGGTGCCGATCAACCAGCTCATGATGCAGAAGCTCGTCATCAACCAGGCCGTCGAAGCGATGGGCATGCGGCAGACACAAATGTTTGCAACGGTGTTCGATGGAATTACCCGCCACTCGCCCGAGGGCATCCACTTCAAGCACCGCGCAGAGCAAGTCGGTTGGAAACAAGCCGTGCGGGAGCGCGACGATGGCAGCTTCGATTGGACCGCCAACCGGCCCTTCGACGAAGAAGGTTGACGGCACCCCGACCGAGGTAGGACCCAGCGCAGCCCTTCAATGCGCCTAGCCAGCGCGACCGTGGGGTCGTATCTTCCCCGGCATGAACGTGATTCCCGTTCCCTGTTTGAGCGACAACTATGCGTACCTGGTCATCCAGAACGGCCTGGCAGCCGTCGTCGATCCGTCTCAAGCCGACCCAGTCCTGAGGGCGATCGACCAGGCCCGGGTCAAGCTCGGCGAGATCTGGCTCACCCACCACCACTGGGATCACATCGGAGGGATCGAGGCGCTGATCGAAGAATGTCCCATCGAGCACGTTCGGGGCTCGAAGTACGACGCAGACCAGCGACGGATCCCTAGGCAAACCGATGCGTTGTCCGACGGCGACTCCTTCGATTTCGGCGGCGCTTCCGTCGACATCGTCGAAATTCCGGGCCACACGCTTGGCGCCATCGCTTTCATTTCCGAAGGCAACCTCTTCAGCGGAGACACGCTCTTCATCGCTGGCTGCGGCCGCGTCTTCGAAGGCACGATGGCGATGATGTCTCAGTCGCTTTCGAAGCTTCGCTCGCTGCCCGCAGACACGAAGGTATGGTGCGGCCACGAGTACACCGTCAACAACCTTCGATTCGCGACAACCGTCGAACCGAGCAACCCCGAGGTCGCCAGTGCACTCGCCCAAGCGATCGCCACGCGTGAAGCAAAACGGTTCACGGTGCCTGGGCGGCTAGGCCAAGAGCTCGCAACCAATCCGTTTCTGCGTTTCGACGATCCGGCCGTCGCTGCTGGACGAGATCCAGTCGCTTCGTTTACCGCGCTTCGTGAAGCCAAGGACAATTTCTAATCATGACCGATTCGCAGGAGCCCAGAGCCCGTTGGACCCGGGACGAGAACGGAATCCCGGAGATCGTGTCCGACGACATCAGTGGGCTTCATTGGGGCATGGGTTACTGCCACGCGATGGATCGCGGCTTGCAAATGCTGATCATGCGGATCCTCGGCCAAGGCCGGGCGGCGGAGCTGCTCGATGGAAGCGACGAAATGGTGGAGGTCGACCTGTTCTTTCGGCGCATGAACTGGAGTGGCGGGACCGCCGAGGCGGCGACCACGCTCAGCCCCGAGGCCCACGCCGCGTGCGAAGCCTACCGTGACGGCGTCAACGCGCGATTTTCCGAGTCCGTGCCCTGGGAGCTCAAGCTCGTGAGGGTCGGGCTCGAGCCATGGACGATTGAAGACAGCTTGTTGCTGGCTCGCATGGCCGGTTTTCTCACCCTAGCTCAGTCACAAGGGGAGATTGAGCGGCTCTTCGTCGAGATGGTTCAAGCCGGCATCGAAGACGCGCACCTCGAAGCGTTGTTTCCGGGAAGCACGCAAGGGCTCGAGCGCGCGATGCTGTCCCGGGTCGAGCTCGGCGAACGCATCGTTCCGGAGGCTGTGAAGTGGGGAGTCGCCGCGCCGCGGATGATGGCGTCGAACAACTGGTGCGTGTCGGGCGCGCGAACGGCATCCGGGGCGGCGATGCTCGGCAACGACCCGCATCTCGAAACGAACCGGCTTCCGAACGTATGGGTCGAGCAGAGTTTCCGCTGGCCCGATGGCTACGCGCTTCTCATGACCATGCCCGGTTTGCCCGCACCGCTGGTCGGGCGGAACGAGCATTTGTCCTGGGGCCCGACGTACACCTTCATGGATTCGATCGACTCCTGGGTTGAAGAGTGCCGTGACGGGAAGTTTCGCCGTGCAGACGCCTGGGTCGACTTCGATCGGCGCATCGAGACGATCAAGCGGAAGAAGGGCGATGCCATCGTCGAAACCTTTTGGGAAAACCAGCACGGTGTCCTCGACGGAGACGCGATGGCGGCAGGGCACAGGCTCGCCACACGTTGGACGGGTGCCGATGGCGGGTCGCAGTCGATCAACGCCTTGATCCCGATGTGGACCGCGCGCACCGTGACCGAAGGGATGGCAGCTTTCGCGGACGTGGAGTCGTCCTTCAACTGGGTCTTCGCGGACAGCGCAGGGGACATCGGCTACCAGATGTCCGGTTTGATGCCGAAGCGCCCTGACGACTGGTCGGGTTTCGCGCCCCGGCCCGGCTGGGACGAGCGATTCGACTGGCAGGGGTTCGTGCCTGCCGACGAGCTTCCGAGCGTCCACAACCCGCAAGACGGAATGGTCGTGACCGCCAACCAGGACCTGAACCACCTCGGCCGGGCCAATCCGATCAACGCCGCCATGGGCGACTACCGCGCGCGCCGCATCACCGAGCTCTTGCAGACGCGCGACGATCACGACGTGGACTCTTTTCGCGCCATTCAAATGGACACGTACTCGATCCAGGCGGCCGAGTTCCTAGAGATCCTGTTCCCGCTCCTCGGAACGGGTCCCATCGCCGACGCCCTCCGCGCCTGGGACTGCCGATACGAGCTCGACTCGATCGGGCCGACCGCGTTCGAGCTCTTCTACTCGGAGTTGCTCGTCGAGATGTTCGGCCCCGCATCCGGTGCGGAGGTCATCGAACACCTGCGAGACGCCACCGGCACATTCATCGACTTCTACCAAAACTTCGATCGCATCCTCGTGGCTGAATCGTCCCCCTGGCTGGGTTCACGCACGCGCGAGGATGTCTGGCGGGCCGCGCTTGCCCGAGTGCCCGACGAGCGGCCCGAGCCCTGGGGCCAACGAAATCGACTCACCCTCAGCAACATGTTCTTTGGGGGCAAGCTCCCTCGCTTCCTGGGCTTCGATCAAGGGCCGATCCCGATCCCCGGCGGACGCGCGACGCCTCACCAGGGTCAGATCTACAGCTCGGCTGGTCGGCTCACCTCGTTCACGCCATCGCTTCGCCTCGTCGCCGACATGAGCACGCCGATCTTGCACTCCGCACTTTGCGGTGGCCCTTCGGACCGTCGATTTTCGAAGTGGTACAGCAGCGGGGTCGCTGGCTGGCGTGCAGGCAGGCTCAAGGTTCGAAAGCCGCCGAGCCAAGGCTGAGCGCCGGCCTAGCCGCCGCGCATCTTTTCGATCGATCGCTTCATGATCGAGAGCGTCCAGCCTCTGGGAAAAACTTTCGAGAGTAAGCCGGCAGACATGCGGTCGGCCAGCGTGGGGATCAGAGCGGGTTGCTTGCCGAGTGCGCGGAGCGCGCCAAGTGCCACCGGCTCGGGCCCGCTGATCGGAACGTAAAACGGCAAGTCCTTGCCGAGGTTCTGGTCTTGGACGGGCTTGGTGTCCGTCATCCCCGGGCACACGGCGAGAGCATCGACGCCGCTGCCTCGGAGCTCCGACCAAAGGCCACAGGCGAGGTTCAAGCCATAGCCCTTGGTGGCCGCGTAGTGACAAAAGTAAGGCGAGCCCGATAGCCCGGACGCCGACGAGACGATGACGATCCCGCCGCGACCCCGGGCGGCCATGGCCTTGCCCACGATGTACGTCAGGACGAGCGTCGCTCGACAATTCAAATCGAGGGTCCTCAGATGCGCGTCCAGTGAAATTTCGAAAAACGGATCGAGCAGGCAGATGCCCGCGTTGTTGACCAGAAGCCCAATCTCGAAGCCGTCGACCCATCCCTGCGCCTTCTCCTCGAGGCCAGGGTCGGCGAGGTCGCAGACCAGCGAGCGCGCATCGATCCCGTGTGCCGAGCTCAGCTCTTCGGCGAGCGCGATCGTCTCTTCGCCTTCGCGATCGACGAGCAGAAGGTCGAAACCGTCCTCCGCGAGTTGGCTCGCAAACGCGCGTCCGATCCCTCGCGCCGCCCCGGTGACGAGCGCGTAGCCTCCGTATCGGGCGTGGAGCCCGAGCTTCTCCGAGTCTCCCAAGTCGTTCTCCTCAGCTCGTAGTCAGTCGACCCTTCGCACGACTCCGATCATGAATCCAGAAGACGACCCAGATGACGAGAAGCCCGACGATGCCGCCAAACCCGTAGAACGGTGCGAGCCAGGTCGGCGCACCAAAGGTGAGATCGTGCGCTGCGGCGGTCAGGGCCAGCATGGTCCCTCGTGCGACCGCGACGGCGATCACCGAATCGCTCCGCACACGCAGGTAGACGAGAACCCAGGAGGCGACGATGCACCAGGGAAGGGCGAGCAAAACGCTTTCGACGCCCGGCGCGCCATACAGATTTCCGATCGCCACCGATGGCGCCATCCACAGCCACCAGAGGAGACCGATCTTGGTCGAGCGGCCCCAGAAGCCCCCTGGGATCTCGCGGAAGTAGTAGCCTCGAAATGCGATCTCTTCGCAGAGGCCCGGGATGAGATTGAACGTCAACCCGGCGGGCATCCCCATGGCGATCAGCATCAAAGGATGAGGCGGAGGGCTTTCGGTCAGGTACTCTTCGAACTGCGCGAGTTGGTCCGGCGGCACGGCCGAACGTTTGTTCTCGATTAGCTGCTCGACCGTCAGCACTGGATCGAAGCCTGCGGCCCAAGTGACGAGCATGCCGACGAAGAGGATCGCGATAGGAAGCAGCCACGCGATGCCCCACCATCGATTGACGGAAAACTGAATCCCGAGTGGCTTCAGGATGGGCTGCTTCAACCAGGGTCCCTGAACGAACAGAATCGTCACCAGCACCGGGACCGTGTACCAAAACGAGATCGCTCGCCCGGCGGCCCCCGACCATTCGATCCCGTTGAGCCACATGCCGACGACCGGCGTCCAACTGCCGATCGCCATCAAGGCGAACGGAACCCAAATCAGGCGCGATTTGGTGATTTTCGGGCTCAACGAAAGCGTTTCCACGCGGCGAGCTCGGCTTCTTGAAACGCTGCGTAGCGTTTTTGGAGACGCACGAGCTCTCCGTAGACTCGCGGCAGCTGCGGCGCCAACGCAAGCAGCACCCTTCCGGTCGCCTCTGCGTCGCCCGCCGCGCGGTGCGCCTGCTCGAGTGGGACGCTCAAGTGCTTTGCCACGTCGCCGAGTCGGCGGCTCTTGAGCTCCTTTAGAATCTCTCGCGCCCAGACCAACGGGTCCAGCCAGACCACGTCCTCGCGCGCTGCAGGAGGCATGTCGCCCGCCGTCATTCCCTTTGGTGCGACGCGCGCGATCTCCGCCAGCAGGAACCCGCGATCAAAGGGCGCGTTGTAAGCGACCGGAAGCTTACCCTGCAGGAGCTCGAGAAGTCGTGGCATCAGAGTGGCGAAGTCGGGCGCGCCCTGGAGCTCTTCGTCGGTGATGCCGTGCACCGCGCGGGACTCTTCGGGCACCGGGATCCCGGGGTTGACCAACCAGCTCTCCCTTGTGCTGACCTTGCCCTTCTCAAACGTCACCAGCCCGATCTCGATGACCCGGTCGGTCTCTGAGTCTCGACCGGTCGTCTCGAAGTCGATGACGGTAATCGGGATGTCCGCCCAGGAGGCACCCGGCTCGAACTCCTTGCACAGGCCCTCGACGTTTTGGATCGCATCAGCGATCAGGTCGGCAATGCCTGGATAGTGGCGCCCCGTTGGAAAGCAGCCGCACACATCGGTTCGTCCCCGCACCGCCGGAAGATGCACCGCATAGCCGCCCTGGCGCAAGTCGTATAAAGGAGGGATTGTGGCTTCGACCTATCGGACGCGCTTCGCTCCGTCGCCAACGGGTCAGATGCACCCAGGGCACGCGCGCACCGCCTTGATAACCTGGCTCCAGGCGCGAACGCAGGGCGGGAAGATCGTGATGCGGATCGAAGACATCGATCGCCCGAGGGTGATCGCCGGTGCCGCGGACGAAATCTGCCGAGACCACGAATGGCTCGGGCTGGACTGGGATGAAGGCCCGCATTTTCAGTCCGACCATGACGAATCCTACGAGCGGGCGCTCGCCACGCTAGAGGCCGCGGGCCTGGTTTACCCTTGCACCTGCTCTCGAAAAGAGATCGCGCAGATCGCCAGCGCGCCCCACGGAGAGGAAGGGCCTCGCTACCCTGGGACCTGCCGCAACGGCGTCATGAATTCCAGCCGGCCACCTGCACTTCGCTTTCGCTTCGCCGATCCGTCTCCAGGTTTCGAAGATGTCTTATGCGGGCCGTTTCCCGAAGGCCAGTTGGGGGGCGATTTCGTCCTACGGCGCGCCGACGGGATCTGGGCCTATCAGCTCGCCGTCGTGATCGACGATGCGGAGGCCGGGATCAGCGAAGTGATCCGCGGGGAAGACTTGCTCTCGTCGACACCCCGCCAGATCGCGCTCTATCGGGCGCTCGGCCATCCGGTGCCTCGGTTCGCGCACGTCGGCTTGGTGCTCGACGCAGATGGTCGCCGTCTCGCGACGCGGAACGGAGCCATCTCGATTTTGTCGCTTCGAAACACGGGTCGCTCGGCGGAACAGGTCATCGGTCAGCTTGCCTGCTCGCTCGGACTGACCGCGACAACGGCGCCCATTTCGGCCGAAGAGCTGATTTCGAGCTTCGCGCTCGACAAGATCTCCCGTTCATCGTTCACCTGGGATGCCAAGGGTTGACAAGAATGGAATTTTCGACCCTGATTTGTAGGAATCACCGATCGAGGACCGGGCTGTGACAACTAGCGAAAGGCTGATGGAGATTGTCGAGCGCCTAACGGAGCTCGACCCGGTGCGGACCTATGCCCAGCGCGGCGCTACGCTGATCGCCGGGGTGGTGGGAGCCCATTCGTTTCTGCTCGAGCGCCCTGGCGCAGACCCTGTGAGCAGCGAGGACACGCTGACCAGTACGGACCCGACGCTTTCCTTGCCGCTGCGGCAAGGTCGAGCGTACGTCGGAACGCTTCATCTAGAAATCGTGGGCGACGCGCCCGATGGAAATCAGCTCGAGCTCCTGAAATGGGCTTCCCGACTCTTCGCGAGAGGGATCGACTACGCGGAACGGCTGACGGGCGAAGGGAGTCGAAGGCCGGGTGAGGCAGTCGAGCAAACCTTGCGGCGCGCTCCGCTCACCCCACGTGAGCGAGACGTCGTTTCGCTTCTCGTCGGCGGTGCGAGCACCCGCGAGATCGCCTCGGACACCGGGCTCACCGTGTCGACCGTGAATACCTACCTCAAACGCATTTTCTCCAAGCTCGGTGTGCACTCGAGGGTCGAGCTGATTGCCCGCATGGCCGGGACGGCTACCATCCCCCCGCGCCCCGACCACGACGCGCCGCACCTCGATTGATGAACAGAGAAGACGACCTCACACATTTGGATCGCGATGGTCAGGCCCGCATGGTCGACGTCGGAGAGAAGAACGAAAGCATTCGCGAGGC
Source organism: Polyangiales bacterium (assembly GCA_049645265.1). GTDB lineage: Bacteria > Myxococcota_A > Polyangia > Polyangiales > Houyiibacteriaceae > SG8-38. Next base: position 18,031 of record JBARTN010000285.1, read on the forward strand.
GCGTGCTCGGGCGACGCTCCGCATGAAGCCGGAAACCCGACGCGTGCTCTTGTCCGGCGACGTGCCGAAGGGTGACGCGCTGTCGACTGCGCGCATTGCCGGGATCCAAGCAGCCAAACGAACCTCCGAGCTCATTCCACTTTGTCATCCGCTCGCGATCACCGGTTGCGATGTTGCCTTCGAGCCAGCGAGCGATGGGGAACGCTTCGTCATCGAGGCGTCGGTTCGCTGTGCCGATCGCACCGGTGTCGAGATGGAAGCCCTCACGGCCGTGACGGTCGCAGCGCTCACGCTCTACGACATGCTCAAGGCGATCGATCGCGGCATGGCGATCGAAGAGGTCGTCTTATTGGAGAAGAAGGGCGGTCGAAGCGGCCACTACCGGCGCGAAGATTAATCCCGCCGAACGATGCGACGAACGGCGTGCCAGTCGTCTCGCGTCAGCTCTCGGGTGACGACGAGGACGCCCAGCGCACTTAGAAATCCAGACGCGAGCGCCAGCAGGGTCATCACGGCCGAGTCGTGGGGGAGGGCGGCGGCAGCCCCGTACCCTGCGCCTGACGCAAGCGCGGCTCGAGCCCAGCTCGACACCGGAATGAAGACGCCGAACGAGCGATGGATCACCCAGGCCGACAGCAGGAGGGCGACCACCATTCCAATCACGGTACCGGTGGCCGTTGCTTGCAGTGTCCGATCGCCCAGGCCCGCTCGCATCAGCAGAACACGGTTCGCAACCACCACCACGAGAAGCGAAACGCCCGCGATGATGGCGGCCACGGATGGCTTTCCCGCTCCACTCATCGCCGTAGCCGCAACCGCAAAGAGGGCGAACGCCGCCACGCCGAAGACCAGAATCGACAGCGCCGGCGCCCCTGCCAGATAGTCCAAGGGGTACGCCAGTCGCATCACGCCCTCGGCCGCGCCCGAAGTCGGCGCGGCCACCAGCAAGAGCAGCAGCAAAGAAAAGCGCATCGCATGCTGAATCGTCGACCGTGCCGCATCGCGATTTCCGACGCTCGTCGCCTTGCTGATCATCGGGAACACGACGAACGTCATCGATATGATCAACTGGTAAGGCACGAACGCGAAGGTCTGAACTGCGCGGTAGTAGCCGACGTACTGATTGGCGAGGTCGACTGCGGCCTGGCTCGTCGCCGCGCTTGCGAGGGCAATCTCGGTCGCCGTGCGTTTGAGGACCTGCAGGTCGATCAACAGGATGCCGTTGAGGCAAATTTGGTACGTCCAAATCGGCGCCATGAAGCCGATCCAGCGACGTCGCGGGATCTTCTCTCCGGGCATACCGGCCTTCCCAAAGCCGATCCAAATCAGGCTGATCGTCACGATGGTGGTCGCGGCCGTCGCGAACCCGGCAACGGCCCCCATCGCCCCGAACCCCAGCGCCGCTCCAGCCAAGATGCCCACGGTTCGGAGCGTCGAGAAGGTCACGTCGAGGCGAGCCTGCTTGGCAAACCAATGCCTGCCGTTGAGGCTGCCGACGACCGCGGCGTACAGCGCGTATGCAAACACCACCAGCGATGCAATTCGCACCAGTCGGGTGAGCTGGCCGTCCAGCAAGAGCCGTGCAATTGCTGGCGCCAACGCGAAGAGGGCCAAGGCGAGGGTGCCTCCGACCAAGGCCTGAATGCGGAGCCCTTGTCGAAGGGTCACCTCGGCGCGGCTCTCGTCTTCACTCACGAATTTCGAAACCGATTGGATCGTCGCGACAATCAGCACATTGGT
>JBARTN010000286.1:0-1687 GCA_049645265.1 Polyangiales bacterium
AACCTCCGAACGAGCAGGCAACTCCCATGATGAAGAGGATGCTTTGTCGCAACATTTGTCCGGAGCCCGGACTGGTGGTCGGGTCACCATCCCGGTTCGGTCCGTCTCGCCAGTGAGTTTTTCGTCACCGCCGTTTCCATCGGCCGCGGATAGACCGTGGGAGAGGCCGCCACTGGCAGCGCAGAGCGCGGAGCAGGCCGGTCCGGCCCAGTGTGACGCCGGGTATCCGCAGACCAGCGCAGTCGCCGCCGGACAGCGGAACTGACGGGCGGCGGGCGGCGAACGTGGGCGCCTGGCTGATCGCCACCATTCCCTCCTGGCTCATCCTGATTGGTCTCATCGTCCTGGTGGCCGGTGGGGCGGTGCTCCTCAGTGCACTGTTGCGCAGAGCATTCCCGGGGCTGCGGACCGATGATCACAACGATGCCCTGAAATTCGGTTACGGAGTGATCGGGTTCGTCTACGCCTTCTTTGTTGGATTCGTCGTCTCCTCGATGTGGGGCCAGATCAACGCCGCCGACGCGTTGGCACGGGCCGAGGGGGCGGCGGCCGTGGAGTTGGCTCGTGACAGCGCCGCCTTCGATGTCGCCGACACCGACCGGATCCGGACCGGACTGGCGGAATACCTGGATGCGGCTACCGCCGAATGGCCGGTCGCCGCCCAGCGCATCCGCTCCACGCCGCAGGCCGAGCAGACGCTGCAGCGGCTCTACCAGAACATCCGCGACGTTGCGCCCCGCAATGACATCCAGAAGAGTTTCCTCACCAAGTCGGTGGACAACCTGGAGAAGATCAGCCATAGCCGAACTGAACGGCTGATACAGGCCGGCACCGAATCAGGACCGACCTGGTCGCTGTGGGCAGTCATCTTCTTGACCAGCGGGCTGGTGCTCGGCTCGGCAATTGCCTACGGCGTCGAGAGCCAGCGCATGCACTACGTGGTGGTACTCACCGTGGGCACCCTGGTGGCGGCCAACCTGTTCCTCATTCTGGACCTGTCCTTCCCGTATCTCGGCGACATCGGGACCTCACCCGAGCCGCTGGAGGTCGCCATCCGTTATCTGGAATATCTGGAATGACTCCCCGAACTCGACCCCGACATCGGTATCGCGGTGCGTCACCGGTTCAACGCACTCGCCGCACCTGAGTTACCCATTGCGGTTGGACCACGCTCCACATCCCCGTCCGCGGACCCTCGGTTTCAGTGCGAAGATCGGCCTCCTCGGGGCCAGGCCGGCACGGCGACGCGTTCAAGGTGCACATCGCCGAACCCGGCGACCACGGGGTGCTCGAACCCGCGACCATGCCAACCGTTGTTCTCGATTAGGGCTGGGTCTACTGCCCCGGTAGGGGTTCGTACAGCGTCGGGGGAAGTACCCGGTTCGGCAGTCGCGGGAACCGGCGCTCGATCGTCTCGGTGACGGCCGCGGGGCTGACCACGGTGGTGGGTGCGGGCTGCTCGACGGTGGCCGTCTGCTGCGGAACTGTGGACTCCGCAGTGGTCGGCACCGATGTGGTGGCGACGGGCGACTCTGCTGCGGGCGACGGCAGGGTCGTGGTCGAGGTCACCGTGGTGACTGCCGTACGCGATTTCTCGGCCGTGGTGAGATCGACGACCGCGTAGATGAACAGTGCCAGCACGGCGACGGTGAGCCCGCCGAGGCCGACCAGGGCGGCTGGATTGTGG
>JBARTN010000287.1:0-1654 GCA_049645265.1 Polyangiales bacterium
AAGTCATTCGCAAGGACGACGAGAAAGCCTACCAGGTCGTCCGAAAAAAGGGCATCGAAGCAGTGGAAGCCGGAGATGCCCAAGCTGAGTGGGACGCCGCGGATAAGAAGGTTCGCGACAACCTCACCGGACGGATGTTCTCGAAAAGCCTGATCGATGCCGTGTCAGAAGCCGCAAAGCCGTAACGAGCGCGCGCCGCGAACGTGAGCAGCGCCGAGCACCTGATCCTCGAATCGAACGGGATTCGACTGCACGCGGTCAGCCGCGGCACGGGGCCCGCCGTCCTTTTCTGTCACGGGTTTCCGGGCCTCTGGTACTCCTGGCGCCATCAACTGCAGGTGATCGCGGACGCCGGCTTCCGAGCCATTGCCGTCGACATGCGGGGCTACGGCCGAAGTGACCGCCCCCTCCCTGCGAGCGCATACGAGAACCAAACGATCGTCGCCGATCTCACTGGAGTCCTCGACGCGCTCGGGGAAGAACAAGCCGTCTTCGTCGGCCACGACTTCGGTGCGCAGGCGGCGTGGGCGGCCGCGCTACACGCGCCGGAGCGAGTCCGCGCCGTCGTATCGCTGGGGGTGCCCTACGGGGTCGGATTTGCTGGAGATGAGAAGCCGGGACGAAAACCGACGAGGACCCGCAAAGAAGCCGCGGCAAAGGGCCGCAAGCCGAGCGAGACCTATGCCGCCATCGCGAAGAACCACTTCCTACATCTGCACTACTTTCAGAAACCAGGACTGGCCGAAGCGGAGCTCGGCAACCAGCCTCGATTGTTTCTGAAGCGAATCTACTGGGCCTTGAGCGCGCGCGGAAGCTTGCTCGACTTCAAGAGCTTCCCCGCGGAAGGCACTGGTTACTTGGACGTCCTTGCCGATCCGAAAGAGCCCTTGCCGTGGCCCTGGCTCAGCGAAGAAGACCTCGATATTCTGGTCGAGGAGTACATGCTGACGGGGCACGAGACCGCGTTCATCGGCGGCCTCAACTCCTACCGCGCGATGGACCTCAATTGGGAGCACGACCGGGACTACGGTCGCCGCCAAGTCGAGCAACCCGCCCTATTCATTTGCGGGGAGAAAGACCCCGTCCTTCAAATCATCACGCCCAAGACTCTCGAAACCATGCCAAGCCGGGTCTCCGACCTCCGGGGCATCGAGCTCATCCCCGGCGCGGGCCATTTCGTGCAGCAGGAGCAGCCCGAAACGGTCAACCGACACCTCCTCAACTTCCTAAAAGCCCTCGACTAAAAAAAGGGACTGTCCCCTTTTTAGGCTTGGAACTGCGTGGCTAGGTTGCTGGAGAGCTTGTAGACGAGGCCGTAGATCGAGAGTTGTGGATTGGCTCCGATGCTGGTCGGAAAGAGAGAGCCGTCCATGATGTAGAGGTTGTCTAGATGGTGGAACTTGCCATCGCTGCCAGCGACGCTTCGCCTCGCGTCGTCTCCCATCGGACAGCCACCCATGACGTGCGCGCTGCCGACTGTCGCCTTTTGCACAACCACATCGAGCTCGGCAACAGCCGCCTTGGCCTCCTTCCAGGACATGTAGTGCTTCGCCTGCTTGTGCGCAGGCCGCGCAGACTTGGCGCCCGTGGCGAACTGCATCTCCAGCATCACGTTGTATGCCCGCCGCACGCCTTCCATCAAATAGCCGTCGAG
>JBARTN010000288.1:0-2968 GCA_049645265.1 Polyangiales bacterium
GTCCATGCTCCTGCCCGTCGACGCAATCGCATCCGCGATTCCATGAAGCACGACCGAACACAAAGCGGTCGCCACGCGTCTACTTGAGCCCGAAGGCACTTCACGGGGGCTTCTGGACTTCGAACGAAAGCGCGCAACTTCCGACGCCACCGCCCGATGACCAGTTGTGAGCATTGACAACGCAGTTCCGACTGATATCATTGATATCAAGCAGCAAATGGCCCAACTCATCGTCCGAGAGCTCGAAGAGTCCGTCGTCCGCGCGTTGAAGGTGCGCGCGGCCAAGAAGGGGGTGTCTGCCGAGGCCGAGCATCGGGCGATCCTTCGCGATGTGCTGCTCCGCCGCTCGAGCCGCTCGTTCAAAGAAGCGCTGCTCGCGATGCCCGATGTCGGCAACGACGCCGACTTCGCGATCGAGCGCGATGTCGACCGTGACGATGGCCTATCTCCTTGACACCAACGTCGTCTCCGAGCTCCGCAAGGGCAATCGCTGCGACCCCGCCGTGCGCGACTGGTTCGAAGCACTCGACGAAGCCGACGCCTACCTCAGCGTGCTGGTCGTCGGCGAAATCGAACGCGGCATCGAGCGCATCCGCAAGCGCGATCCGAAATCCGCCGCGCGCCTCCGCCGCTGGCTCTCCAGGCTATGCACTCAGTTCGAAGACCGGATCCTTCCCGTGACTCTCCCCATCGCACGCACCTGGGGCAAGATGGGCGCGCCCAACCCCATCCCCACGGTCGACGGCCTCCTCGCCGCCACCGCCCACGTCCACGGCCTCATCCTCGCCACCCGCAACGTCCGCCAAGTCGAAGCCCTCGACATCGAGTGGCTAAACCCATTCACGATCGCACGGTGAGTCGCGCCCCTACGGACACGCCCCATCAAAATCGACCCTGACACCCGTGGCCGCAGCCTCGCATGAGTTGTTGTACGTCGTGCCGTTGCATCCGCACACCGGGTCGAACACCAACGGGCACAGGACCGGTCGTGCCACGCACTCTCCCGGTTCGTCGCACGAGACATCCGAGGCGCAGTAGTCCGACGCGTTACAATCGTCGTTGCTCTCGCAGGGGCACTCGCCCTCGCTCGCAACAGCGACGCCGGCCGCTGCCGCCTCGCACCCGTTGCCGTAGGTCTCGCCATCGCAGCCGCACACCGGCATGAAGATGTTCGGGCAGAGGGTCGGCCGCGCTTCGCACGTGCCGGGCGCAGTACAGTTCTCGAGATTGCAGTAGCCCGCCGCGTCGCAGTCTTCGTTGGTCGCGCAACCGCTGCCTCCGCCGCCTGCCACGCCGCCCCCGCCGGCGACCCCTCCGCCGCCTGCTGCTCCGGCGCTTCCGGCCTGTCCGCCTGCGCCACCGTTCGAGCCAGCGGTTCCGCCGCCGCCGCCGTTTGAACTACCGCTGCAGCCACCGAGTACCAGCCCCACGAACAGAGCGCCGTGGAGAATGCGCGTTGGATATGCCCTCATGCACATGAGTAAGCACCAAGTGAACGCCTAGCGCCAAGAAGTCGCACGCGGTCAGGACGAGCTTCGCGTTCTGGGCCCGCTCACCGCAATCGCGGCAAGTCCCTCCGCTACAGCCTCCAAGGCGCTCGCCGCCTTCGCATGGGCGACTCCCGCGTGATCTACCGCATCGAGCCGCCCGACGTCGTGCTCGTCGTGAAGATCGGTCATCGGCGAGAGGTGTACGAGGAGTAGATCCCCGCGGCGCCGTGCCATCGTGGGGATTTCGCGCCCACTGAACCTCACGGCCTCCCTAATCCGGCTTCTTCGCAACGACGAACGCAATCTCGCCCTTAGCCCCCACGTCCGGCTGCGAGATCTCGACAAGCCCGCTCTCCCGTATCTCGTCTTCGAGGGTGCGCTTGTCGAAGATCTTCACCATCGGGGCTTTGCCGACCAACCGCATGGCCCAGATGAGCGCCCCGTAGGGAACCCACGACTCCCCGAGGCAAACCGTCGACGAAATGAAGAACCCTCCAGGCTTGAGCAGCCTGAAGATCTGCGCGAGCGCAGCCGACCGGTCATCGACCAGGTGCAATAGGCTGTACGCGCAAACGCCGTCCAAGCTCTCCGGCTCGAAGGCGCGGAAGGTGTCGTCGAAGGGCCCTCTGTGGAACGTGACGTTATCGGCCTCCTGCGCCCGGGCCTTGCCGCTGGCAATGCGGATCATCTCGCTCGAAAGGTCGAGCCCGTGAACCTGTGCGGCCGACCCAGCCAAGCGGAGGGCCAGAGACCCCGTCCCACAGCCGATGTCGAGCACGACGTCCGTCGCCTTCATGCGCGACTTCGTAATCGCGATCTTGGCGTCGAAGGCGTCAGGATTGGCGACGGCTTGCTTCGCATACTTCTCGGCGATCCCGTCCCAGAATGCAACGTCGTCGGTCACCCGAAACCGCGCCACCAGCGCCACGGTCAACCAAACCGCAAGCGCCCCCGCGCCAAGCGCTACCCAAACGACGTCCATCCCCCGAGCCTACCCCACTACGCGCCGCGCCAAAGCGCAACTTCGCCCGCGAGCGCCCGATAGCTCCCATGACCAAGGGATTGGCAGCTAGGTTGCACATCAATGTCAGATATGACATAGACGGCTCATCGCTTCATGCTGGATAAATGCCTAGCATCGGCCCGCGCAACCCGGCGCCTCAGGCGCTACGACGCATTCGCAAACGAGGCCCAGCAATGAAGCAAGAGAAACGCCGAGGACTCGAGGCCCAAGGCTGGAAGTTCGGCTCTGCACAAGACTTCCTCAACCTCACCGACGAAGACGTCGAGTACATCGAGCTCCACCTCGCCCTCGCGGCCCTCCTCACCAAACGAAGAAAGTCCCTCGGCTACACCCAAACCGAAGTCGCCGACCTCATCGGCTCCAGCCAATCCCGCGTCGCAAAGATGGAAGCCGGCGACCCAAGCGTCTCCGTCGACCTCCTCATCCGCACCCTCCTAGCCCTCGGCGTGAACCG
>JBARTN010000289.1:0-6478 GCA_049645265.1 Polyangiales bacterium
CCCACGATGTCGACGATCGTGGACGACACGACTGTCCTTCGCGGGCTCGCTGCGCTCCTGCGGCACCTACAGACGATGGCGAGGCAGCGCAGCTACGGCGGTTCTTCGTTTCAGGCCGACGCCGACACAATGGCCGACGCCTGCTACGCGCCGTTGCTCGAGCTCGCGCGCGTGCAGGGCCTGAAGCTGAGAACGAGCCAGCCGATTACGGTCACCGGCGACTGGGAGCTTTCGATCGTTCCTCGCTTCGCTTCGACGCGGGTAGCCCCACTTCGCTTGCCTGTTGGCTTCGAGAACAGTTTGTGGCGCTGGCCGGCGATCGCGCACGAGGTGGCCCACGACTTCTATTACAGCCTCGAAGGCCTGGAGCAGAGCTTGCACGAGCGAACCGGCCTTCCCCGGGAAGTCGAGGTGCCCCTGTCTTCCGCGGATCTCGACCGGGCCTGGCTCCGAGGGCTCTTCGGCGCCTGGCTCTCGGAAATTTTCGCCGATGTGATGGGCACCCTCAGCCTCGGCCCCGCCTACGTGGAAGCGATGCGCCGCGCGTTCCGAAACCCGGGCTCGCCTCAGCAAACCGCAGCGATCTTGCAGGACCGCAACCTGATGGACGAGCACCCCCCTCCCCGCCTGCGGCTTTTCATGGCGACCCGCGTCTTGCACCACCTGGGCCGCCACGAAGAAGCGAACGAGCTCTGGAAACGATGGGAAAGTGACCATCCGGGCGTGCGTCTCTACTACTTGCCGCTGGGCGGACAGTGGGTCGGGCTCGGAGACGAAACGCTTCATTCGATCGCGGACTCGGTCATCGACGTATTGGTCCAGCGCGCCTGGCCCGAGCTCGAAGGCTTCCACCTTCTCAACATCCCGGGCTTCGCATACCTTCACGCGGAGCACGCGGAGGTTCAACGCCTCCTTCGCGACATCGCGCGCGGCGAAACAGTGAACGCAGACGTACGCTGGATCATGGCCGCTGCCGTGCTCGCAGCCATGGCACAACCGGCGCTGCACGATCCGATCTTGGAGGCCGCGAGGCGATCGATCCTCGGGGTCGGAGAAGGACGAAAGGCGGTCACGACAAAGACCCGCCGCCCTGAGCCGCGCTCGATCGCCGCAACCTTGGTTGCATCCTTGAGACAGCCACGCGCCATGGAAGAGGCGATCGCAATAGGGGCGGCGCTGACCCCATACCGACGCCCCCGCTGGCACCGACGCTGACGCTGGCGCTGACACTGGCGCTGGCACTGTCGGTCGCCCCTCCTCGGTGCTAGAACCAGCCACGTGCCCCTCTCCGGCTTTCATCCTGCGGTCGCCAGTTGGTTCGCCCGAACGTTCGGCGAGCCCACGCCACCGCAAGTCGAAGGCTGGCCGGCCATTCGCGAGGGTACGCACACGCTGATCGCGTCGCCAACGGGGTCGGGCAAGACGCTTGCGGCATTTCTCTGCGCGATCGATGAGCTGATCCAACGCGGCCTGGCGGAGGGCCTAGAGGACCGCGTCAGCATTCTCTACGTCTCGCCCCTCAAGGCGCTCAGCAACGACATCGAAAAAAATCTCCAGGCACCGCTCGAAGGGATCCGGGGGATACTCGCGGAGCTCGGCTACGACGATGTCGATATCCGAACCGCCGTGCGCACGGGCGACACCCCTTCGCACATGCGAGCGAAGATGGTGAAGAAGCCCCCGCACATCTTCGTGACCACCCCGGAGTCGCTCTACATCTTGCTGACGAGCGAAGGTGGGAGGCGGATGCTCTCGGGCGTACGCACCGTCATCGTCGACGAGATTCACGCCGTGGTGGCCAATAAGCGCGGCGCCCACTTGGCTCTCTCGCTCGAACGGCTCGAAGCCCTGGTCGGGCGCGACATCACTCGGATTGGCTTGTCGGCGACACAGAACCCGATCGCAGACGTGGCTCGCTTCCTGGTTGGCGCGCGCGGCTCACGTAGCGACGCAGGCTCCGGCTGCCGAATCGTCGACGTCGGGCACCAACGCGAGATGGATCTCGGAGTCGAGCTGCCGGGCTCGCCGCTCGAATCGGTCATGTCTCTCGAAGTCTGGGAGGAGATCTACGCCAAGCTGGCTGCGCTGATCGAAGCGCACCAAACCACGCTGATTTTCGTCAACACGCGGCGTCTTGCCGAGCGCGTGACGCGACACCTGAGCGAGCTCATCGGCGAAGAAGCGATCACCTCGCATCATGGCAGCCTCGCGCGAGCGCACCGGCTCGATGCCGAACGGCGCTTGAAGTCGGGCGAGCTCCGCGCCGTCGTGGCGACTGCATCGCTCGAGCTCGGGATCGACGTGGGGAATGTCGACCTGGTCTGCCAGCTCGGCTCGCCGCACTCCGTAGCGACCTTCCTGCAGCGGGTGGGGCGCTCGGGTCACTGGCACGGCGGCACACCCAAAGGCCGACTCTTTCCAATGAGCCGGGACGACCTCGTCGAATGCGCCTCCCTGATGCGCTGCGTCCAGCGCCGCGAGCTCGACCGGATCGAAATTCCGGAAGGCCCGCTCGACATTCTTGCGCAGCAAATCGTCGCTTTGTCCGCGGCCAGCGAAGAGTGGAGCGAAGATGCGCTCTTGGCCTTGGTTCGGCGAGCCTGGCCCTACCGAGCGCTCAGCGAGGAAACCTTCGGGAAGGTCCTGCATCTACTGTCGGAGGGGTTTGCGACCAGCCGCGGCAGGCGGGGCGCGTTCTTGCATCACGACGAGGTCAACCGCCTGATTCGTCCGAGGCGAAACGCGCGTCTGACCGCGATCACCAACGGCGGCGCGATCCCCGACAACTTCGACTACGAGGTGCGCCTCGAGCCCGAAGGCCTGCGAGTTGGTTCGCTGAACGAGGACTTCGCCATCGAGAGCATGGCCGGAGACATCTTCCAGCTCGGCAACGTTTCGTACCGGATTCTTCGGGTCGAGCCGGGTGTGGTGCGGGTCGCGGATGCCAAGGGCCAGCCCCCTAGCCTTCCGTTCTGGTTTGGTGAGGCCCCGTCGCGCGCGAATCTCCTCTCCAGCTCGGTCAACGCAATTCGGGAGGGCATCGAACAACGGCATCGAGACCTCGAAAAGGCCGGCGACTGGCTGCAGGCCGAAACTGGGGTCGGTAAGCTCGCCGCGCAGCAGGTCGCGGACTATCTGGTCGCTTCTCGAATCGCCTTGGGCACCATGCCGACGCGCGATACGGTGGTTCTCGAGCGCTTCTTCGACGAAACCGGCGCGATGCATCTGGTCGTTCATTCGCCGTTCGGCAGTCGAGTCAATCGCGCCTGGGGCTTGTCACTCCGAAAGCGATTTTGTCGAAGCTTCAACGTCGAGCTCCAGGCCGCTGCGACCGAAGACGCAATCGTTCTGTCGCTCGGCCCGACCCATAGCTTCCCCCTCGAGGACGTCTTCAGGTTTTTGCGCGCCGAGAACGTCCGCGATGTGTTGGTCCAGGCCTTGCTCGACGCTCCGATGTTCCAAACCCGCTGGCGATGGAACGTGACCCGCGCGCTCGCCGTCTCTCGATTTCGAGGCGGCAAGAAGGTGCCGCCACCGTTTCAGCGGATGCAGGCAGACGACCTGCTCGGGCTTTGCTTCCCCGATCAGGTGGCCTGTCTCGAGAACGTCGCCGGCGACCGCGAGGTTCCGGACCATCCGCTGGTACGGCAGACGATCGAGGACTGCCTTCACGAGGCCATGGACATCGAGGGGCTCGAAGCGCTCCTTCAGCGCTTGCAGGCCGGCGAGCTGACGCTCGTCGCGCGCGATCTCACCGAGCCATCGCCGCTCGCCCAGGAGATTCTAAACGCCAAACCTTATGCATTCCTCGACGATGCGCCGCTCGAAGAGCGCCGAACACAAGCGGTCATGTCGCGCCGATGGCTCGATCCCAGTCGGGCTTCGGACCTGGGCGCCCTCGACCGTGCAGCGATCGAGCGCGTGCGTGGCGAAGCATGGCCCGAGCCTCGCGACGCCGAGGAAATGCACGACGCCATTTTGCTGCACCACTGCTTCACCGAAGAAGAAGCCGTGCGGGGCGACTGGCTGGGCTGGTTGCGCGGGCTCGTCGAAGCCGGGCGGGCAACCCGTTTCCTGACCGATGGCGGAGCGCTTTGGACGGCTGCGGAGCGCGTTCCGCTGCTCGAAGCCGCCTGGCCCGATGGGCGCGCCGAAACGAACGTCGAAGTGCCGCAGCGCCACCGAGACGAACACTGGTCCCGAGAAGACGCCGCGCGCGAGGTGGTGCGAGGCCGCTTGCAAGGGTCCGGTCCGGTGACGGCAAGCCAGCTCGCGGGGCTGCTCGTCTTGGACTCGGGTTTGGTCGACGCCGCCCTCGGCGCGCTCGAAGGAGAAGGCTTCGTCCTTCGCGGAACCTTCACGCCCAAGTCGGCGGATGTCGAATGGTGTGAGCGCGGCCTGCTCGCACGGATCCACCGCTACACCCTCAGCCGGCTGCGCAAAGAAATCGAAGCCGTCTCGGCCGCGGACTACATGCGGTTCCTTCTCCGCTGGCAGCACGCTGCGCCAAGTGCCCGGATGGAAGGTCCCGAAGGTTTGGCCGCGATCATCGAACAGCTCGAAGGCATGGAAGCCGGTGCGGCGGCCTGGGAAGCCGACCTCTTGCCGGTGCGAATGGAGGGCTACGATCCGACCTGGCTCGATCAGCTCTGCATCTCGGGTAGAGTCACCTGGAGCAGGCGCACTCCACCGGCTGGCCGTGCATCGAGCCCCATCCGAACGAGCCCGGTCGCATTTTGCCGCCGCGAGCACGCGCGTACCTGGCGCTTTCGCTCGCTTACCGAGGAGCCGGCCTCCGCAGATGCCGCGCGGGCTCTACAGATGCTTCGAGATTCGGGCGCGAGCTTCTTCGACGACATCGTTCACCAGACCGGCTTGCTCCCGACGCGCTCGGAGGCGGCCCTCGGCGAGCTCGTCTCGCTTGGCTTAGTGACCTCAGATGGTTTCACCGGATTGCGGGCACTTCTGGCGCCCGATCCCAAGCGTCCGCGTCCGGGTCGGCGCGCGGTGGCGGCGTACAGCATGGAGGCCGCTGGCCGGTGGACGGTCTTGCCCGACGCCGCCGAGGACCACGACGTCGAAAGCGTCGCGTGGACGCTGCTTCGCCGATGGGGCGTCGTGTTTCGTCGGCTTCTCGATCGCGAAGGCGACCTGCCACCCTGGTATACGATCCTTCGCGTGTACCGGCGGCTCGAAGCGCAGGGCCGTATCCGCGGCGGCCGATTCGTTGCTGGCTTTGCCGGAGAGCAATACGCCCTGCCCGAAGCGGTCACCGCGCTCCGCAAGGCGCGCCGCCAAGACAGGACGGACGAGCTGGTCTCGATCAGCGCGGCCGACCCGGTCAACTTGGTGGGCATCATCACCCCCGGCCACCGCGTCCCTGCGACCCCGAAAAACCGCATCCTGTTCCGCGATGGCGTCCCCATCGCCTTTCGCGAAGGCAGCGAAACGCATTTCTTGGAAGATCCCGCAGACGAACGCTGGGCGCTCAGCCAAGCGCTCGGACGGCAACCGATCCCGCGCGCGGTCCGAGCGTACCTTGGAAACCGGCCATAGCAGCCTTGCTCTAGATTCGAGGCGACTACCCGCACGGGAGCCTCGATGCTATGACGGCCAGTCATGGCCGACTCGTTGGATAGATGCTTTTCCGAGGCCAAGATCAACGGTCTCACGTTGCGCAACCGGCTGATCAAGGCGGCGACCTTCGAAGGCAAATCACCCGGCGGAGTCCCGAGCCAAGCCTTGGTCGGCTTTCACGAGCGCATCGGCCAGGGCGGCATCGGTATGACGACGATCGCGTACTGCGCCGCCGAATCGGACGGGCGTATCCACGAAGACATGATGTACATGCACGAGGGGATTCGGCCCGAGCTCCAGCGCTTCATTCACGCCGTTCAGGCCACGGGTGCAAGAGTGTCCGGGCAGCTTGGGCACTGTGGCGCCTTCACGAAAAACAAGGAGTTCAGCGGAAAGCGACCGCTCGGCCCTTCGAAGGGGACGAACGCGCTTGGGCTCACGCACGGCCTCTCACGCATCGCGGAAATGACCAAGCCGCAAATCCGCGAACGCGGAGAGGTCATCGGCCGAGCCGCGGGTTTCATGAAGTCGGTCGGTTTCGATGCAATCGAAATTCATTTCGGCCACGGCTACGGAATCAGCCAGTTCATCAGCCCAAAGACCAACAAGCGCAAAGACGAGTACGGAGGCAGTCTTCAAAACCGCATGCGGTTTGCGCTCGAAGTGCTGTCCGCGGTCCGGAAGAATGTCGGCGACAACTATCCTCTGCTCGGCAAGATCAGCATGACCGACGGTGTGCCCGGTGGCGTCAGCTATGACGACTCGGTCGAAATTGCGGCGATGCTCGAAGCCGGTGGCCTCGACGTGATCATCTGCAGCGGGGGCACGAGTAGCATGAACCCGATGCTCTTGTTCCGGGGCGACAGCATGGTCCCCGGCCTGATCAAGCACGAGAAGAGCC
>JBARTN010000290.1:0-1986 GCA_049645265.1 Polyangiales bacterium
AAGCGCATCCACGAGTACAAGCGTCAGCAGTTGGCGGTGCTCCATATCGTGCACTTGTACCGAATGCTCAAGGAGAACCCGGGCTTCGCGACAGCGTCACGAACCTTCATCTTCGGCGGCAAGGCGGCCCCCGGCTACACGATGGCCAAGCTCATCATCAAGCTCATCAATTCCGTGGGCGAGGTCGTAAATACCGACCCGGACACTCGCGACAAGCTGAAGGTCATCTTCATCCCGAACTACAACGTCAAGACGGCCCAGCTCGTTTACCCCTGCGCTGACCTGTCCGAGCAGATATCGACGGCCGGCAAAGAAGCCTCGGGGACCGGCAACATGAAGTTCTCGATGAATGGCGCCCTCACCATTGGAACCCTGGATGGCGCGAACGTCGAGATCCGCGATGCCGTCGGCGCTGAGAACTTCTTTCTCTTCGGGCTCACCACAGACGAAATTCACGCGTTGCAGGAAACGGGCTACCGACCCTACGAGTACTACGAGGGGAACGCGGCTCTCAAAGGCACGCTCGATCTCATCGCTTCGGGCCATTTCTCGCGCGGCGACTGGGCGCTGTTTCAGCCCCTGATCGACAGCCTGATCCATCACGACGACTACTTCGTCCTGGCCGACTTTCAATCCTACCTCGACTGTCAGACGGAAGTCAGCCAAGCCTGGGCGGATCAGAAGCACTGGACGAAGATGTCGATCCTGAACGCGGCGCGCATGGGGCCGTTCTCCTCGGATCGCACGATCCTCGATTACAGCCGCGACATCTGGCGGGTGGAGCCGAATCCGGTGCAGCTGGCCAATGTGGACTGAAGCCCGTCAGGCTCCCGGACACCTGGATTCGCCGTCGACTCAGTAGCCTTCGATCGGCTTTGGTTTGGGGCCCTCAATCGGAACGCCTTTGGGCCCCTCGATTGGGACACCGCTCGGCCCGTCGATGCGGTCCGCCGCAGGCCCTTCGATCGGTTTGCCACTGGGAGGGATCGTCTTTTTCTTCGGAAGGGGCTGAACCACGTCCTCGAGCTTCGGCGGCGGGGCGCCGACGTCGTACTCCTCGACTCGAGGAGGCTGGTACTCAATGTTGACGAAGGTGGACACGCGTTCCGACGCTTCCCCATCGAGCGGCGACAGGGTCACGTCTCCGACTCGCTGCTCGACGCATCGAAGATCGTTCGTCGAAAGCCCTCCGCCGCTCGCACTCGGCTCGATGAGCATCCCATCCGGGCGCACGAGGGCGCTGATGTTGACGCGAATCGTCCTCGCGCCGGCAGGTCGATAGTCGCGGAGGCAGTCCGCGGGGCTTCCGACCGCAGCGCTCAATTCGGCGGCGAGGTCGCGAGCCGGTCCCGCGGGTTTGGCGAGCTCCGTGGGTTCAGCGGCAAGCGCTTCGGTAGGTTCGGCTGCGGGTTGAGCTGCGAGAGCTTCGGTGGGTTCCGCCGCGGCGGGATCCGCAGCCTCGTCTAGATCCGACACCGTATCAGTCGCAGCAGGCTGCGCCGGGGCTTCCGGGGTGGCGGACGGTGCGACCTCGACGACGCCTGGCGGCTCCACGGGTGCCTCTCGACTCTTGCAACCGAAGGCAAAGAGGAAGAGGGCACAGAGAGTTTGGAAATGGGTCATGCTCACGACCTATCGTGACCGAATCCTCGGTCGTAGCCAAGTGTTGCCATCGTTCGGGAATCATTCAATCGAACCAGCCGCGCTTATACAGGTACCAGGCCACCGCACTCGCTATCATCAACATGAGTCCAAGTGCGATGGGATACCCATACGGCTGCTGGAGCTCGGGCATCCTCTCGAAGTTCATTCCCCAGATGCCCGCAAGGAGCGTCAGCGGCAAGAAGATCGTCGAAATGACGGTCAAGAAACCAAGGCGAGTGTTGAGAGTATCTTGCTTGTACTCCGACGCTCGATGCCGAAGGTCCAGGAAGCGTCCGTCGAGCCGATCATCGAGCCTTCGCAGTGCGCTGGCGGTCGAGGTCA
>JBARTN010000291.1:0-15360 GCA_049645265.1 Polyangiales bacterium
GACCTCCGTCACGGTCATGCCTTTGATGCCTACTTCGTTGAGGGCATCCTTCACCTCATCGAGCTTGAAAGGCTTAATAATGGCTTCCACCTTCTTCATGGGACCTCCGAAACTTCAAGCAGCCCAACGAGAACCGCCGTTGCGAATGGGTGTACCCCCCGATTATTTCCGAATTGTTTCGGAGGGGTAAATACGAAAGTGAAAGGCCGAGCTCGCGCCGGTTTGCCCCGTCTGGGGTCGTTCAGAACAGTTCGCGGCGTTTTGCGGCGGGGTCGACCTGCGGCGGCCGGCCGTAGAGCCCCGAGGCCTTGGTCATAAGCGTGTGGGCCTTGCACTCGGGTCGCTTGTCGCTGAGGTACAGAACCGGACATCGGCCGATTTCGACGACCTCCATGCCAAGCTCTCGAGCGCGAGCCACGGCCTCCGGATGCCCCGTCCCGAACGAGAACCAAACCCGTTTGCAGCCGGCCTCGTTGGCGAGGTTCAACGCAGCGGCCGCAGTTCTCGGATGGACCCAGATCACCGCCAGGTCGCCGAGGTCTCCCGGCAACTCGGCAATCGAATGATACACCTTGCCGCCTTGGCTTCGGCCCCGGGCTTTGGGCAGCCCGCCCATGTCGAGGCAGTAGAACTTCTTCCCGATGCGTGTGTACGCGTTGTACGAATAGCCCGGAAACCGATCTTCCTTGGAGTTGCCGATCAGGAGTAGCGGCTCGGGGCTGTTGATGATTCGTTCGAGCGGATGCATGTGGACCTCCGGAAAGGACGCTACCACGGGGGAGTGCTGTAGCGCTGCCTGGGCCCTTCTTCCCCACCCCGCCGCCCCACGCCAGCGTCTAAGTGCTACGCTGCGCGGCCGATGGCCTCGATTCTGACCACGGTTCGCGACCTCGAGCGTCTGCGACAGATTGCCGGTGTCTTGGCCATCCATGGCTTCGGCGAGGTGGTCGAGCGGACGGGCCTGAGCAGTTTGATTCCCGGCCGCAAGCCCGGTGATGGCGCACGGACGCCGGCCGGCATTCGACTCCGGAAGGTCTTGGAGGACCTCGGTCCATCGTTTGTGAAGCTCGGCCAGATCATGTCTACGCGCCCGGACCTGATTCCCGAGGACATCTTGGTCGAGCTCAAGAAGCTGCAGGACGAGGTCCCGGCGGAGCCCTTCGAAGCGATTCGCGGGGAAGTGGAGCGTGAGCTCGGCTGTGAGCTGGCGGATGTGTACGAGTCGTTCGAGGAGACGCCGCTCGCCTCTGCTTCGATCGCGCAAGTCCACAGGGCGCGTCTCCGACATGGCGATCACGCCGCAGAAGTCGTCGTAAAGGTGCAGCGCCCGCAGGTGCAGGCCGTGATGGCGAGGGATGTAGACCTTCTCTACTGGCTCGCCAAGGCCATCGTGCGCTCGATGCCCGAGTCGCATCTGTATCGGCCGATTAGCCTCGTCGAGGAGTTCGACCGCTCGGTGTCTGCCGAGCTCGACTTTTCGCTCGAGGCCGACAACCACGAACGCTTCACCCAGAACTTCCAGCGCAACCCGCACGCCAAGTTTCCGAAGGTCTATCGGAGCGCGAGTGCAAAACGGGTCTTGACGCTCGAGTACCTCGAAGGGCGGAAGGTCTACGCCGCGCAACGGGCCGGGGTCAGTGGCGAGCTGATCGCGAAGCGTTCCGTCGAAATCATCATCCAGCAGATCTTCGAAGACGGTTTCTTTCATGCCGATCCGCATCCGGGGAACATCATCATCCTCGGCACGGACGACGAACCCGTCATCGGGATGATCGACGTCGGCATGGTCGGCCGGCTCTCGCCGAAGATGCGCGATCGGACCATCGATTTGATGCTGGCGGCAGTTCGCGAGGACTACGGCGGCATTGCCGACGCGCTCTACGCGATCGGTCGGCCGGTGCACAAGATCGACCGTGACGCGTACGATGCCGAGGTCGCGGCCTTGGCCCAGCGTTACCTCGGAAAGCGACTCAAGGAAATCGAGCTTGGGCCCTTGATCCGGGACCTCGTGATGGCGTCGCGGAAGTTCGGCGTCGAGATTCCTACGGAGTTCCTGATGCTCGGCAAGAGCCTGATGACGGTCGAAGGCGTCGGCAAGGAAATCTACCCGGAGCTCGATCTCCTCGAAGAAGTGCGCCCCTATTTCATGACTCTCTTTCAGCAGCGCTATTCGCCGGAGCGTATGACGCAGGACGCGCTCCGAGGATTGCGCAGGCTCGGCGCCGCCACCTCGGAGATGCCCCTGCAGCTCGAAGAGATTCTCGAGGACCTGCGCAAGGGCGCATTCACCATCCGCACACAGCAAACCCAGCTCGAGTCGGCTGCGGATCGCCTCGGCCGGCGCGCGTTTAGCGGGCTGGTGGTTGGCTCGCTGATCCTTGCGGGCGCGATTTTGCTTTCACAGGAGAGTTATTGGCTCGGCGGCCTGACGATGGCTGCAGGCGGCGTGTACGCGCTCGGCCATAGCGCACGTGTTTGGTTGCTCGGCAAGCCGGAGCGCTGAGCTAGCCCCGAATCGCGCGTCCGATGATCAGGCCTAGCGCACCGGCGACGAGACAGACCAGGATCATGCCGGCCATGTAGAGCGCGGCACGCCCGAAGGCCTCGTTCTGCATCAGTCCAATGCTCTCGAGATTGAATGCGGAATAGGTCGTGAAGCCGCCCATGACGCCGGTGCCGAGCAGCAAACGCAGGTCTGCCCCAAACCAGGAGCGGTCCTCGGCAAGCACGAACACCAGGCCGAGCCCAAGCGAGCCGAGCGCATTGACCGTGAACGTCGCCCAAGGGAACCCTTGCCCGATGGTGATCGGCGCGAGCAGCTGGGAGACCCAGTACCGGAGACAGGATCCAACCGCTCCCCCAATCGCCACCCAAACGAAGCCCACGCTCGCGTTGTAGACGACATGTTTGCGCATGCGCAAGGTCCGCCGACTCGACCGTGCTAGAGTCCGCGCCGTGATCAGCGAGGACTTTGCCTTCTATGGCTTTGACGAGACGTCCTGGGATCGGCTCGTCGCCCTCTTCCTCGGGGAAGATCGCCCGGAGGCAGGCGGCGTGCTCGTCGTGGTGGTCGACGCCGAACGCGCGCCGGTCGCGAGCTTTCATACGGCGAAGGGCTCGCTCGACCCCGCAACCCTGCCATCGCTGATCGATCTCGAAGCCCTCTGCGAAGCGACCTCGGCCGGCGCCTGCATCTTGATGCGCGAACGCGCGATGCCGGACCTGGAGGACTACCTCGCGGAGCCATTGGATCCCGACCAGGACTTCGTGACGCGGGTCATGCGCTTTGCGCACGTCTTGCGTGAGCTCGGCAATGGAAACTGGCTTCGTGTTTGGCCCAATCCCCTGCCTCATCTCTTGCTCGCCGCCGCACCCGCGGCCAAGCCCGCCATCGACTTCTTCTTGCCGGACGGTATGAGCGTCGTGCTCGCGGTGTTTGACGAGGGGGAGCTTTGGACCGGCGCGGTGCTTCGACGGAAATCAGGCACCCTGGATGTCTTCGCCGGACCCGATGCGATTTCGAGCTGGGCGGGTCCGCTCGGTGGGGCCTGGCGTCGTGATCACCGTGTGCTCGTCCGGGCCATCGAGGGCGAGCTCGGGCCGATCCACGTCGGTCTTTTCATGGAGCGCTCCACCGCCCGGGCCTTGCTGAGCGGAAGGCAAGCCGGCGAGTGGGCGATGGCCTACGCGACGCGCGAGCTGATCCTCCATCCGCTGCCCGCTTATGCCGCCGCCGGACTTGGGATCGACGTGCTTGGCGGTGCGGCCAAGTACGTGTTGCAGGCGCTCGACCAACTCGACAGTGAGGAGCTCGTCACGATCGCGCAGGGGTTCTGGCGCGGCCTCACGGACGGCAAGGGCCTCGAAGGCTTGCTCGGCTTCTCTCCGGCCCAGGCGCTCTCCGAGGCCTTGAGCAAAGGCAAAAGCAGGCCTCCGCCCAGCGAAGCACAAGCCGGCCCGGCCTCCCCAGACGAGGAAACAGACCAGCTCAACTGAACAGCCCTGCAACAGATCGTCGCTTCTTTGACAAGAATGGCGACAATATGTACCTTTGTCCCACCTGCTCAACATTGCAGGGTACATTTGTGCAGCGAGTAGAGGCTAACGAGAAGGCGGTGAGAGATGCGAGCGGGGGAAAACATGTATAAGCTAACGGCGCGCCAAAAGGCGGTCCTTGTGTACATATCAGATTCGATTCACTCGAGGGGGTATCCGCCCACTCTGCGCGAAATCGGCAATCATCTCGGCATCCGCAGCACCAACGGCGTCAACGACCACCTGCGTGCGCTCGAGCGCAAGGGCTACCTCACCCGGGAGGACATGAAGTCGCGGACTCTCCGCCTGATGAAGACCCCGGATGGCAGGCCGAGCAGCCGTCCGCCGGCCTCCAACGATGACCTGATCGCAATTCCCATCATCGGCCGCGTCGCTGCCGGCGCCCTCAGCGAGGCTCTCGAGCATCCCGAGGACACCGTGCACATCGACCGCATGCTCATCGGCGGCCAGCGCGACGTCTTCGGTCTGCGGGTCACCGGCGATTCGATGATCGACGCGGGTATCTTCGACGGCGACTTCGTCTTCGTTCGCAAGCAGCTCACCGCCAACCGCGGCGAGGTCATCATCGCTCTGGTCGGCGACGAAGCCACCTGCAAGTACTACTTCCCAGAGCGCGAGCACGTCCGCCTGCAGCCTGCCAACAAGGACATGGCGCCGATTCTCATTCCAAAGAACGACTGGCGCACGACACAGGTGCTCGGCGTCGTGGTCGGCGTCTACCGCCGCCTGAACTAGCAAGCCGCCTTCGCCTCGCGAAAATGGGGGCCGTCCCGTTTTCGTAGGATGAACCCCTCGAAAAGGTCTTTTTCGAGGGGTTTTGTCTTGTATGGTTCACCAATGCCTTCGACCCAACGAGTCTTGATGGGGCCCGGGCCCTCGGATGTGCCGGCGCGCGTCTTAGAGGCTCTCGCACGGCCCACGATTGGACATCTCGATCCGGTTTTTCTCCAAGTCTTGGACGAAACGCAAGCGATGCTTCGGCAGGTGTTCGGCACCGAGAACGCCTTGACGCTTCCGATGTCGGCGACCGGTTCGGCGGGCATGGAGAGCTGCTTCGTCAACTTGCTGGAACCTGGCGACCACGCACTGATCTGCAGGCACGGCGTCTTCGGTGAACGGATGGCCGAAGTGGCGCGACGCTGCGGTGCAGAGGTTACGCTCGTCGATGCGCCCTGGGGACAGGCGATGGATCCAGACGAGGTTGCCAAAGCGGCAAAGAAACGCGCTTTCCAAGTGCTCACCATTGTACACGCCGAAACCTCGACCGGTGTGCTGCAGGACCTCGGCCCCTTTCGCGCCATCGCAGATTCCTGTGGCGCGCTCCTTCTCGTCGATGCGGTGACCTCCCTTGCTGGCGTCCCGGTCGACCTCGACCGCATGGGCATCGACGCGGTGTACTCGGGGACGCAGAAGTGCCTTTCCTGCCCGCCGGGCCTCTCCCCGGTTTCGTTCTCGGAGCGCGCTCGACGGGTCTTGTCGACGCGCAAGACGCCAGTGCAGAGCTGGTACTTTGATTTAAACCTGATCGGCCAGTACTTCGGCGGCGAGCGCGTCTACCACCACACCGCTCCGGTCAACATGATCTTTGCGCTCCACGAAGCGCTTCGACTCGTGCTCGAAGAGGGCCTCGAAGCGCGGTACGCGCGTCATCGTGCGCAAGCGGAGGCACTGCGCGAAGGCCTCGAAGCGCTTGGGCTGGAGCTTCCCGTCGCCGAAACCAGCCGCCTCCCTCCCCTCACCCTCGTGCGGATCCCCGAAGGTGTCGACGACCGCACCGTGCGCGCGAAGCTCCTTGCCGACCATGGCCTCGAGATCGGCGGAGGCCTCGGCGACTTCAAAGGCAAAGCCTGGCGCATCGGCTTGATGGGCGCCTCGGCGACCCCGCGCCACGTGGAGCTCTGCCTGGGCGCGCTCGAAGAGGCGCTTCGTTGAGTTGTTGCGCCAGGAAAACCGACAGACCGGACTCGGTCATTGCCTTCTGGTGTATTGTGCCTCCTCAGAACCCCATCGACCGCACAATCGTTGACGCTTCCACACTTGGGATCAAGCGACCCTACCCGATGCTTCCCTAGCTGCGCGCCCTACCCGCGATCGCGAGATCAAAGTGCCGGGCGGTCGAGCATCGCGTTTGCCTGAAGCGCATCCTGCCCACGTTCGCCGACGAGGTGGACTTCGTCGAGATGTTTCTCCGCGAGGCGCGCTTGTCGGCGCTCCTGCATCACGGGCACATCGCGCGGGTGCTCGACTTCGGTATCCACGATGGTGCCCACTACCTCACGCTCGAGCTGATCGAAGGCACCGATCTACGAGCGGTGCTTCGTCATCTCCGTTCGCGCGGGGAGTCGCTCGACCCTGGGCTCACGTCGTACGTTGCGCACGCGCTCGCCGCGGCACTCGACTTTGCGCACAGCGCAGACGAACACGAACAAGCCGCCGGCAGCATCCAGAGCGGCGCAATTAAGGGGAAGCTCCCCTACGTAAACTGACCGACCAGGATCATTGAGAAATCCCCGGAAAACATCGGGGATCATGTTTCCGGGTGTTGCGTGTCGTTCCTGGTTGTTTCGTGCTGTATGGGAGAAATTGTGGGAGTTGGGCGCGGGTTGGACCCGCTTTTTCCGGGGCGAAGCGAGTCGGGCGAAGTGCCGAAAGGCACAGTAAGACGCAGCAAAGCGCAGCCAAACCCGGCACGGTGCCGGGTTCATTCGGACGCCGAAGCGCTAGCGCTCGCCACCGGACCTTCGGGTTATGCGTTCAGAAAGCCCGGTTTTGCAGGCCATCACAACAAACTGGAATCACATAGCCATATCAAACAAGACAGGTGCTTGACTGCATCGTCGTGTTCACGGTTCGTCACTTCATATCATCTGAATTCACATCGCCGCGTCTCGGAGACCGGTGGCTATCGGGACGAACGGACCGTCGTTCCCAGAAACGCGACAACTCCCAGTCCGGGCCTCGCGCTCAAGAATCGGGCCGAAGCTCCATTGGGAGGAGGTGGGAGACCGCCAACTGAGCAGCGTCGCGTGCGTCGCGCGGGCCGCCTGCCTTGTCCGCATCGATGGGCGAGCCGAAGCGCAGCGTGCAGGCTCCGGGTCGGACCTTGCGCTCGCCGACGCCGATGACTTCGGCCGTGCCGGTCAGGGCCGCTGGCACGACGCGGATGCCAGGCAGCTTGAAGTATCGATAGACTGCGGTCAGAAACGGGTGCATGCGTCCCGTCCGGGTTCGGGCGCCCTCGGGAAAAATGAGGAGCACGTACCCCTCATTCATGGCCGCATGTGACTGCGCGACTGCCTCGAGCGAGTGTCGTGCCAGGTCGCGTCCCGAAAGCTGGGCGGTGTGATCGAGGGTCTTGCTCTGCGGAACGGGGATCGTGTTGAGCGAAGCGCTGACGAGACGACGGAGCAAGCCTTCGTAGACCTTCGGGCCGGCCGCGGAAACAAAGCGATTGGCTAGCTCGTCGTCCGTGTGGCCGCAGAGGATGGTGTCGATCGCGTTGGTGTCGATGTAGGACTGGTGATTGCAGACGACGGCAGTGGGTCCCGCGGCAACCGCTTCCTCTAAATGCTCGACACCCTCCAGAGTGGAACCGGCGAGCACGTGGCGGCACCAGACGCGCACGGCCTTCCGCAGGAGAGGATGGGCCGTGTACAAGCGTCGCTCCACGCCCACGCCCGCCACCGCGTCAACGGCCGACATCACGTCCGAGTCGCTCCAGGAGGCGAGCAACTCGGCCACCTCCGCGGAGATCGCGTCCGACCGCACAGCGTCATCCACCTGCTCCGCCACCAGCGCGGGGAGACGCTCGCGAAGCGCTTCGGGGCTCAGCTGGAGGAAGACGTCGACGTCCACAGGGGGGGCACTCTAGGCATCGCCGGCTGGCTGTCCAGCGGGCGCAGCCAGCCCACGGTTCGGCGAGAAGGCCCACCGCGTGAGACCACCAACAGACCACATGAGCCACACGGCCTGTGGTTCCCCCGTGTTCTGCCCGGTTCGTCACCCTCGTGGGCATCACGGCGAACATCTCGCTACGGACGACGTTCTGAGGAAGGACAGCGTACTCGGTCAGGCCCTTCCAGACCACGCCCAGGCTCACCGAGTTTTAGTCACTGCGCAATACGTCAAAAGTCGGCCCGTTTTCGGCAAATCGCAATGGTAGGCAACAGTCATGAATGGCACCATGTCCGTATAGCGTCCATAAAGAGGTGCACAGCATGGCAATTGAGAGCAGCCGGACCTTCTCTGAGTCTAGTTTCGATCGTTCGCTGATCCTCTGGATCATGAATCGCATCGGCGATCCTCGTATCTCGATCCGGCTGTGGAACGGCGATGAGTTTCCGGTAACGGACGCGGCCCCAGTGGCATGCATGGAGCTTCGCGAGCGGCGGGCGATCTTTGAGCTTTTGCGATCTCCGTCCGTGGGCTTTGGCGAATGCTATGCCGAGGGACTGATCGAGATCCACGGCGACATGCTGGCGTTTGCCAATGAAGTCACTGCGGCCACTACGCAGAAATACGATAGCGGTTACTACGGCCCTAAGATTCGATCCTTGCTGTACGCGCTGCGAGTCAACTCACCGGACCGTTCACGGCACAACGTTCGCCACCACTACGACCTTGGCAATGACTTCTACAAACTGTGGCTGGACGAACGTATGGTATATACCTGCGCTTACTACGACACACCTGCCGCGTCGCTGGCCGAGGCCCAGGTCGCCAAACTCGACCACGTATGCCGGAAACTGGAACTGCAACCCGGGCAGAAGGTCATCGAGGCGGGCTGCGGCTGGGGTGCGTTGGCGATACATATGGCCGAGCACTACGGTGTCGACGTGATCGCTTACAACAATTCCAAAGAGCAGGTTGCTTTCGCGAGGGAGAGGGCGGCTGCCAAGAACCTGGACGGCCGCGTGACGTTCGTCGAGGACGACTACCGAATGGTCGACCAACGCTGTGACGCATTCGTTTCGGTTGGCATGTTGGAGCATGTCGGGTTAGCCAACTTCAGAACGCTGGGCGCGCTCATCAAACGTAGCCTCAAGCCCGAAGGATTCGGACTGATCCATTCGATCGGGCGGAGCTATCCTGACAAGACGGATCCATGGATCGTCAAACGTATCTTCCCGGGCGGCCACATTCCCAGCCTCAGCGAAATGATGTCGGTCTTCGAACCGCACAAGTTTTCGATTATCGACATCGAGAACCTGCGCCCGCACTACGCGCGCACCTGCGCGAGCTGGTTGCAGAACTTCGAAGTCGTGGCTGACAAAGTCGCGGACATGTATGACGAGGAATTTGTGCGCATGTGGCGCCTGTACCTGGCCGGTTCATCGGCGGGCTTCCAGTCGGGCACGCTGCAACTATACCAGGTCGTCTTCACGCCGCGCGGCAATAACAACGTGCCTTGGACACGCGAATACCAGTATCCGGAGACGTCGGGGAAGCATTAACGTGAAACTGGCCGATGCCATTGTGATAGGCGGCGGCCCCGCGGGCTCGACCTGCGCCTGGAAACTTCGCGATGCGGGGCTCGATGTCCTGGTGCTGGATCGGGCGGCTTTCCCGCGCAGCAAGCTGTGTGCGGGCTGGGTCACGCCCGAGGCGATGGCGGATCTCGAGCTTGATCCGAACGACTATCCGTTGAGAATCATGATGTTCGATGAGCTCCACCTGCACTGGAAGGCGCTCACGGCCAGGCCCAAATCCCGCCAGTATTCGATCCGCCGTTTCGAATTCGACGATTTCCTGTTGCAACGCGCCGGCGCCACGGCGCTGCAACACAAGGTGCGTGAGATCCGCAGGGACCGCGGCGACTACATCGTCGACGGTGCATTCCGTTCCAAATACCTGGTCGGTGCGGGCGGCACCGCCTGCCCGGTCTACCGGACGTTCTTCCGCGAACGCAATGCGCGCAGCCGTGCGCTGCAGACGGCGACATACGAGCAAGAATTCGCGTATGACTGGAAAGACCCGGCCTGCCACCTCTGGTTTTTCGATGACGGCTTGCCGGGGTATGCGTGGTACGTGCCCAAGGAGGACGGATACATCAACGTCGGCCTGGGAGGTATGGCGGAGCGACTAAAGCAGCAGGGTGGCAACGTTCGGAATTATTGGGGTAAGTTCGTCGACAAACTGCAGAGGCGCGGCCTGGTCCGTTACGATCAATATCATCCCACGGGCTACAGCTACTTCCTGCGCGGCAATGTCAATGGCGTGAGTGATCGCAATGCATATATCGTCGGCGATTCTGTCGGTCTCGCGACGCGTGACATGTGCGAGGGTATCGGTCCGGCCGTCAAAAGTGGTTTGCTGGCCGCACGCGCCATCGCAACTGGCGCAGACTATTCGCTGGTCGGGATCAACAAGTACAGTGGCGGCGGTTTCGCTGGCAAACTGCTCGAACGAAAATTCGCTGGCGCACGATGACTGTCAGCTTACCGCTGTCGATTCCTGTCGGGCTGGCAGCATCGTGGAGATGACAGCCGCGATCGCGTAGATGATCGCGTCGATCGGCTCGCCCGTTCCGTCGGTGAACTCGACCCGGTCGCCTCGAAGCTCCGCGACGTTGGGTTTGACGATGATGTCTCCGTTGCCCACCCGCTGCAGGAGGTCGCTAGAAACGCTGGGATGGGCTGTGCCTCCTCAGAACCCCGTCGGCTGCACAATCGCTGACCTTTCCACGCTCGAGGTCAAGCTCGCCCTACCCCGATGATCGACTTGCTGTACGTCCTGCTCGCGGCCGCCAGATCGAGCCTGAAGGCGCAGCGCGAGCTCGCTCTCGAAAACCTCGCCTTGCGACAGCAGCTGGCCATACTGACGCGCAAGACCAAACGCTCATCCGTCGAATGGCCCGCGAGAACCCGACCTGGGGAGCGCCTCGCATTCACGGCGAGTTGCTCAAGCTCGGCTTCGAGGTCGGAGAAGCCACGGTGTCGCGGACCATGCCGCGTCGGCGAAAGCCGCCGTCGCAGACCTGGCGTGCGTTTCTCCAGAACCACACCAAGGACCTCGTTTCCATCGACTTCTTTGTCGTGCCCACAGCGACGTTTCGAATCCTGTACGTGTTCCTCGAGCACGAGCGCCGACGCATCGTCCACTTCAACGTCACCGAGGGTCCGTCCGCGCAGTGGACAGGCCAGCAATTGGTCAACGCGTTCCCCGACGACTCAGCTCCGAAGTACGTCATCCGGGACCGAGACAAGATCGATGGCGCGAACTTCGTTCGTCGAGTGCATGCGATGGGAATCGAGCAGGTCCTCACCGCGCCGCAGTCCCCGTGGCAGAATCCCTACTGCGAGCGTGTGATCGGCACCCTTCGGCGGGACTGCCTCGACCACGTCATCGTTCTCGGAGAGCAGCACCTACGGAGTATCCTTCGGAAGTACCTCGAGTACTATCACGGATCCCGAACACACCTCGCGCTCGACAAGGACGCCCCCGAACCCCGCGAGCGCGAGTCCATCGATGGAGGGAAGATCGTCGCCCTCCCGATGGTCGGCGGGCTGCATCATCGCTACGCACGACGCGCAGCCTAAGCGAAAGTCTCGGTCCCACACGGTGTCGGGTGGAGGGGTGACCTTCGCCAACTTGGCGGGTTAACGCGGATGCCGCGCTCGACTTGCGCATGGCGAGCCGTCGGCAACCCGCGTGAGGGTCCGAGTTCTGTCCGCTGGGTCACCTTCGCGATCATCACGGCTCACATCTCGCGACGGACAACGTTTTGAGGAACGACAACTGGTTCGTTCCGGGAATCCTAATCGCCATCGGCTACTCCGTTTACATTTACCGAATCTGGGCGGATTGAGGTGTTGCGAACGGCACCCTGTGCGCTTAGGATCCCGCGCCGAGGAATCGTGCCCATGAAGCGTGTCCGAGTCCTTCAAGTCGTCCGTGCCCGAGCCTGCAGCCTCGCGATGGGTCTCGCGATCTCGTTGGCCCTGGTTGGATGCCACGGGAAGGGCCAAGGCCCGGCGCCGGCGCCGCCCGAGGTCCTGGTCGCGACGGCGGTCGCAAAGACGTTCACGGAGTGGGACGAATACCCGGGACGGGTCGCGCCGGTGGAGTCGGTGGAGATCCGCGCGCGCGTCGGAGGATACCTCCAGTCGGTGAACTTTCGCGATGGAGCAAGGGTCGAAAAGGGAACCGTCCTGTTCGTAATCGATCCCCGCCCGTATCGCGCCACGCTCAAAGCCGCAGAGGCTGAGATGGCTCAGGCCAAGGCGCAGGTCGAAACCTCCACCGTCTTGCTCCAGCGAGTGCAGGCGATCAAGGAATCCGGCGCGGTTTCTCAAGACACCTTGGACACGCGCCTTCAAGACAACCTGACGGCGCAGGCTGATCTGCAATCCGCGCAGGCGGCCGTCGAAAGCGCTCGGTTGGACTTGGCCTGGACGCAGCTGCGTGCGCCCTTCTCCGGGAGGGTGAGTCGAAGACTGGTGCATCCAGGCGACTTGGTACGGGACAGCACCAATGGCTCGACGCTGCTCACGACGATCGTCTCCGAAAACCCGGTCCATTTCTACTTCACCGTCGACGAGGAGTCGGCCCTTCGCTACGCGCGGCTCTGGGGAAACACCGAGGGCGAGAAGGCGGAGCCAATTCCAGCCCGGCTGATCGACGAGTCTGGGACCGAGCACGAAGGACACATCGATTTCATCGACAATCGCATCGACGAGCGATCGGGCACCCGAGAGCTGCGCGCGGTCTTCCCGAACGACGACGGCCTGCTGATCCCGGGTATGTTCGGAACGGTCCGCATCCCCCACGGGGACGCCCACGAGGCGCTGTTCATCCCCGATCGAGCGATCATGGCGGACCAACTGATTCAATTCGTCTTCGTCGTGGGCGATGAGAATCTGGTCGAGCGTCGAACCGTCGAGCTCGGTCCCGTGATCGACGGGCAACGGTTGATCCGCAGCGGGCTGAATCCCGGTGATCGGGTGATCATCGAAGGGACGCAACGTGCACGTCCCGGCGCTCCGGTCACGCCAACCGAAGAAGCTCCGAGCGACGCGGCCACGGAGCCGGGTGCCTCGCAATGAGGTTCGCGCACTTCTTCATCGAGCGACCCAGGTTCGCGTCGGTGCTCTCCATCCTGTTCGTGGTAGTCGGGCTCCTGGCCTACCTCAGCTTGCCCGTCGCTCAGTATCCTCAGATCGCGCCTCCCACAGTGAGGGTTCGGGCCAACTACCCGGGGGCCACACCGCAAGCGATTGCACAAACGGTGGCAACCCCGATCGAGGAGCAGATCAACGGCGTCGAGAACATGCTCTACATGAGCTCACAGGCGACCAACGACGGCGCAATGCAGATCACGGTCACCTTCGCGCCCGGCACCGATCTCGACATCGCGCAGGTCCAAGTCCAGAACCGCGTCGCGGTCGCGGAGCCCAGGTTGCCCGAGGAAGTCCGCCGGACCGGCGTCCTCGTGGAAAAGAGCTCGCCGGACCTCATGATGGTCATCCATCTCCAATCGCCGAACGCAGAATACGACGACCTCTATGTGAGCAACTACGCGGTTCTGCACGTGCGGGACGTGCTGACCCGTATCGACGGAGTCGGGAGCCTCACCATCTTCGGCGCGCGCGAATACAGCATGCGCATCTGGCTGAACCCCGATCGCATGGCGGCGCACGATCTGAGCGCCGAGGACGTCGTGCACACGCTGCGAGCCCAGAACGTGCAGATCATCGGCGGCGCGCTCAACCAACCGCCGATGCCCAACCAAGATGCGTTCCAACTCGTCGTGAGCGCGCAGGGGCGCTTCGTCGACGCAGAGGAATTCGGCAACGCCATCGTGAAGACCGACGCAGTGGGCAGAGTCACCCGCGTCGAGGATGTCGCCCGAATCGAGATGGGCGCGCTGAGCTACTCCACCAACAGTCACCTCGATGGCAAGCCCGCGGTGGGCATCGGCATCTTCCAGCTCCCCGGAAGCAATCTGCTCGAGACGGCGACCGAGCTCCGCGCGACGATGGCCGAGCTTGCCACGCATTTTCCCGAGGGCCTCGAGTACCAGATCGCATACGACCCCACCGTCTTCGTCGAGGAGTCGGTCTCGGCGGTGTACGAAACCATTTTCGAGGCCGTGCTGCTCGTCATTTTGGTCATCGTCGCCTTCCTGCAGTCCTGGCGGGCCGCGATTGTTCCGATTGTGGCGATTCCTGTCTCGCTGATCGGCACGTTCGCGGCGATGGCGGCCCTCGGGTTCTCCCTCAACAACCTCTCACTCTTCGGTCTGGTCCTGGCCATTGGGGTCGTCGTCGATGACGCCATCGTCGTGGTCGAGAACATCGAGCGAAATCTCGCGAAGGGGATGAGCGCTCGCGAATCGGCGCACGTCACGATGGACGAAGTGGGTTCGGCGCTCGTCGCCATGGCGCTCGTGCTCGCGGCGGTGTTCGTGCCGACGGCATTTCTCGGCGGCATTCCCGGACAGTTCTTCCTTCAGTTTGCGGTCACCATCTCCACCGCGGTCGTCATCTCGGGATTCAACTCGCTGACTTTGAGCCCTGCACTCGGTGCACTGGTCATGAAGCCCAAGGACGCGCCCAAGAGCAAGCTCGGGCAAGCGGTGGCACGTGTAGTCGAGCCCTTCTATCGAACGTTCAACCGCGGCCTCGAGGCCGGAACCGAACGCTACATCCGATCGCTAGGTCCGGTGGTCGCGCACCCGAAGATGGCGGCGGCGGTGTTCATCGCGCTCCTCGGCTTGACTGGGCTCGTTCTCTGGCGCGTACCCACCGGATTCATCCCCGAGCAGGATCAAGGCTATCTCATCGTCGCAGGCCAGCTCCCCCAGGGGGCAGCGCTTTCCCGCACCGATGCGGTGGTGACGGAGGCCGCCGAACGGATTCGCGCCGTGCCTGGCGTGAATCACACGGTCGAGATCGTCGGTTTTTCAGGTGCAACATTCAGCGCGGCATCCAACGCGGCCGCCATCTTCGTCACCCTCAAGCCTTTTTCGGAGCGAGGTCCGTCACAAAGCGCGCCCGCGATTGCCCAACAGCTCTGGGGCCTGGTATCGGGGATCCGCGAAGCTCAGTTCTTCGTGATCGAGCCGCCCGCGGTGCGGGGGCTCGGTCGGGGTGGTGGCTTCAAGTTGATGGTCGAGGACCGCAGCGGCTTGGGGCTCCAGACGCTCGAACAGAAGACCTGGGAGCTCATCGGCGCCGCCAACGAAACCGCGGGGCTGCAGCGCGTGTTCAGCACCTTCAGCGTCACGACGCCGCAATACGATCTCGACATCGACCGAACGCGCGCAGAGATGCTCGGGGTACCGCTCGAAAACGTGTTCAGCAC